>NZ_CP076853.1:2400000-2761250 GCF_018987265.1 Rhizobium sp. WYJ-E13 | reverse complement strand
CGAGTTATAGCGCATCTGTTCGCGGATTCGATGCCCGCAAACAAAACCGGGCGCCATTGGCGCCCGGTCGCATGTTCCATTCGCTCGATTACTCGGCAGCAACGATCTTGCCGCCTTCCCACTTGTAGAGCGAGAAGCTCTGCGAGGAGAGGTCGCCGGTTTCGCCATAGGTGAGCTTGCCGATGACGGTCGGGATCTGGTCGCCGCTCTTCAGGGCAGCCGCAACGGCTTCCGCGTCCTCGGCGCTGCCGGCTTTTTCGATGCCAGCCTTCAGGACTTCAACGGCAGCATAGGCGTTCAGCGTGAAGGCTTCGGCCGGAATGTTCTTGGCGGCGAGCGCATCGGCAGCGGTCTTGGAGTCCGGGCTCTTGGTGGCGTCCGAAGCATTGGTGAACAGCGTGCCGCCTGCGGCATCCGTGCCGATCGTCCAGAACTCGGTGTTGGAGAGACCGTCGCCGCCGATGATCTGCGCGTTGACGGCGAGGTCATGGAGCTGGCGGGCGAGCAGACCGCCTTCCGGGTGGTAGCCACCGAAATAGACGAGATCGACTTTCTCGGCTTTGATGCGGGTGGTCAGAGCGGAGAAGTCCTTGTCGCCAGGCGTAATGGAGTCGTTGATGACTTCGGTGATGCCGCCGGCGTTCAGCGTTGCCTTGAAGGCGTCTGCGAGACCTTTACCGTAAGCGCCCTTGTCGTTGATGATGGCGATGCGCTTGTCCTTGAAGTGTTCGAGAACGTATTTGGCGGCGACTTCGGCCTGCTGGTCGTCGCGGCCGCAGGTGCGCAGAACGTTGGTCAGGCCACGCTTGGTCAGGTCAGGTGCTGTTGCAGTCGGAGTGACCATCAGCACGCCGTTTTCGGCCAGAACGTCGGAAACCGGGATGGCAACGCCCGAGGTGACCGGGCCTACGACGAAGCGGATGCCTTCACCGACAACCTTGTTTGCAGCGGAAACGCCCTGCTTCGGCTCGCCAGCGTCGTCAGCGAGTTCGAGAATGACCTTCTCGCCAAGAATGCCGCCGTTCTTGTTGATTTCGTCGACGGCGGTCTGCGCGCCGTTCTTCACCTGGTCGCCATAGGCTGCCACCGGACCGGTCAGCGGCGCGATGAGGCCGATGGTGATATCCGCATGCGCGAGCGGTGCAAATGCCAGCGAGGCGACGAGCGTCGCCGTCAGAGTCTTCAGGGTCATGTTCTGTCTCCTTGGGTAGGGTCGTCTTCGACCACCGGTTGCTTGCCGCGCAGGCCGTTTCTTGTCAGCGCTCCCTTTGGGAGCGTGCCAAAGACGAGGAAAAGCTGCGCGATCAATGAGCCTCGCGGCCATATTTGGCTCGCCCAGCGCATGGCAAGATTTCTAGAAATTTCGGGAAGATTCCGCAAGTTGATAACAAGATCGGGATCATTTTCGCCAAATCTGGAAAGATTGCGTGCGATTTTTTTGATTTTTCAGTCCATTTCCCGCAATTTTCGGTCTGCGTTGTCGCGACCATTCCTCGGCTTGCCACGACGGTGTCAGGGCAGTCTCAATCTGCAAGTGTCCGGCCGAGATTTTTCCGACCGCATGCTTTTAGCCGTAAATGACTTGCAACCTTTGCAGAAAGTCGAGGCGAAGCTGTGCCCGACAGAGCATATCTACGGCTGCGGATAAGCAGATATCTGGTAATGACGCCGCTGACCGCTGTTTTGGTTTTACTGTTTTAGCGAGTTAACAATTGATTCTAAGAATCCCAATATAACTATCATTCCCTAGTATTTATTGCGGTGCGAAAAAGTATCCGATTTATCGATGCAGGCATATAACGGGAACAGATATCTGGATGCTCAAGCGTATTGAAGCCAGGCAGGTACGAACCGGAATGTTCATCGAGATGGTCGAGGGCATCTGGCAAGATCCTCTTCTATCTCGGCGACGGTTCTTACTGCGACGTGAGAGTGATACGCTGAAGCTTAACGAGTGCGCGGATACGGGCGTCGTGATCAACACGACCAAGGGCCTCGATGTCAGGAACACCTCACATAAGATCGAGATCGACGTCAGGGCAGTGCGCGAGACCATTCAGAAATCGGTCGAGGTGCTGGAAAATGTCTTCGGTCGGCTGCAGGGCGGAGATGCGATCGGCGTCGATCAGGTCGAGCCGGTAATTTCCTCCGTTTCCAAATCAATGGATGACCACCCGGCCGTCTTCATCAGCGTTACCCGGCTG
Organism: Rhizobium sp. WYJ-E13; assembly: GCF_018987265.1. NCBI lineage: Bacteria > Pseudomonadati > Pseudomonadota > Alphaproteobacteria > Hyphomicrobiales > Rhizobiaceae > Rhizobium > Rhizobium sp. WYJ-E13. Next base: position 2,759,046 of record NZ_CP076853.1, on the reverse strand, counting down.
AAATCCAAGGACGAAGTAACCTTTCTGCATTCCCTTTCGGTCAGTGCCTTGATGATCCTTTTCAGCCGTCATCTCGGACTGAACGAGGAACTGGTGCAGACGCTCGGCACGGCCGGGCTATTGCATGATGTCGGTAAGCTCGAAATTCCTCTTGAAGTGCTCAACAAGGAAGGACGCCTGAATGAGGACGAGATCCAATTGATCCGAGATCATCCGGCGAAAGGGCATGCGATCCTGTCGCGCCAGGAGGGCATGCCGGAAATCGTCCTCGACGTCTGCCTGAACCATCACGAGCGCATTGACGGCAAGGGTTATCCGCGCAAGCTCTCCCACGGCGAGATCAGCCTTCACGCACGTCTCGCCGCGATTTGCGATGTCTATGACGCCGTTACTTCGGCGCGCCCCTACAAGGCTGCGTGGAGCGCGAAGGAGGCGCTGAGCTGGATGCTGGCCAATGAAGGGCATTTCGATCGCCGGCTCGTCAAAAAATTCGCCCTCTGCCTGTCGATCGCCTCCGTTTCCTGAGCGTATCTGTCTCGTCACACAAGGCCTGCGGGGATCTGATCCGCCGCAGGCCGAGTTTCTTCGTGATCCGTGGCACCCCGAAAGCGCGCAGGACAAGGAAGCTACTCTATTGATCGGCGAGCGCCTTTCCCAGGAAATCCGTGATCATGTTGGAAACCTGCCGGTGAATCGTTCCGCGATCTGCGCCGACGCCATCCCGGCAGACGATGCTCTCCCCTGGCGCTTCCTTCTCGATCAGTTCTGCTGCGCCGGGCTTGCAGGGTTGCATGAAGCTGAAATGCAGCGATCCGGGGATAAGAGTGTAGGTGGTCGTCGTTGGGGGCAGATAGCGGGCAAGGTAGCTGGAATCCTTGTTCGTGGCGGCTATGTCCGCCTTGGTTGCCGTGTCTCCATCGACGTCGTCAGCAGCACCCAGCACCATGACGGGAACATGGATTGCCGCCAGGCTCTCTGGTGTCAGCCCACGACCGGGTCCGAGGTCGAGCGTCACGACGGCACGGATTCTCGGGTCGCTGAGATCGGCTGCCAGCGCCGCACTGGAGGAGGCATCGCGCCCGATGCCGAGCGCCTCAAATATTGTGCAGATCGGGCTGAATTCAGCCATGCAGTTCCTCGTCACCCTGGCTGCATCGAAGCGGCCGCCCGCCAGTTCGACGACTGTCCAGCCGCCGAGCGAATGGCCGATGGCGGCAATCCGATCGGACGCCACGCCGCCCGTCAGATCAGGATTGTCGAGCAGAGCATCGATCGTGCGGCTGAGGTCGCCGGGGCGCTTCCAGAGTGCGATGGCGTCAGGCTTTCGCATGTCGAATGTGGTCGTTCCTGGATGATCGGGGGCGGCGACCACATAGCCCGCATTCACGAGGTCGGCGGCGAGCCAGGCGAGGTTGCGCCAGCTGCCACCGTAGCCGTGGGAGAGAACGACCAGTGGATGCGGGCCGGTCATGGGTGCGGCATCCCTAATGACGGGCTGGCCGATAAAGGCTGGCGTTTCGCCGAGAAGGACCGGGGTAACGTTCGATGCCGTTGGATACCAGATGCTGACATGGATAGGGCGATCGGCGTTTTTGCCGGGCAGGGTGATTTTGCGAAAGCCGGTTCCGGCATGTGCCGCGGGTGCCAGCAGCAGGGCGAAGGAGAGAAGGATGGCAAGTCTTTGCATAGGATCTCCATTGGGTTGATTTGCCCTGTCTGCAGGAAATCCCTCACACCGGAGACCGATAACACGATCGAGGTCGCCGACATCAAAAGAAAGGGCGAGGCCTGAGCCTCGCCCTTAAATTCAATCAGGATGATCGAGTTCAGATATTGTTCTGCAGGATCGTGCGCAGCTTGCCGAAGAGTTCGTCGATGTGCTTCTTCTCGATGATCAGCGGCGGGGAGAGCGCGATGATGTCGCCCGTCGTGCGGATCAGCAGGCCGCCTTCGTAAGCCTTGAGGAAGGCCGTGAAGGCGCGTTTGGTCGGCTCGCCGGCGATCGGGTCGAGCTCGATGGCGCCGATGAGGCCCGTATTTCTGATGTCGATGACGTTGGGGCAATCCTTGAGCGAGTGCAGCGCGTCGGCCCAGTAGTCGGAAAGCTCGGCTGCGCGGGTCAGCAGGCCTTCTTCCTTGTAGGTGTCGAGCGTCGCAAGTGCTGCGGCCGAAGCGATCGGGTTCCCGGAATAAGTATAACCGTGGAAGAACTCGATCATGTGCTCGGGGCCGTTCATGAAGGCATCATGGATTTCCGAGGTCACGAAGACGGCGCCCATCGGGATGACGCCGTTGGTCAGACCCTTGGCGGTGGTGATGATGTCGGGCTTCACGTCGTAATACTGAGCGGCGAAGGGTGCGCCGAGGCGGCCGAATCCGGTGATGACTTCATCGAAGATCAGCAGGATGCCGTGCTTGGTGCAGATTTCACGCAGCTTCTGCAGATAGCCCTTCGGCGGAATGAGAACGCCGGTGGAGCCGGCGACCGGCTCGACGATGACGGCGGCGACGGTGGACGCGTCATGCAGGGTGACGATGCGCTCGAGTTCGGTGGCGATATCGCCGCCATGCTCGGGTTCGCCGCGGGTAAAGTTGTTCTTGCCGGGCAGATGAGTGTGGGGCATGTGGTCGACGCCGGTCAGCAGCGTGCCGAACATCTTGCGGTTGGTGACGATGCCGCCGACGGAGATGCCGCCGAAATTGACGCCGTGATAGCCACGCTCGCGGCCGATCAGGCGGAAGCGTGAGCCATTGCCCTTCACGCGGTGATAGGCGAGCGCCACCTTGAGCGCCGTTTCGACCGATTCAGAACCGGAATTGGTATAGAGGACATGGTTCATGCCCTCGGGTGCGATGTCGACCAGGCGGTTCGCGAGTTCGAAAGCCTTGGGATGGCCGAGCTGAAAGGCCGGGGCGTAGTCGAGTTCGCCCGCCTGCTCGCGGATCGCTTCGGTGATCTTCGGGCGGCAGTGTCCGGCATTCACGCACCAGAGGCCAGCCGTACCGTCCAGAACCTGACGGCCGTCATGGGTTTGGTAATACATATCCTTCGCACCCACGAAGAGGCGCGGTTCCTTCTTGAACTGACGGTTCGCGGTAAAGGGCATCCAAAAGGCGCGAAGGTCGTTTGGCGTTGCATTCAGGCGATTGGACATGCTGTTCTCCTGGCCGTTGGGGAGGCCGTTCCCGTTTTAAGCTTGGCGCCGATTATATTTTTACTGCCCGGTCAAATTATCAGCGCCCGGCAAGGCGTCAAGCCAGAGAAGCGTCGCCTTCTGATGTTCCCGGACACGTCGGGCGTCATCAATCCTTCGCCCGGCATCGCTACAAAAATCGATGGCCACAATGGCCGAGGGCATTCCATTCATTTCCTTGAAATTCAACCATTTTACCGGAGGTAGTCATGACGGACCGCCAGAAGACCAGACCGCGTCCCAATCCGCGGCGTGCATTTGCGCCGAGCTACGGCACCATTCTCGAAGAAGGCGTTCGTCGCCGTACCGTTCTGAAGGGCTTCATCGCAGCCATGGGTGCAGCCGCTTTTGCGCCGGCGCTCGAAGCAAGGAAGGCTGAAGCCGCCGAGTCGACGCTTACTTTCCCCGAACTGAAGCGTGTGCGTGACGCTGCCGACCACTGGCCTGATGGTTACGAGCGCCAGATCCTCATTCGCTGGGGTGACGCACTCTTCAACGACAGCCCGGAATTCGATGTCGCCAAGCTCGACGGCAAGACCGCCGAGCGCCAGTTCGGCTACAACAACGATTTCACGCAGTTCCTGCCGCTGCCCTGGGGCGAGAAGAGCTCCGATCATGGCCTGATGGTCGTCAGCCATGAATATGCCACGCCCTTCCTGATGTTCCCGGGACTGACGGCGGACAATTATCGTGAGAAGATGACCGAGGACCAGATCCGGGCGGTGATGGCCGCTGTCGGCGTCTCGGTTTTCGAAGTGCGCAAGGACGGCAACCGGTGGCAGGTCGTCAAGGACGGCAAATATAACCGCCGCATCCACATGAGCACGGAAATCGGCATTTCCGGCCCGGCCGCCGGCGACGATCGCCTCAAGACCAAGGCTGACCCGACCGGCACGATGGTCTTCGGCACGATCTCGAACTGCAATGGCGGTATCACGCCTTGGGGCACGATGCTCTCGGGCGAAGAAGGCGCAATGGACGTTTTTGCCGGCGACTATACCAAGCTGGCGAACCAGAAACTGGTCGAGCGACAGGGCTGGGACGAGGATGAGAACGACATCTATTCCGTCAGCCGCGTCGAGCCGCGCTTCAAGTTCGAGGAGGAGCCGAATGAATGGATGCGCTTCGACTGGGTCGTCGAAATCGATCCGTTCGATCCCTCGGCAAAGCCGGTCAAGCGCACGTCGCTCGGCCGCATGACGCATGAAGGCGCGCAATGTTGCGTCGCCCCTGACGGACGCGTCGTGGTGTTCATGGGCGATGATGACGATTTCGAATATATCTACCGCTTCGTCACCCGCGATCCGTGGAACCCCAATGATCGCGCCGCCAACAAGGACCTGCTCGACCACGGTACGCTGTCGGTCGCCAAGTTCGAAAGCGACGGCACGATGCGCTGGATCCCGCTGGTCGCCGGCGAAGGCCCGCTGACGGCGGAAGCCGGCTTCAAGACGCAGGCAGACGTGGTTCTCGCCACGCGCGCTGCCGCGGACCTCGTAGGTGCTACGCCGATGGATGGGCCGGAAGGCTTCATCCCGCATCTCGGCACCGGCAAGCTCTATGTTGCCATGACCGAGAACGAAGACCGCCTGCCGAAGGGGCAGGGTGACGACGAGAAGGAACAGGTCAACGTCGCCAATCCGCGCGGGCCGAACCCGCATGGGCATCTGCTGGAACTGGTGACGCCCGGCGGCCCGGACAAGCCGGATTATGCGGCCGAAAGCTTCAAATGGGACGTTTTCATTCTTTGCGGCGATCCGGCTAAGCTGGAAGACCAGGCAATGTTTCACCCGGCGACCACCTCGGCTGGCTGGTTCACCGATCCCGACAACCTTGCCGTCGATCCGGCAGGCCGCCTCTGGGTGACCACCGACGGTCCGCCACCGGAAGGCATCGCCGATTCCGTCTATGTGATGGATACGGAAGGTCCGGGCCGCGCCCTGCCGAAGCTCATCTATATCGCCCCTGTCGGTTCGGAGACCTGCTCGCCGACCTTCACGTCCGACGGCTCCAGCGTCTTCCTCTCGGTCCAGCATCCGGGCGAATTGCGCATGGCCGACAACGAAGATGCGACCTCGATGGAAGATGCCGGCACCAGTTGGCCGGACTTCAAGCCGGGCGTACCGGCTCGTCCGTCGCTCGTCGTGCTGACCCGCGGCAACAATGAAGTGGTGGGCAGCTAAGCCCGCTTTTCGCAACCAAAAGAGACCGGCAATTCTCGCGAATTGCCGGTCTCCAACGCTTCACGAGCTGAAATAGCGTGAGCAGTATCGGAGGAAACATCTCCTCCGATACTGCTCAGACTGACATCATGTCAGCGCTAACATCAGGCTGCAGACCTACTCCGGTTCTGTGTCGCGTAGATATCCTCGAGTGTTGCAAGGATTTTCATGACCGGCTCGGAGTTGCTGGAATAATAGATCGTCTGTGCATCGCGACGGGTCTTGACCAGCTTCTGAGCGCGCAATTTCGACAGATGCTGGGAGAGGGCCGACTGGCTCAGGCCGACCTGGGTCGCGAGAACGCCGACAGGCACTTCTCCCTTTACCAGGCTGGTGAGGATCAGCAAACGCTTGGGGTTGGCCATGGCCGATAATAAAGCTGCCGCCACATTGGTGTGATCGGCCAAATCAGAGGTTTCCATATTTTTTCTTCCTAATGCGAAACGTACATCATCCGTACAGGCACAGGCCGTCAGACGGTTCTTTGACTGACGTCAAAAACTAGCAATTGGGCTTGAAGATTGTATATACCTAAATTTAAGGTATCAGGTATGCTATTTTAGATATGTTTGAACAAATGTGATCCAAATCCTCCGCGGGTATGTCGAACTCGCAACGCAACAATAAGTCACCTGAAATCATATCAAAACCCGCGGAATCCACCCCACATATGTGCCAGGGACCTGCTTCGGGCGCCTTTAGCCTAGATGCCAGCGCTGTCATCAGAGTCGGATGGCGCGCTACTAAATCTTGCACTGCAGCGTCAGCTTTTTCGGCGATGTCATCATTTGCCTCCGAGTGAATCACGAGATCGCTGCCGTCTAAAATGTAAGCACGGCCGAATCCGCCATTAAGGCTGGCCGATTGCGGGATGAGGCGAAAGAAACGGAAATCCGGGAAATCGATATAGAGTTTCGCCTTGGCGTGACGATTGAGAAAACGGGTGCGGATGCGCGCGTGGAGGGGCGTATCCCGCTCCACCTGTTCCGCACGGCATTGGGTCGTCAGGCGGGCATGGGCGAGCGGATCGCCCTTGCCAGGCTCGCCGGTCAGGAGCGAGGCTCTGGCATCGGCGGCGAGCGCCTTCGTGTGAGTAGAGAGCGCGGAAACGAGAATGATGGGCACGCCGTCTATGTCAGTGCCGAGAAGAACCCGGCTTGCGAAGGGAAAGCCGGTTTCAGGATCGAGAACGGCGAGGGCCGCATAGCGGGCGGAGCGCAGCAGGGTGCGTGCGAGTTTGCGGGCCTCATCGTCGGTTTCGCGGAGCTTGGAGGATGGTTCTGTCATATCCGCCATGTTGCAAAGCGGAGTGAAAGGATCAAGTCTAAAGCGCGTCGCGATCTCTAGGATTCGCTTGCCTCGCTTTAGTTCTTTGGTTGATGCATGTCGCTATCGCAAAACCGCTGCACACTTTTGCGCGACATGCTTTATTCCTTCCGCTTGTGCCGCGTGAGGCCGGTGACGACATCCTGCGCCGAGATCGTGCCGACGATCTGGCCGTTGTCGACTACGCCGATACTGCCGGGCTGTCGGGAGAGGGCGTCGAGGATATCGACAAGCGGCGTCGTGGGGCGCGCAGTGGCGCTGACCGACATGCCGATTGCCGCATCGCCCAGCCCGGGCTGCATGACGTCAGAGGCCATCAGCATGTTGATTGGGTTCATGTTCTGCACGAAGTCGGCAACATACTGATCGGCCGGATTCTTGACGATTTCCTGCGGCGTTCCGCATTGGATGATCCGCCCACCCTCCATGATGGCGATGCGATTGCCGATGCGGAAGGCCTCATCGAGATCGTGGCTGACGAAGAGGATGGTCTTCTTCAGTCGCCGCTGGAATTCCAGCAGCTCGTCCTGCAGTCGTGTGCGGATCAGTGGATCGAGCGCGGAGAACGGCTCGTCCATCAGCAGGATCGGAGCACCGGTGGCAAATGCGCGGGCAAGGCCGACGCGCTGCTGCATGCCGCCGGAGAGTTCGTTGACCTTGCGGTCCGCCCATTTCGTCAGGTTGACGAGTTCGAGTTGTTCGCCGACCCGGCTCTTGCGCTCGGCTTCCCGCACGCCCGAGAGTTCGAGGCCGAAACCGACATTCTCGGCAACGGTGCGCCAGGGCAGCAGGGCGAACTGCTGGAACACCATGGAGACCGTATGCGTGCGCAGGTCGCGCAGCGCCTTGGCATTGCATTTGTAGGGGTTTACCGGCCCCGTTGCCGTGGAGACGGCGACGTCGCCGCGCACGACGGGCGCAAGTCCGTTGACGGCCCGCAGGAGCGTCGACTTGCCGGAACCCGAGAGGCCCATCAGCACGAGGATTTCGCCTTCCTCTATCGTCAGCGAGGCATTGGCGACGCCGAGAACGAGGCCGGTCTCGGCGCCGATCTCGTCGCGTGAGCGACCCTGGTCGACCATGGCGAGCCCTGTTTCCGGCCGGTCGCCGAAGATGATGCTAACGTCGTTGAAACTAACCGCAGTCATGCGACGTCTCCTTCGCCTGCTGTGCGGAACATGCGGTCCAGAATGATTGCCAGGATGACGATGCAGAAGCCGGCCTCAAAACCCTTGGCGATGTTGACGGTGTTCAAGGCACGCACGACCGGCACGCCGAGACCGGGAGCGCCAACGAGGGCGGCGATGACGACCATCGAGAGGGAGAGCATGATGGTCTGTGTTAGACCGGCCATGATCTGCGGCGTTGCAAAGGGCAGCTCGACCTTGCGAAGAACCTGCACCGGCGTCGCGCCGAAAGCGACGGCGGCCTCGACGAGGGAGGGGGGCGTCGAGATGATGCCGAGACGAGTGAGGCGGATGGGAGCGGGAATCGCGAAGATGACGGTTGCGATCAGGCCAGGCACCATGCCGAGGCCGAAAAGGATAAGTGCTGGAATGAGATAAACGAAGGTTGGAATGGTCTGCATGAGGTCCAGGACGGGCCGCATGGCGGCATAGATCCAGGCGCGGCGGGCAGCCGCAATGCCGAGCGGAATGCCGGCCACCATGCTGACGAAGGTCGCGGCGAGCACGAGCGCCAGTGTTTCCGTCGTCTCCTTCCAGTAGCCCTGGTTCATGATGAGCAGCAGCCCAAGACAGGTGAAGACCGCAACTGCTATCGACCGGCGCAGCCACCAGGCGAGGAGGCTGATGGCAAGGACGGCAACCAGCGGATTGGGCGTCTGCAGCACGAAAAGCAAGGCATTAATGACGTACGACAACAGGGCGGAGAGTTGGTTGAAAAACCAGTCGCCGTTCGATGTCAGCCAATCGACAAAGGATTTGGCCCAGGGGCCAATGGGAATTTTAGCGTCAGTGATCCAATTCACGAGGCGCGCCTGTCTTTTTGAGAACGAAGATCGGGATGAAAACGAAAACGGGGCGGCAAATCCGCCCCGGTCATTTCATCAGAGGCCGAGGCCGGACTTGACGGCTGCGAGGCCGTCGCCGCTGCCATCGCGGGCCTTGACGCCGGCGAGCCAGGGTTCAACCGTGGACGGATTGGCCTTCAGCCATTCGCCCGCTGCCTTTTCCGGATCTTCGCCGTCATTGAGGATCTTGTTCATGATCTCGTTCTCCATTTTCAGGGAGAACTTGAGATTCTTGATCAATGTCCCGACGTTCGGGCACTCGCTGAGATAGCCGGCACGCACGTTGGTATAGACTTCGGCGCCGCCAAAATTCGGTCCGAAAGTATCATCTCCACCCGACAGATAGGTCATCTTGAAGTTGGTATTCATCGGATGCGGTTCCCAGCCGAGGAAGACGATGGGCTTGCCATCCTTCTCGGCGCGGGCGACCTGCGCCAGCATGCCCTGCTCGGAGGATTCGACAAGTTCCATCTCCTTCATGCCGAAGGTGTTCTTGTCGATCATGTCGATGACGTGGCGGTTGCCGTCATTGCCGGGCTCGATGCCGTAGATCTTGCCATCGAGATCACCCTTGTGAGCAGCGATATCCTTGAAGTCCTTGATGCCGAGTTCCGCACCCTTGGCATTGGTCGCCAGCGTGTACTTGGCGCCGACGAGGTTCGGCCCGTAGGACTCGACCGACTTGTCGTCGAGATAGGGCTGGATATCCGCCTTCTGGGACTGCATCCAGTTGCCGAGGAAGACGTCGATGTCCTTGTTCTTCATCGAGGTATAGGTGACCGGCAAGGAGAGAACCTTGATGTCGGTTTCATAGCCGAGCTTCTTGAGGAGCAGAGAGGCGGTCGCCGTGGTCGACGTGACGTCCGTCCAGCCGATGTCCGAAAGACGGACGGTGGAGCAGCTTTCAGGGTCTGCGGAGAAGGCGGCGGTCGCCACGGAGAGGGCGGCGACTGCGGTTACGGTAACGAGTTTGAATGCGCTTGTTGTTTTCATTTTAGACTCCCAGTCTTACGTTCCCAAGCCAACCATCAATAGACCAGTTTTACAAGCGATCTCGGCGCGTTTGCGGCGTTCCGGCCACTGTGATTGCGACGCCCCGGCGTTTTTTGAGAATGCCTGAACTTCCAGGTTTTTGGCGATTTCGATGCCAGGATTTCCTGTGATTATCAATTTGTCGGGGCTTTTCTTTGTGTTCTCCACCTTCCAAGAAGCCAGACAAGGAGAATCCGATGGCAAAACTCTATTTCAACTACTCGACGATGAACGCCGGCAAGTCGACGATGCTGCTGCAGGCCTCCTACAATTATCAGGAGCGCGGAATGCGCACGGTTCTCTTGATTGCGGCCTTCGACGACCGGGTCGGGCGTGGCGTCATCGGTTCGCGCATTGGGTTGGAAGCAGAGGCCATCCCCTTCGAAAACGACAGCGATCTCTATGCTCTGGTTCAGACGCTTAGCGGCGGAGGGCAGCCGATCTCCTGCGTTTTCCTCGATGAGGCGCATTTCATGACGCGCGAGCACGTTTGGCAGCTTGCCCGCGTGGTCGACAGGCTCGGCATTCCCGTCATGGTCTACGGCCTGAGGACGGATTTTCAGGGCAAACTCTTTCCGGCCTCGCAGGAACTGCTGGCGATTGCCGACGAGATGCGCGAGGTGCGCACCATCTGCCATTGCGGGCGCAAGGCGACCATGGTCGTGCGGCTCGATGCCGAGGGCAAGGTGCTGCATGAGGGCGCGCAGATCGATGTCGGCGGAAACGAGAAGTATGTTTCGCTGTGTCGCCGCCATTGGGACGATGCGATGAACGGTGAATGGATTGCCGAGCCGGTTTGAACGGATCGACGCCTGTTTTCTTTGACGCGGCGAGCGAATAGTCTGGAAGACGGAGATTCTCTGGGAGTGCCCGGTGCGCAAAAGCCCGCCTTTTGATAGCCAGTATGATGCCGCCCGCGGCCTTGCCGAGGCGATGGCCGGCGAGGCGGATTATTGTGCCGCCTGCATCGCCGGCTTCGATGGCGGCGAGAGGCGCTCGTCCGACGAGATTTTCCTCGAACAGAATGCGCGCTTCCAGGCCTTTTTCAACGACAGCGCCACGCTCGATGTGCTGCTTGCAGAACTCGTCTTCTCTCTCGACCGGCTGACATCAAAGGTTTCGGCCGATCTTGACAGTTTTCGCGGGCTGACGCGGCGCGAAAAGATAGCCGGATGGTTTTCCCGCCAGCGCATGTGGCGCATGCACAGCGCGCGGGTACGCGAGGCGCCGGTCGTGGAACAGCTGCTCGATCTGCTGACGAAATCAGATCTTCTGGCGACGCTGCTCAAAGGCCAGAGGCGATACCTTATCGGGCGTCACAAGAGCGCCGAACTGAGCCTTATCGACATTGTCGAGCATCGGCGGCGGCTGGTCGACGAGATCGATATTGCGCGGATGCGCATGAAGGAGCTCAATGCCAAGGCATTGAACACGCAGGGCCGCATAGGCGTCTATGGCAATAAGGCGCATTGGGCGCAAATGGAGGCAGAGCGCCAGGCGCTGATAGCGGAGGCTGATCGCATTTCCGTCGAGGAACATGCGATGCGCGATGAGAGCCAGCGGCGCGAGCGTTTCATCGGCATGTTCCAGGCTTTCGTTGACAGGCTGAACAGCCGTATTGCCGGCTGCAACGTGCTCATCCGCAAGCTTTCGGTCGATACCGAGGAGCGGCTCATCATCTATCAGGCGCAGGTCGATACCGACCGGCCCGGCATGAAGGTGAGGATCAAACCGGAGCTTTTTCCTGACATCGCTGAAACCATCGCGCTTTTCGAGAAGGGCATGCTGGTACCTCAGGATCTGGTCCAGCGAAAAAGCCGCGCCGACCAGGAATTCGCCCGCAAATTCCCCGTCTATGCGGAGGAACGGTCCGATGCGCCGCTGATCGATGTGGTGCGTAAATCCCCTATGTTCGGACTTGGATTCTTCCGTTCGTTGCGCTCCTGACAGGGCGGTGAGGGGAAGCGTATCACGTCCTGTCGTGTCTGGCCCGCGCATCCTTCGGGACGAAATATCCTTGGCTCTTGTTGTACTTGGGCGATCAAGCGCATATGTGGATGAAAAGGATATCCCCGTTTTCGCCGCCTGACAGGAGACGACGATGCTTGACCGGATTGCCGGTTTTTTCAGACTGATCGGCCAGACGATCAGCCGCTGGGTTCGCCTTTTTGCCGCCTGGGCCTTCTGGCCGTTCCTGGCCGCGCACGGATGGTATGCGCGGCGGACCTGGGTGATCCGGCTGCCGATCCTCGCCTTCCTTGTGCTTCTTGTCGTTCTCTACGGCAACTTCGTCTGGCAGACGCAGGTCTGGTCGAATTTCAATACTGACTTCGTCAATAAGTATCGTCTTTCGGAACGCAAGGTGCCGGCTGGGCAGGAAATTCCGGCGGCTGACGGGGCTGCTGCCAAGACCTGCCAGCGCTCGGCAATCGTCGATGTCGCGGCCGATCTGACGGATTTCAACGTCAACCAGAATGCCTGGATATCCTCGATGGTGCTCTACAAGATGGGCTTCTTCGGCATAGACTGGGATCACACGCCCTTCCTCGACAACAAGGCATCCTTCCAGCGCGGTATCAACCAGGCCGTCCGCCGCACCTCCGTCGAGCTTGTCGATACGCTGGGCCGCGTGCGCGGCACGTCCGGCATCAACAATGACCTGCAGAACGCTCGCGGCAATCTGCAGTTCGATGAATATAGCTGGTATTTCGGCCTCAGCCCCTTCGGGCCTAAGACGCCGACACCGGCCTATTATCGTGCGGCGATCAATAGCCTGCGCAAGTTCAATACCGATCTGGCTGGCTGCAATGCGGTCTTCGATGGCCGCGCCGACAACCTCATTCAGTTCATCGATCGTATCGCCAACGATCTCGGCAGCACCTCCGACATGCTGGCCGAGCGCTCGGAAAACCACAATCGCGGTTGGTTCGATACGCGTGCCGACGATCGCTTCTGGTTCGCCTATGGACAACTCTACGCTTATTACGCGATTCTTTCGGCGGCGCAGGCGGACTTCTCCCAGGTTGTGTCGGAGCGAAACCTTGGGGCAATCTGGGCTGGCACGACACGGCAATTCCAGGCAGCACTTCGTATCCAGCCGGCGATCATTTCCAACGGGCGGGAGGACGGCTGGATCATGCCGAGCCATCTCGCCACGATGGGCTTCTATATATTGAGAGTGCGCTCGAACCTGGTTGAAATCCGTGCGGTGCTCGACCGCTAGACTGCCCAGAATGCTATTTCCCGACGGTTAAAGCGGAGCGCCGCCATCCTCGAAGCCGACGATGCGCAGCTTCTCGACGAATTCATAGGTGATACCGACAATACCGCCGCCGCTGGCGTCGTCGCGGAACTTGCCGACGGAGCGTACCATCTTGTAGCCGCCGAGTCGGTTGTCGACCCGATAGACATAGTGGAAGCCGACCCGGTGGAGGCTCGCCTGCTCGAAGGTTTCGGCGATCAGCAACCGGTCTTCCTCATGGATGCGCGACATGAGTTCGGTCAGGTTGACCGGACCTTCGCTGTAGGGAAGATCGAAGATCTGGTGTACGTCTTCGCTGGCGAAGAAATGCCCCGTCTCGAGGTTCATCCGCCAGAAGCCAAAGAGGCGATAGGCGGCGAACATCGTCAGCGCTTCGGCATCGGTGATTCCGATATGGGCACGGGATTGCAGCCGATGCTCGACGGCTGGCTGTTCGAAACGAAGAGGCACGGTTTCCCCCCAATTCGGGATGACGCGCTGATTCTCTTCTGATTCCTCAGTTGATCAGCTTCAATCGGATGGCTTTTGCTACCAACTGGGTGCGGTTGACGCAATCGAGTTTTTTAATTGCGTTGGTCATATAAGCATTTACCGTGTGATCCGAGAGTGCCAGGATCTGGCCGATCTCTATCGAGGTCTTGCCTTGTGCGGTCCAGCGTACGACCTCCAGTTCACGAGCCGAAAGCGCACTATGAGCGCTTTCCTCATTGCGCTTGACGGCGTTGTAGGTGTCCAGCGCGTGGAGAACGATCATCACAAGTTCGTTGATCTCGCTTTGGCCGAGGGATGCGCGTTCGCCGCCGAACCAGAAGACGAGGCGCTGTCCATCGGCTGAGTTGATCGGCATCGCGATACCCGCCATCATGCCGCGCTGGAGCATCAAATTCCTGATGTCGGCGGGAAAGGATTGTGCATGGCCGGGATCGCTGAGGTGCCAGACTTGCGGTACGGCTGATTCCCTCATGCGGGCGGCAAACGGACAGGCACGCAGCATATGTCCGCGATCAAAATCTCTGATGTAGGAAACCGGCAACGAACTCTCGATGATCAGCGGCTTCAGCAGCAGATCTTCCGCCGAGGGCGCGTTCAGCAGAGTGACGTGCTCAAAACCGAAAGCGGCGGCCACTCTTCCGAGTGCCTGTGCGAACAGGCCACGCGTGCGCGCCACCGCCAGTTCGCTCGACAGCAATGACTGCCTTTCAGAGGTAGTCATGTAAGACATTATACGCCCCCGCAAGTCTTCATGTTACCGCTATCAAATACATAAATCCGCACGCATGCTAGTGCCAATTGACTTAGCACATGCTGATTAATTCATTTTGTGAAAAATTAATCAGTGAAAAAACACGTTCAAGTTGATTTTTGAGCTACACGGGTAAAAGGGCGGTGCCTTTTACCTCCTCCATAACCGCATAAGTGTGTGTTTCGCGTACGCCGGGAAGGGACAGAATCACCTCCGAGAGGAACTGGCGATAGGCCTCCATCCCCGCCATGCGCGCCTTCACAAGATAATCGAAGCCTCCGGCGACCATATGACATTCCATGACGTCATCGCTGCGTTTTACCGCCGCAGCAAAGGCATCAAAGACGTCAGGCGTAGTACGGTCGAGCTTTACCTGCACGAAGACGAGGAGATTGCGGCCGAGCTTTTCCGGCGAAAGGACCGCCATATAGCCAGTGATGTAGCCCTCCCGCGTCAGCCGTTTGACGCGTTCGGCCGTCGCCGTTGGTGACAGGCTGACGCGTTCGGCGAGCTCTATGTTGGAAAGCCGACCCTCCTTCTGCAGTGCGCGGAGAATCTTGCGGTCGAGACGGTCGAGTTCTTTCATTTTTCGCGGCCTTTCGGGCGGTCGGTAGGCGAAGATGATGTTGGTTGGCGTGAGTTTAGTGAAAAACACCACGAATGAACAGCTATGTTGCTAAAATCACGGAGAACCCTTCATGCCAACCCAGATTTCCACGCCGTTTGCGCCGTTCAACGCTCCATTTGCCGGTGACGACGATCGTCTGCTGCATGGTTTTGCCGAAGGCCTGCGCTTTTCGGCCTCCCAGGATGCCGCAATCGACAAGCGTGCCGGCGGCATGATCGAGGCGATCCGAGACAATTCCGGATCGATCGGCGGCGTGGAAGATTTTCTGCGGGAGTACGGGCTTTCCACCAAGGAAGGCCTGGCGTTGATGGTGCTTGCCGAAGCACTGCTGCGCGTGCCCGATGCACTGACGCAGGACAAGCTGATCGAGGATAAGCTGAAAGAAGGCGGCTGGAGCGAGCATGAAGGAAAGGCCGATAGCTGGTTCGTCTCCGCATCGGCCTGGGCGCTCGGCCTTTCCGCCCGCATCATCCGCCCCGGCGAAACGCCCGAAGGCGTGGTGCGTGGCCTCGTCAAGCGCATGGGCCTGCCGACCGTGCGCAATGCCACCAAGCAGGCCATGCGTTTCCTCGGCAATCATTTCGTGCTCGGCGAGACGATCAAGGACGCGTTGAACCGCGCCGCCAAGAGCGAAGAGAGGGGCTATCGCCACTCCTTCGATATGTTAGGCGAGGGCGCGCGTACGGCTGAGGACGCCAGACGATACTGGCAGTCCTATGCCACGGCGATCGAGGCGATCGGCGGCTGGATGGCAAAGAATGCCAAGGGCAAGGATCTGCCCGATTGCATGGGCATTTCCGTCAAGCTTTCGGCGCTGCATCCGCGTTATCTCGCCACCCACCGCGACCGCGTAATGAAGGAACTCGTGCCCGATCTCCTGAAGCTCGCGCAGATGGCTAGGGCGTGTCAGCTCAATTTTACCATCGACGCTGAGGAAGCCGATCGGCTGGAGCTTTCACTCGACGTGATCGCTGCGGTCTTTTCCGATCCGTCGCTTGCCGGCTGGGATGGTTTCGGCCTTGCGATCCAGGCCTATCAGAAACGCGCGGTCGCCGTGATCGACTATATCGACGGACTGTGCGAGACGCTCGGCCGTCGCATGATGGTGCGCCTCGTCAAGGGCGCATACTGGGATACCGAGGTCAAGCGGGCGCAGGAGCGTGGGCTCGACGACTATCCGGTCTGGACGCGCAAGCAGGCGACTGATCTTTCCTATCTCGCCTGCGCGCAGCACATGCTTGCCAAGCGGGCGCGTATCTTCCCGCAATTCGCCACCCACAATGCGCTGACGGTCTCCACGATCCTGGAGCTTGCCGGCAATGATCGTTCCGGCTTCGAATTCCAGCGCCTGCATGGCATGGGCGAGAGCCTTTACAATCACCTGATGAACTCCAACGACCGCATCGCTTGCCGCATCTATGCGCCGGTCGGAGGTTATCGCGATCTGCTCGCCTATCTCGTCCGCCGCCTTCTGGAAAATGGCGCCAACTCCTCCTTCGTCGCCATGGCCGGCGACAAGAACGTACCTATCAAGGCACTGTTGGAGCGTCCGGCAGATAAGCTGCAATTCGATGTCGGTGCGAGTGCGCGAAACAGCAAGATCCCAATGCCGCTGCAGCTCTACGGCAAGCGCAAGAACAGCGCCGGGCTGGAATTCGGCCATCGTGCGACGCTTGAAAAGCTGATGGGCGGTATCCGCAAGGGTATTCCCGCCATTTCCGCTACGCCGCTCATCCCCGGCGTGGCTGCAAGCGGAGCGGATGTGCCCGTCATTTCGCCATCCGACCATTCGAGGACCGTCGGCTCTGTCCGCAACGCCAGTGCAGTCGACATCGACAAGGCTTTTGCCGTTGCCGCCAAGGGCTACAAGACGTGGTCGCGTCGCTCCGTCGAAGAGCGCGCAACGGCGCTGGAGCGCATGGCCGATCTCATGGAGGAAAACCGCGACAGGCTGCTTGTGCTGCTGGCTGCGGAAGCCGGCAAGACGCTCGATGACGGCGTTGCAGAGGTTCGGGAGGCCGTGGATTTCTGCCGCTATTATGCCGGCGAGGCACGCCGGCTTTTTGGCACCGTGACCAAGATGCCGGGGCCAACCGGCGAGGACAATCGCTACCTCTGGCGCGGGCGGGGCGTCTTTGCCTGCATCTCGCCCTGGAATTTCCCGCTGGCGATCTTCCTCGGGGAGGTTTCGGCAGCCCTCGTTTCCGGCAATGCGGTGCTGGCAAAGCCTGCACCGCAGACGCCGCTGATCGCCTATGAGGCTGTCAAACTGTTCCACAAGGCCGGTGTGCCGGAAGATGTATTGCTTTTCGTTCCCGGCGGTCCTGATGTCGGTGCTGCGATCACGGCGCATGCCGCACTTTCGGGCGTCGCCTTCACCGGTTCAACGAAGACGGCATGGGCGATCAACCGGGCGCTCGCCGCCAAGGACGGGCCGATCGTACCGCTGATTGCCGAAACCGGTGGCCTCAACGCCATGGTGGTCGATGCAACCGCACTCGGCGAGCAGGTGGCAGACGACGTGGTCCTCTCGGCCTTCCGTTCGGCCGGCCAGCGCTGCTCCGCACTTCGTCTGCTCTTCCTCCAGGAGGACGTGGCCGAGCACATGACGCAGATGATCGAAGGGGCAGCACGGGAGCTGCAACTCGGCGATCCGGCATTGGAAACCACCGATGTCGGCCCGATCATCGATGGAAAACAGAAGGCGATGCTGGAAGCCCATATTGCCGACATGCAGAAGACGCAGAAGGTGCGTTATGCCGGCAAGGCGCCTGATGGAGGCAGCTTCTTCGCGCCGCATATTATCGAGCTCGACAAATCCACAGCGCTGACCAAGGAAGTTTTCGGACCCGTCCTGCACATCGTCAAATGGAAGGCGAAAGAGTTGCCCAAGGTGCTGCAGGACATTCAGGCCTCCGGCTACGGCCTGACGCTCGGCGTCCACAGCCGTATAGAAGCCACGATCCGCACAGTCACCGATGCGCTCGATACCGGCAATGTCTATGTGAACCGCAACATGATCGGTGCCGTGGTCGGCACTCAACCCTTCGGCGGCTCGGGGCTCTCGGGTACTGGCTTCAAGGCCGGCGGTCCGGCCTATCTGCAGCGATTTGCGCTGGAACAGGTGATCTCGGTGAACACGGCCGCCGCGGGCGGCAATGCCAGCCTGATTGCTATGGGCGAGTAAAATAATAGGACGGCAGCAAGCTCTCGCAATCCCGCTTGCTGCCGTTCAATTCAGTTGCTAAGCGTATAATCAGATGCAACTGAGGCGATCTAAACGTGCGCTTTGCAATTTCTTTTTTTAACAAGTACTTTCCCGTCCAGTTATTGTTTGTTTTGTTTCTTTTCAACTTGCCGATAGGAGATGCTATCTCCCAGGCTGCCGAACAAAAACAGTCAGAACATCCGGCCATGAGCTTCATCGTCGTGCGCCGTGCTGTTTGCAATCAACCCTGCCCGGAATGGATTTCGGCCGAGGGGCGCATTACTTCCGATACACCTGCCCAAATGAGGAAAATTCTCAAGAAGATCGGGAATCGGAAATTGCCGGTCGTGTTCCGTTCGGAAGGTGGGGATGTGAACGCTGCCTATGCTATGGGACGAATGATTCGTAAGGCTGGGCTGGAAACCGCGGTCGGTGGTACACGGCTGGAGGGCTGCCCGCCAGAGGATCTACGTTGCGCTGCTGCCATCGCCCGGAATGGCGCTTCAGCAGGATCTACATATTCGTATGGAGCATATTGCGTCTCTGCGTGCCCGCTGGCTTTGGCAGGTGGTGCGACGCGGGCTTCGTCGCAATGGGCATATATCGGCGTTCATCAGATCACGACCATCTACAACAAGATGCGGGTGTCCTATCGCATTGAATATAAGATGGTGAACGGGAAGAGGCAGGAAGTCTCCCGTAAGGAGGTTGGTCGCAAGGTTACCGGGCAGAGCAGTTCCACCAAGCTAGGCAAAAAAGCTACGGCGACTCTCAAGGCATATCTGAAAGAGATGGGGGTCAGCGGTGACATCGTTGACCTGATGATGAGGGCCACGCCCGACAGCATGATGATGGTAGCGCCCACCGAAGCACTTCGGACAGGTCTGATCACGGATATGCTGGCTTACAACGAATGGCCCGGCATGCCGCTCTGCGCACAGGACGCAGTGGCCGATGCCGTATGCTATCGCCATCCGACGCCCAAGGCGGCTGTCGCTGAAGCACCCGTGAAGCGCGCGACCGTATACCCGAGCTACCCTGCACCTAAAACCCATCCTATGGACTTTCTCCTGATGTACAACGGCAATTGCCAGGAAGAGTGCACGCAGTGGATTTCGGCGGATGGTGACATCATGCCGGATACACCGGCTCAGCTGGAAGCGATGTTGAAGACGCTCGGCGATAGAAAGCTGCCGGTCGTCTTTCAGTCCTATGGCGGCGACGAGGATGCCGCTTTCGCGATGGGGCGTATGATCCGCGCAGCGGGACTCGATACGTCAATCGGTAGAACGCGCTTGCCGAATTGTCCGATGCAGGATCCGCGCTGCACCGCGAGCATGGCCAAAAGCGGGCCGACCGAGGGAGAGGTCTTCGCCGGCGGCGCGTACTGTTTTTCGAGCTGCACCCTTGCATTCATGGGCGGAACGTCGCGGCTCGTGGGAAGGACTTCCGCTCTTGGCCTGAGCCAGCCGGCGAGCAAGCTTACGGAGACGGAGCGCGGAAAATTCATTGCCTATTTTAGCGAGATGGGCGTCAGTCCCGAGACATTCGACACGATGATGATAACGCCGTCTTTCGGGAGAGGCGATATATATCCGCCTCAGGCGCTCAAGCTCGACATTATCGATGGTGTAATTCCCTACGATGAAGAGCCTGGCCTTCACTTCTGCGGACCGAATGCGAAGGAAAGCGTCCGGTGCCCCAGAAAGTCCGAGGCGGTGATCGTCCCGGCATCGGTAAATTGAAGTCGAGAGCCGAAAACAGAGGCCGTAACAACACGGCGCTTCCGCTGAGCACCGGCACTTGCCGCTTTACCCTTTATCCTTCAAGTCATTCTTCGATGTGACACTCATCAGCTTCTCGAGAAAGCCGAGCATGAGTGCCGAGACGACGAAGGCGAGGTGCATGAAAGTGAGCCACATGATCTTACCATCCTCATATTGATTGACGTTGAGGAAGACCTGCAGCAGGTGGATAGAGGAGATGGCGACGATCGAGGAGGCGACCTTGATCTTCAGGCTGCCGGAATCGAGCTTGCCGAGGAAGGAGACTTCGCCTTCCTTTTCGGCTTCGTCGAAGCGGCTGACAAAGTTCTCGTATCCCGAGATCATCACCATGACGATCAGGCTTGCGACCAGAGCTGCATCGATGAGCCCAAGCATCGCGAGGATCATCTCCGCCTCGCCAAGCTCAAAGACGCTGCCCGCGACCTTGAGGAATTTGAAGGCGAAGGAGACAGCATAGACGGCGAGCGCCAGTACGAGGCCGATATAGAAGACCACCAGCAGCCAGCGGCTGGAAAGAATGATGCGCTCGACGAGAAGCTCGAGTGATTTCATTGTCTACCTCGTAAAACCCAGAATCGTTGGTCCCTAATAAACAATGGAATAGGCGGATCGCAAAGCGCTGCGCTATTCACAGGTTGAGCATATTTCGCTATCCGATTGAAATAAACGCCGAGTCCGTCGCGCGCTGAGAGAACGGGAACCTGATCCATGGCTGCCATTAAATCCGATATCGAAATCGCGCGTGCGGCAACGAAGAAACCGATCTTCGAGATCGGTGCCAAGCTCGGCATCCCGCAAGAGCAGCTCGTTCCCTATGGTCACGACAAGGCCAAGGTCAGCGCCGAGTTCATTGCCGCACAAGAAGGCAAGAAGGACGGCAAACTGATCCTCGTTACCGCTATCAATCCAACGCCGGCGGGCGAGGGCAAGACGACGACCACGGTCGGTCTCGGCGACGGGCTGAACCGTATCGGCAAGAAGGCGATCGTCTGTATACGCGAGGCTTCGCTTGGCCCCTGCTTCGGCGTGAAGGGTGGGGCGGCCGGCGGCGGTTATGCGCAGGTCGTGCCGATGGAAGATATCAACCTGCATTTCACGGGCGATTTCCACGCGATCACCTCGGCGCATAATCTGCTCGCGGCGATGATCGACAATCACATCTACTGGGGCAACGAAGAGAATATCGACCTGCGCCGCGTCACATGGCGACGGGTGATGGACATGAACGACCGGGCGCTGCGCAGCATGGTGTCCTCGCTCGGCGGTGTCTCCAACGGTTTCCCGCGACAGAATGGCTTCGATATCACCGTCGCGTCCGAAGTCATGGCGATCCTGTGTTTGGCGAGCGATCTCAAGGATCTGGAGCGCCGGCTCGGCGCCATCATCATCGGCTACCGCTTCGACAAGACGCCGGTCTACGCCCGCGATCTCAGGGCGGACGGGGCGATGGCCGTGCTCCTGAAGGATGCCATGCAGCCGAATCTCGTGCAGACGCTGGAAAACAATCCGGCCTTCGTGCATGGCGGGCCTTTTGCCAATATCGCTCATGGCTGTAATTCGGTGATCGCGACGAAGACCGCGCTGAAACTCGGCGACTATGTCGTGACGGAAGCGGGTTTCGGGGCCGATCTCGGGGCCGAGAAATTCTTTGATATCAAGTGCCGCAAGGCGGGGTTGAAGCCGAGCGCTGCCGTGATCGTCGCGACGGTCCGCGCGCTGAAGATGAATGGCGGCGTGAAGAAGGATGATCTCGGCACCGAGAATGTGGCGGCGCTGGTGCGCGGTTGCGCCAATCTTGGCCGCCATATCGCCAATGTGCGACGGTTCGGTGTGCCTGTAGTGGTTGCGATCAACCATTTCATTTCGGATACGGACACGGAAATCGCTGCCGTGAAGGAATTTGTCGCGCGCCACGGCGCGGAAGCTATCCTTTGCCGTCACTGGGCGGAGGGTTCGGCCGGCGTCGAAGAGCTCGCGTACAAGGTGGTGGAGCTTGCCGAATCCGGACAGGCGAGGTTCGAGCCACTCTATGGCGACGACCTGCCCCTATTCGAAAAGATCGAGATCGTCGCTTCGAAGATCTATCATGCCGGCGAAGTGACCGCCGACAAGGCTGTGCGCGATCAGCTCGCGGCCTGGGAAGAGCAGGGCTACGGCAAGCTGCCGGTCTGCATGGCGAAGACGCAATATTCGTTCTCTACCGATCCGAACCTGCGCGGCGCGCCGGAGGGGCATATCGTGCCGGTGCGCGAAGTGCGCTTGTCGGCAGGTGCGGGCTTCGTCGTCGTCATCACCGGGGAGATCATGACAATGCCCGGCCTGCCGAAATCGCCGTCGGCGGAACGGATTTTCCTCAATGACCAGGGGTATATTGAAGGGCTGTTTTGATCGGCAGCCATTTCACAATCCGATTCAAGGCTTTCGTAATCGGCTTGCGCTTTTTCGGCCAAGCCTTTTACTTCCTTGTTGAATTTCAGTGGCAGTAGCGATAGCCGCCCTTTCTCTTGATCACGTCGAGATGGAGGTGGGTCTCGTGGGCAACGTCGCTCTCGGGATCGAGTACTGTCGTGAAATAGAGGCAGCCTGCCGCGCTCACCGTGCGCTGGAATGCGCCTGTCAGGGTCGAATCCTCGCGACGTGAGCGGATGGCGACATCCTCGCCCTTCCCGAAGCTGAAGCTCGCTATATCGATGGCATTGCCGCGGGCATGTTCAGAAATCTTCCCGGCCTCAGCGCCGTTGCGCAGGCGGCAGATATAGGCGGAGGCCTGATTGATGGTGGTGATTTCGCCGCTCTCCGGCAGGGCGACGGAGGCTGCGGGAATGACGCTTCCCTTCATCCATCGTGCGAGCGCCAGTGCCGTCGGGCAGCGTAACGTTGCTTCGGGTTTCAATGTGATGCCGGGCAGGGCCTGAGAGACAATGATCGGTTTGTCGATGCCGCATCCGTTGCCATCGTCGATGCGAGGTGTTTCCCGGAAGACAACGCCGAGGCTCTGCAATTCTCTTGTGCATTCGGCATGGTCCGCATCGTTCTCGGGCTCGATGGTCAGGTGCTGTTCCTCCAGTGTCTGCTCACCGGGTTCTATTGGCTTCCGATCTTCCGGCGGAGCAGGGGGCAACTCATCCTTTCCGTTTGGGGATGCGGGAGGGGGGGCTCCGGGTTTAGGCTGCGGCATCGGAACCTCGGAAGCCGCCGGCATTGTCTCGGGCATCTGCTCGGGCTGATCCTCCGCCTGAGGCTTGGGAGCCTCCTCGGTTTCCGGTTTCTTTTCTGGCTGAGGGGCAGCAGGCGCTTCAGTCGCGGCTTCAGGTCTTGCCTGTGGTACCGGGCCGGTTCGTGGCAGTCTTGCGCCGGGGAGCAGGGCGAGTGCGGCAAGAAGGACCGCCATCTTCCGAAATTCTCTCACACGTCGTTTCCCGTCGTTGATCGAGCGGAGAGGAAACGCAAGAGCGGCGATTTCGTTGCAATTGCGCAACGTCTGGGAAGATCGTTAAAACTTGATCATATAATTCAACATAAATTACCCGTATATATTGACAATAAAACTCATGTTTTTTATGCGGCAAAAAGAAGGCGGAAATCTCCGCAGTCGTCCGCAAGCCTAGCCAGCCCCTCGAGCGTCTGACACGCCACGACAGCCAGCCCGGTAATTTCCACTTGAGGGTAGGTTATGATCGTCCGGCATTGGCGCTCGGTTCTAATGGTCTGCACAGCAGCCGCACTTGTTTTTCCCGTTTCACAGGCTCTCGCTCAGAGTGCGCCGTCAGCGACGCCGGCCACGAATGCCGACGGCGCAACCGTTCTCCAGAAGATCGTCGTCAAGGGGAATCGTGCGGCCCCCGGCAGTGTTGCCGACACGCCGCTTGCCACCCAGATAGACAAGAAGGAACTGGAACAGAAGCAGGTCACGAATTACGACGATATCGGGCGCAGTGTCGATGCAACCGTGAACTATTCGCGTGCCGACGCCGGCTTCAATCTGCGGGGCCTTTCCGGCTCGCGCATTCTGACGACCATCGACGGAATCCCGATCCCCTATGTTTCCAATAGCTCGCGTCAGGGCGCCTTTGCGACCAGCAACGCCAATGGCGGCGGCGACACGTTTGATTTCGATTCGCTCTCCTCTCTCGATATCGTGCGCGGTGCGGATTCGAGCAAAGGCGGTTCGGGCATGCTCGGCGGCGCTTTCGTCCTCAATACGCTCGAGCCTGAAGACCTGATCCCCGAGGATCGCGACTGGGGCGCGATCGTCAAGTCGACCTACGATAGTGAAGACCGCAGCATTTCTGGATCCGCTGCCGCTGCCAAGAAAGTCGGTAACACGTCGATCCTCTTCCAAGGGGCCTATCGAAAGGGCCATGAGCGCGACAACAAGGGCGATAACGACAGCTATGGCCGTTTGCGCACTGAAGCCGATCCGGCCGATTTCGACCAGCACAACCTGCTTTTCAAGCTGCGCCAGGATCTCGAAGGCGGTCATCGTATCGGTCTGACAGCCGAACGTTTCCGCCGCGATCTGAAGACCGATCTTCGCGAGCAGCAGGGCACAGGTCGCACATATATGATCGACAATTTCGATGGCCGTGACTTGCGCGACCGCGATCGGGTCTCGCTCGATTATGATTATGAGGCACAATCTTCAGACGCGTTCTTCAGCAGTGCACGCGCCACCCTCTATTGGCTGGATTTGAAGAAAGAAGCCGGCAGCGGCGGTCGCACGGCAGCCAATGTCGCCTATGGCCGTAACAACGAGATTGAAAACGAAACCTGGGGCTTCAGCGGTACGGCAACCAAAGACTTCGAATATTCCGGTCTCAACCACTCCGTTCGCGTCGGCCTTGACGTCGGTGTGTCGAAGTGGACGCAGTTTAGCTGGGCGCTTTGCCCGACTCCGACGACGTGCCCGTCGCTGAACAACCAGGCAGAAGTGCCCGATGTCGACAGCCAAAATCTCGCGCTGACGTTCGAAGACAAGATCGAGATCGGTAATACCGGCTTTGCGCTGACTCCGGGCTTCCGCTTCGACTGGTTCAATTACAATCCGTCGACCGGTGGCGGTTTTGCCACCAACACTGGCGTTACCCGTTTCGGTGATCTGCGCGATCGCACCGAAGCCGGCATGTCACCCAAGCTGCTTGCGACCTACGACCTGACACCTGACGTTCAGCTCTATGCGCAGTTGGCCGTTGGCTTCCGCGCTCCGACCGTCGATGAGCTCTATAGCCGCTTCTACAATCCGACAGGTCGCTATGCCCAGCTGGGTAATCCGGATCTCGATCCGGAAATTGGCCGTGGAGTTGAGATCGGTGCGAATTTCGATACCGGCGGTTTCCAGGGTCGCGTTGCAGCTTTCCACACCCGTTATCAGAACTTCATCGAAACGGTTACGACGGTCGATGCCACCGGCTTCACGACCTTCAACTACACGAACGTATCTTCGGCTTCCATTTCCGGGCTCGAAGCGAACCTGATCAAGACGTTCGACAATGGTATCAACC
Source organism: Rhizobium sp. WYJ-E13 (assembly GCF_018987265.1). Classification (NCBI taxonomy): domain Bacteria; kingdom Pseudomonadati; phylum Pseudomonadota; class Alphaproteobacteria; order Hyphomicrobiales; family Rhizobiaceae; genus Rhizobium; species Rhizobium sp. WYJ-E13. The sequence continues at coordinate 2,733,611 of NZ_CP076853.1, read as the reverse complement.
TTCACACGTCGCTTGCTTATACATACGGCCGCAATGACGATACGCAGGAGCGGCTGCGCTCTGTGGCACCGTTCAAGGCCATCATTGGCGGTGGCTGGAGCAATGATGAGTACGGCTTCGACTTGTCTTCGACTCTCTCGTCGCAGATGACCGGCAACGACAACGCGACGACCTCGTTCGACGCGCCGGGTTACGGCATCGTCGACCTGACGGCATGGTGGACGCCTGAACAGGTCAAGGGACTGCGCATCCAGGGCGGCGTCTACAACATCTTCGATCAGGAATATTACAACGCTCTCGCCGTTCGCGACGTCAACCTGAGTTCAAGTTCTTCGCAGCCGAAGGAGTGGTATTCGGAACCGGGTCGTACCTTCAAGATCTCGGTCACCAAGACGTTCTAAGCAAGAATCAGCCCTATCAGGCTGGGGTAGGGGCGGCTTTCGGGCCGCCCTTTTTTTGGTGCGTGAATGGCCTCTTGCGCTTGGCTCCATCTCAGGCTAACAATTTCGCCCATGAAGAAGTCCTTGAACATTGCAGTTTGGTGGTGGGCTCGCTGAGGCGGCCTCGACCAATCGTGTCCAAAGACGACGAACGAGCCGCCCGAAACTTCGAGGCGGCTTTTTTGTTTCAGAGGCCGCCTTTCGTCCGGGTCCGATAATGGAGTGGAACTATGGTAACGATCCTGCGGGATGATGGTGCGGAAATCTATGAGACCAAGGGCGGCATCACCGTCACCCGGCAAAGGCGGGCAATTCCCTATGCCGACGCGGTCTCGTCCTATGTCGACAAGCTCGACGAGCGGCGCGGCGCCGTCTTCTCGTCGAATTACGAATATCCAGGCCGTTATACGCGTTGGGATACGGCTGTCGTCGATCCGCCGCTCGGCGTTTCCTCCTTCGGCCGCAATGTCTGGATCGAAGCCTATAACGAGCGCGGCGAGGTCATCCTCGAATTTATCATCGAACGGCTGAAGACCGTCAGCGAACTCGAACTCGGCGCATCGACCGCGCGCAGGCTCGACCTGACGGTCAAGATGCCGGACCGAGTCTTTACCGAAGAAGAGCGCTCGAAGATGCCGACGGTGTTTACGGTGCTTCGTGCCATCACCGATCTCTTCCATTCGCAGGCCGATGCCAGCCTCGGCTTTTATGGCGCCTTCGGTTACGATCTCGCCTTCCAGTTCGATGCGATCAACCTCAAGCTGGAGCGGCCTTCCGACCAGCGCGACATGGTTCTCTACCTGCCGGACGAAATCCTCGTCGTCGACAACTATGCTGCCAAGGCCTGGATCGACCGCTACGATTTCGCCAAGGACGGCAAGACGACCGAGGGCAAGGCCGAGGATATTGCGGCAGAGCCTTTCGTGCGCACCGATGTCATCCCGCCGAAGAGCGATCACCGGCCGGGCGAATATGCCGAACTCGTCGTCAAGGCGAAGGAGAGCTTCCGCAAGGGCGATCTCTTCGAAGTCGTGCCGGGCCAGAAGTTCATGGAGCGCTGCGAAAGTAAGCCATCCGATATTTCCAAGCGGCTGAAGGCGATCAATCCGTCGCCCTATTCCTTCTTCATCAATCTCGGCAATCAGGAATATCTGGTCGGCGCTTCGCCGGAAATGTTCGTGCGTGTTTCCGGCCGCCGCATCGAGACCTGCCCGATCTCGGGCACGATCAAGCGTGGCGACGATCCGATCGCTGACAGCGAGCAGATCCTGAAGCTCTTGAACTCGAAGAAGGATGAGTCCGAGCTGACCATGTGCTCGGATGTCGACCGCAACGACAAAAGCCGCGTCTGCGAGCCGGGTTCCGTCAAGGTGATCGGCCGCCGGCAGATCGAGATGTATTCGCGCCTCATTCATACGGTCGACCACATTGAAGGTCGTCTACGCGACGATATGGACGCGTTCGACGGTTTCCTCAGCCACGCCTGGGCTGTCACCGTCACTGGTGCGCCGAAGCTCTGGGCGATGCGTTTCATCGAATCCCATGAGAAGAGTCCGCGCGCATGGTATGGTGGGGCGATCGGGATGGTCGGCTTCAATGGCGACATGAATACCGGCCTGACGCTGCGCACCGTGCGCATCAAGGATGGAATTGCCGAAGTGCGTGCCGGTGCGACGCTGCTGAACGATTCCATTCCCGACGAAGAAGAAGCCGAAACCGAATTGAAGGCCTCTGCCATGCTTTCCGCAATCCGCGATGCCAAGACGGGCAATTCCGGCAAGACCCAGCGCGATGTTGCCTCTGTCGGTAAGGGCGTCAACATCCTGCTGATCGACCATGAAGACAGCTTCGTACATACGCTGGCGAATTACTTCCGCCAGACGGGCGCCACGGTTTCGACCGTGCGTACACCGGTGCCGGAGGAGATCTTCGACCGGTTGAATCCGGATCTCGTCGTGCTGTCGCCCGGTCCCGGCAATCCCAAGGATTTCGACTGCAAGGCGACGATCAAGAAGGCGCGGGCACGCAACCTGCCGATCTTCGGCGTCTGCCTCGGCCTGCAGGCACTGGCCGAAGCCTATGGCGGCGAGCTTCGCCATTTGGCGCTGCCGATGCACGGCAAGCCGTCGCGCATCCGCGTGCTTGAGCCAGGTATCGTCTTCTCCGGCCTTGGCAAGGAAGTTACGGTTGGTCGTTATCACTCGATCTTCGCCGATCCTTCGACGCTGCCGCGGGAGTTCATCATCACCGCTGAGAGTGAAGACGGTACTATTATGGGCATCGAGCACGCGAAGGAGCCGATCGCTGCCGTGCAGTTCCACCCGGAATCGATCATGACGCTCGGCGGCGACGCTGGCATGCGAATGATCGAGAACGTGGTGGCGCATCTTGCGCGCCGGGCCAAGACCAAAGCAGCCTGAGGCCAATCTTTAAGAGCTACAGTCAATAAAACCCGCCGGCAACGGCGGGTTTTATGTGCGTTGGGTTGTCCGTCTATACGCGCCGCATGAGCCGGGCGACGATGGACACGACGAACAGCACCAGGAAGATGAAGAACAGAACCTGGGCTATCGAAGCGGACGCACCGGCGATGCCGCCAAATCCAAGGACGCCTGCAATCAGGGCTACGACGAGAAATACCAGAGCATAATACAGCATCGCGATCTCCTTTGTCTGCTGCTGGCAAGGATAACGGAAGCGTGAGCGGTTCGTTCCATTGTCGCTGCGACAATTGAATTGCGTACTGATTTAAGTTTGCTCAGCCGAACTGCAGATCCGTCTTGAAGGACGGGTCGCCATCGCGTGGCAGGGGTGGTTCTGCTGCCGCCAGATAGGATCTGGCCGGTCCTGTCAGCACGAACCAGAGACTGGCGCCGATCATGAAATAGGCCGCGGCCGGATCGCCGGAGCGGGTGATGAAGGGAAGGCAGGCAGCAGTGAATAGTATGGCGAGCCGGACGGCCCATTCTGCCTCACGCTTCATGAAAGCCCTGGTTCTGAGCCTCTTGTAAGCAGCGACGTCGTAGCTGCCCGCAGTGCGGCCGGTAAACAGCGCACTGGCCGACGGGAGCGCGAGCATGATGAGGCCGCCGTAGCACAATAGGAGCGCTGGACCAGCAAGGAAATGGCTGGCCGCGAAGATCAGCAGGCCTGTCACGGCGATGTTCCAGAGCGGCTCCAGCCGTTCCGGCGACAGGCCGGTCCGGAGGTGCCAGGCCCGCAAGGAACTGGCCGCACCGTCAAGCAACGGTTGGTCGATATAGCGATTGATCCAATGCATGTCTCACGCGGTCCCCAATTGACTGCAAGGCCGTCCACACCATGCAATTGGGTCGCTATCATGGCGCGCATGGTAAAAGCGTGAGCCTGCGGTGTTTTAGCCGGCCTATGCGCGGCGCTTGACGACGTGCAGGTTCATTTCCGATCGCAGCGTGAAGCCGAGCGCCTTGTAGAGCGTGATGGCTGACGTGTTGGTGTAATAGGCATGCAGGAAGACGGTGTCGCCCCTGGCGGAAATTTCTCCGGCGACATAGCGGAAGAGTAGGGTGCCGAGGCCGCGCCCCTGAAAATCGGGATGGGTGCAAAGGCCGCTGAGCTCGCCAAATCCGGGGAGACGCAGGCGCTGGCCGGCCATGGCGACGAGACGGCCGTCGATCTTCACACCCCAGAAGGTTCCGAGGCTTTGGGCACGAAGGGTGAAAGGACCTGGCTTGGTCAGCGTTGCCAAAGCGAGCATTTCTTCCGCATCATCAATGGTCAGTGGCTTCAGCCGGCTGTCGGAAATACGCTCGTAAGGCCGCTCGGCGATCATCTGCACGAGCTTTCCTTCTGAGACGAGCGTCAGACCGTCCGGAATAGTGACAGGTCCGGCTTCGACGATCGCCATGACCTCGTCTGCCGCCGGCAGGTTCTCGAGCGCTTCAAGACTTTCGTGCGTCTCGTCGGCTGCGGCCGCGAAGGGAACGATGGAGGGCGGATAGCGCATCGCGTGTTTACCGCCCTCGGCAAGATCGGCATGCGTCGTCTGAAGCGCGTTCCAGATCGGTCGATCCAGGATATGGCTCATGGGGTTTTCTCCTGCGCGACGCTGGTGCGGCGGATGAGCGATGCTTCGGAAAGCCCATCCTCGATTGCTGCAAGCTGCTCAAGCAGCGGGCCGTCGAGATCCCTGCAAAGATCGGCAACGGCGGCTGCGATGCGCGGCCAGACCTGTTGTCTGGAATAGTCGACGAGTTCCTGTCCTTTCGGTGTCAGTGAAACGACCCTTCGCCGCTGGTCTTCGGCGGACTGTTGCATATCGAGGAAGCCGAGTTCCATGAGTTGGTAAGCGGTGCGCGTCGCGCCGGGCTGGGTGATACCCACGGCCTGCGCCAATTCCCCTACCGTCAGAGGTCCGAGCCTGTCGATGGCGCCGAGAAAGGGGTATTGCGCGGCCTGGATGGAGACGCCCAGTTCTTCGATCACCTGCTGCGTATCGGCCTGCAGGCGCTCGCCGATCCGACGGAAGCGGCTGCCAAGGCATAGGTAGCCCAGCGATTTCACGATATCTTCAACCAAACCGGTTCCTCTTCAAATTTAATAACAAGTTATATAAGTGCTTATGTAGGCGGCGTCAATCATGCGACGCAGCGTAGAGAACGCCATTCACTCGGGAAGAACTTACCCCTGTTTTAATCTGCAAGGCCTTTGACTTTTTGGACCGGATTGCCCATATCACCCGCATTGGCCGCCTGCGCGATTCCCGCGTGGGCGGTTTTGCGTTTCAATGGCTTAGATGCTGCAATTCATTCGCATCCGCAGGGGGATGATATGAACGACGAGGGCAATCTCACGGTTCGGAACCTGGCGTTCTGGGGCATCCCCGTGTCGCTCGGTGTGATGGGACTCAAGATGGTCGCCTGGTGGGTGACGGGCTCCGTGGCGCTGCTCTCGGACGGGCTGGAATCCTTCGTCAATGTGGTGGCGGCTTTCATCGCCTTCTTCGTCATCCGCTATGCGCAGAAACCGGCCGACCACGACCATCCCTTTGGTCATCACAAGGCGGAATATCTCTCTGCCGTCACCGAAGGGGTGATGATCGTCGTCGCGGCGCTGCTGATCGTCGAGGCAGCTGTCGGCCAGCTTGCCGATCCGCGCATGCTCGAAGCTCCGGTTCTGGGTCTTGCGATCAACTTCGCCGCCGGGGTTATCAATGCCATTTGGGCGCAGCTTTTGATCCGTACCGGGCGAAAGCACCGTTCTGCGGCTTTGACGGCGGATGGGCAGCACATCATGTCGGATGTGGTCACTTCCGTTGGCGTTCTCGTTGGCCTGCTTCTGGCGCTTGCGACGGGCTATGCGATCTTCGACCCCGTTCTTGCCATTCTGGTTGCGCTCAACATCCTGTATCAGGGCTGGAAGGTGATTTCTCAGTCGATCGGCGGGCTGATGGACCAGGCGGTCGAGCCACAGGAGGAGGAGGCGATCAAGCAGGTGATCGCCACCCATGCGGCAGGCTCGATCGGGGTGCATGATCTGAAGACGCGGCGCGCCGGTTCGGTGACCTTCGTCGATTTCCATCTGGTTGTGCCTGCCAAGATGACGGTTCGCGAAGCCCATGATATTTGCGACCGCCTTGAAGATGCCATTCGCGCAGCGCATGCGGGCGCGACAATTGCCATTCACGTGGAGCCGGAGGGCGAAAAAGCTCACGGTATCCGCGTCAAAGTGATCAAGGAGGCGTAATGCCGAAGACAGACGTTTCCAGCCTTTCGATGCTGGGCCAGCAGACGGAAACCGCAAAGAACCCCGAAGAAGCGGTCCTCGAAAAGGTGCCTGCCAACCATGCCGGCACCGATTATGTCGTGCGCTTCACTGCACCGGAATTCACGTCGCTCTGCCCCATGACCGGTCAGCCGGATTTCGCCCATATCGTCATCGACTACATTCCGAACGAATGGCTCGTGGAATCGAAATCGCTGAAGCTCTTCCTGCATTCCTTCCGCAATCACGGCGCTTTCCACGAGGATTGCTCGATTTACATCGCCAAGCGCATCGTTGAGTTGCTCGACCCGAAGTGGCTGCGCATCGGCGCCTACTGGTATCCGCGCGGCGGCATTCCGATCGACGTTTTCTGGCAGACCGGCAAGCCGCCGGAAGGTGTATGGCTGCCGGATCAAGGCGTTGCGACCTATCGCGGACGTGGGTGAGCCGCGTTGGGTGAACCGCGGTCTGGCGCAGCCCGACCAATCGATAGTTCTTCCTTCAACGCAATTCCGGACGAAAAACCGCCAGGCACTTTTTCTGGAATTGCTTTGAATCGATTGCAGCGGCGAACGCCCTGAGCCTAAAGCGAAGTGCCGGGCAACAGTTCGGCAATTTAAAACTTACTGCCGCCCATCCAGCGCATCAGATCTCAAACATCCGTCGTGTCATTGCCGGAATCGTCGGAAAAGTCGTCGTCATTGTCGTCGTAATCCGCCTGCTGGATATTGTCGTTATCGTCGGCTCGGTTATCGTCAGCTTGGCTGTTGTCGCCGTAGTAATTGTTGATGACAGTTTCCTCGACAGGGCTGCTGGTATTGCCAAAGGGATTGGCGCCGCCAAAAGGCGAGCCCCAGCCAAGCGACGACATGTGGTTGCCGAAGATGCCGGAAAGCGAATTGGCAAGCAGCATGCCGCCGGCGACACCGGCTGCCGTGCCGAGCGCGCCGCGCAGGAAGCTGCCGCCGGCAGAGGGCGCATTGGCTTGCTGGGTCCAGGGACCGGTAGGCTGTTGCGGCATCTGGCGGGCGTTGTCATAGCCGCGCGGCTGTTCATAGCTATCTCTCGGCGCGCCACCCCATGGGCCGGGAGCGGGCGCCGGCTGTTGTGTCTGCGTGCTGCCGAAGATGGAGCTCAGGAAACCACCCTGTTCAGCCTGGCGGTGATCACCGGCGCCGGCTTCGAACTGCCGGACACGCTCTTCGAGCTCCTTGATATGGTTGGATGCTGCCTCCAGACCCTTTTCCTGAACGATGACGGCCTGTGCCAGATAATAGGTGGCAGAGGGTTGCACACGGGTCGCTTCCGATATCAGCGCTTCGGCTTCCGGATCGCGCGGCGTGGCGGCTGCGGTACGGACGCGATCGAAGAGGGCGATCAGCAATTGGCGTTCTTCCGGTGACATGTCCTGTCTCCTTTAAAGTTCTGCGGCTTTAGCGTTCGGCGGGAGGGCCGCGTTAAGCTGAGTTAGGAAGCGATTGGGGCATTTCAAAGCCTTGGCGGCTTACATTTCAGTAAGCTCAGGCCTCCTTCAGCCAGATGCGTAGAGGCCCCAGAAGTTCGAAGCCCGTGCGCAGCGCCTCGTCCAGGTCGTCGCCGTGTTCGTAGCCGACAAGCGGTTCTCCCGGATAGAGCCTGGCGGCCTGCGCGATCAGCCCGCGGCGGATGGCTTCACCGTGCCGGTCCTCGGCAAACAGGTTGGAATGGCCGACGACGCCGGCATGGTGATTGAGGATCCCGCCGCCGACCGGTTGGCCGTGCTCGAAACCAAGCAGGAAAGTGATTTCAGGATCATGCAGCAGTGGCTCGGTAAAGATCGTCTGCGTTATCGGCCCGTTCGCCTTGCCCCATTCCGCCTGCCATCGCGCAAGATCGGCGGCGCTTTCCATGCGCTGCCATGTGAATGGGGATGGTGCCGGGATTGGCGTGCGCATACCGATCCATTCGGCTTCGAACAGGATCGTGAAGCCGAGTGGTGCGAGATCGACAGCCGCGTAGCTGTCCTTGACCGCCCAGTCGCGCTTCTCGCTATTGACCAGCGTGGCGATCGCCTCCGCCGTTTCGTCGTCCGTCTCTGTCAGCGTTATGGCATCGGGATAGAAGGGCGGCGTGCCGCGGCGGTGGAACCAGAGTGTTGACGTGAACTCGCCGGGCGAGCCCTGCGCCTTGCAGACGGCGTCGCACCAGTATGCGTTGTTGCGTACGGCTGCGCGCAGTAGGGAGGAGGTCATTTTGCGTTTCTCCCGGTCTTTTCAGAGGATGCGATGATATCGTCCGTTTGTCATAAGAATATCTTCACCGCTTCCTGCTTCCTCTTTTTCCCGCATTGTTTTACGCATTGAGTCGCACTATGTGCGAGGAACCGCATTGGACGTGAGAGAGGTTCGAATGAACGAAGAAGAAGAACAGGACGAAAAGACGAAGGAACTGCCGCTCGGCAAGGAAACGGAGGCGAACCTTTTCAAGTCGCGTTCGATCTTCATCTACGGGCCGATTACGCAGGAACTGGCGCAGAAGGTCTGCACCCAGCTCGTCGCGCTCGCTGCCGCCAATGACGAAGACATCCGTATCTACGTGAATTCGCCCGGCGGTCATGTCGAATCCGGCGATTCCATTCATGACATGATCAAGTTCATCAAGCCGAAGGTCTGGATGATCGGCACGGGCTGGGTCGCCTCTGCCGGTGCGCTCATCTATGCCGCGGCTCCGAAAGAACGCCGCATCTGCCTGCCGAATACCCGCTTCCTGCTGCACCAGCCGTCCGGCGGCACCCGCGGCATGGCTTCGGACATCGAGATCCAGGCACGCGAGATCATCAAGATGAACGAGCGACTGATCAAGATCTTCTCGAAAGCCACCGGTCAGACGGAAGAAAAGATCGCCAAGGATATCGACCGCGATTACTGGCTCTCGGCCGAGGACGCCGTTGCCTATGGTCTCGTCGCTCGCGTCGTGACCTCGCAGAGCGAAATCTGATCTTTCGCTGATCTCTTTTTGAACTTACGCTCCGTCTGCCAGCCGCAGGCGGGGCGTTTCCATATCCGCCGAGTTAGCGAGATGTAATCTCGGGGATTGCCGCTCAGGCGAACATTTCCGGCGGCAATCCGGCTTGCGTGCAATTCTCTTATGCTGCTCCATGCGCAATCTTCGCAGCCGGAGTCGCGCTATGTTCAAAGATTTTTCCGTCCAGAGCCTGTTCATGGGTCTGTTGACGGCGTTCGTCGGGTTTACCAGCTCCTTTGCTGTGGTGCTGCACGGATTGCAGGCGGTTGGGGCGACCGATGCGCAGGCCGCTTCGGGGCTGATGGCGCTGTCGATTTCCATGGGACTTTGCGCCGTCATGCTCAGTGCCGTCACGCGCCTGCCGGTCAGCATTGCCTGGTCGACCCCTGGTGCGGCGCTGCTGGCGAGCATCGGCACGATTGACGGCGGTTTCGATACGGCTATCGGAGCCTTTATTCTCTGCGGTGTGCTGATCGTCGTTGCCGGGCTGTTCAAGCCGCTCGGGCGGGCTGTCGCCGCCATTCCCGCGCCGCTTGCCAATGCCATGCTCTCGGGTGTTTTGCTCGGTCTCTGCTTTGCCCCGGTGAAGGCGATCGCCTTCAATCCACTGCTTGGATTGCCGATCATTCTGACCTGGATCGTGGTCGGCGCCTTCAAGCGCCTTTGGGCGGTACCGGCAGCGCTGGTGGCCTTCGTGATGGTGCTGGCCTTCGGTGTCGATATTCCGGAGGGCGCGCTGGCTTCACTCGAACAGTCGCTGGTGCCTGTCATCGACATCGTCCATCCGGTTTTCAATCTTGCGGGCTTCGTGTCCATTGCCCTGCCGCTCTTCATCGTGACGATGGCGTCGCAGAACATTCCCGGCATCGCCGTACTGAAGGTCAATCACTATGATCCGAAGCCGGGACCGCTCTTTGCCGTCACTGGCGTCTTCTCGCTTCTGGCGGCGCCCTTCGGCGGGCATGCGATCAATCTGGCGGCGATCACGGCGGCGATGTGCGCCGGGCAGGATGCGCATGCCGATCCTTCGCGGCGCTATTGGGCAGCGCTGATTTCGGGTATCGGTTACGTCATTCTCGGCCTGCTTGCGGGCGCCGTGACGGCCTTTGTCGCATTGGCGCCGCCGATCCTGATCGAGGCCGTGGCGGGTCTCGCACTTGTCGGCGCCTTCTCCGGATCTGCCATGGCGGCCTTTCAGGCGCCGGATACGCGTGAGGCTGCGGCGATCACTTTCCTCGTCACGGCGTCGGGCGTTTCCTTCGGCGGCATTTCCGGCGCCTTCTGGGGGCTGGTTGCCGGCGGACTGATGCTTGCGCTGTCTCGAATTGTGCGGATGACGAAAAAATAGGTGAGGGGTTGCCGGAATTTCCGCCGAAGGTTATAAGCGCGGTCATGAAGAGCACAAGCGCACGGATTTCCGAGACGATTGCACGCAGCCGCACGGCATTGCGTGACAATACGCGCGCCCTGACCTCGCTTCTTCTCCTCGGCCTTACGCGCGGTTGCCGGGTCCTTTGAGGAGCGCCCGGCGGCCGAAAGCCCGCCCGGCCATCGCTCCTCGCGACTCACTCTCAAAATTGACCAAACGACCGATCAAAGGTCCGCATTTGCAGTCGCCAAGCCAGATATGATCGGCTAAGACGCGGGCAAATGCCGGGACGAGGAGACAAGACAATGGACACGAACACCAGCCGATCCTCCGCAAGCGCTGCTTCCACCAAGGGCATGCCCGACGCCGCCGTGAAATACCGGGCTTATCCGCAGGTAAACATTCCCGACCGCACCTGGCCGACCAAGACCATCACCAAGGCGCCGATCTGGTGCTCCGTCGACCTGCGCGACGGCAATCAGGCGCTCGTCGATCCGATGGGACATGACCGGAAGGCCCGCATGTTCCAGTTGCTGCTCGAAATGGGTTTCAAGGAAATCGAGATCGGTTTCCCATCGGCCTCGCAGACCGATTTCGATTTTGCCCGCTGGTGCATCGAAGAGGGCAATGTACCCGACGATGTGTCGCTGCAGGTGCTGGTGCAGTGCCGGCCTGAGCTGATCACGCGCACCTTCGACGCGCTTCAAGGCGCAAACCGGCCGATCGTGCACTTCTATAATTCCACCAGCGAATTGCAGCGCCGCGTGGTGTTCGCCAAGGATGTGCAAGGCATCAAGCAGATTGCCGTCGATGCCGCTAGGATGATCACCGACATGGCAGCCAAGGCTGGCGGTGGTTATCGTTTCGAATATTCGCCCGAAAGCTTTACCGGCACCGAGCTCGACGTGGCGTTGGAAATCTGCAACGCCGTCATCGACGTGGTGAAGCCGACGCCTGACAACAAGCTCATCATCAATCTGCCCTCGACCGTCGAAATGGCAACGCCGAACGTCTATGCCGACCAGATCGAATGGATGTGCCGCAATCTCGATAACAGAGAAAACCTGATCATCTCGCTGCATCCGCATAATGACCGCGGCACCGGCATTGCTGCTGCCGAGCTGGCATTGCTGGCAGGCGCTGACCGCGTCGAAGGCACGCTCTTCGGCAATGGCGAGCGCACCGGCAATGTCGATGTCGTCACCATGGCGCTCAACATGTTCACGCAGGGCGTCGATCCGGAAATCGATTGCTCTGATATCGAGCGCATCAAGGAAGTGTTCGAATATTCGAACCAGATGGCGATCGCCGAGCGTCATCCCTATGTCGGCGAACTGGTCTACACGGCCTTTTCCGGCTCGCATCAGGATGCGATCAACAAGGGCATGAAGGCTGCTCAGGTCGCCAACCATCCTGTCTGGGAAGTGCCTTATCTGCCGATCGACCCGCGTGACGTCGGCCGCTCCTACGAGGCGATCATCCGCATCAATTCGCAGTCCGGAAAGGGCGGCATCGCTTATATCCTGCAGCAGGATTACGGGCTCAACCTGCCGCGCAACCTGCAGGTCGAATTCCGCGAAGACATCCAGCGCATCACCGACGAAGAAGGCAAGGAGCTTCCCTCCAAGCGCATCCACGACCGCTTCATCGAGCGCTACGTGACGCAGCCGGGTGGGCGTCTGAAGTTCGTCGACCACCACACCTATCCCGATACAGAGCACAAGGGACAGCGGATCGTCGCGGCCGAGATCACCGACAATGGCGAGATCAAGCGTATCGAAGGCCGTGGTAACGGCCCGATCGATGGCTTCATCAATGCGTTATCGCACTATCTCGGCATCGAGATGTCGGTCGAGGATTATTCGGAACATTCGCTGCAGCACGGCTCGAATGCCGCCGCCATCTCCTATGTCGAGACGTCCTATCCGGGCGGCAAGCTCTTCGGCGCAGGTATCAACACCAATATCGTCGCCGCATCGCTCGAAGCAATCGTGTCCGCGGCTAACCGCGTCCTCGACGTGAAGGCCGGCAAGGCCTGAGCATTCTGATCAGGCCGCGACTGCCTCGGGGTGACGCGGCCTGACGATGCAATCGGCCCGCTCATTGAGCTCGCCTTGCGCTTGCGTATCTCGTCAGATTCAGATTTCGGCAGCGATTTCCATGGCAAGCTGGCCGAGCGTGGCTTCGGCGGAGGGGCCGGCCAGCACATAGGAGGTGCCGGCATTGTGCCAGGTCACGAGGCCGATCTCGTCGCGGATCGTTTCCTTGAAGTCTTCCGTTTCCGGCGGCTGTGCATCCTTGCGGAAGCAGATCGAGATGATGTCGCCATCGGTGTTGGAATAGACGAGCTGGCCGACGGGGCGGCTGTCGCCGAGGATCACGCGTGCGCCCTGGAAGGTCCAGGATCCGGCCGAGAGATCCGGCACACGGAACGGTACGCCGATTGCGGTCGTCAGCCAGGATGAGATTTCCTCGGACTGCGAGGCCGGCACTTCGACGAGGTGGCGCGGCTGGCGCACGAGAAGCCGCTGGAAGGCGGTGACGTCGCCCAACCAGTCATTCGTATTGATCTGGGGCGCCGCAACTCTTGTGGCGTCATCCGTATCCGGGGCATTGCCGATGAAATAACCGATGCTACCGCCGACGACGAAAAGAATGAGAGCTACGGCAAGCGCCTGGCGACCGCTGGGCGCGAGCTTGAGCTGAAAGCGGGCATTGCGTTGCGCGATCGGCGTCTTCGGCGGTTGCGTGCTTTTGATGGAGCGGACAAGCGACAACGGGACCGGTTCCTTCAGCATGTCGTCCAGTTTACGGCGGCCGAAATCGACGCCGTGGCGTAGCTTGTCGTAGATCTTGCGGGCGTTTTCGTCGATTGCGAGCCGGTTTTCCAGGTCCAGCTTTTGTTCCGGTGTGGTTTCGCCGTCGAGGAGGGCGGCAAGCTGGGCTTCAAGCGGCTGTTTTTTGAAATCGAGCAAATCAGTCAGTACCTGTGGACGGGCGGATTATGACCGGACAATGCGGCGAAATGGAGTCGTGCCGTCGCAAGCTGACCCGCAATGCTGCCGATTGTGATGCCCATGATTTCGGCTGCCTGCTGATAGCTGTGCCCTTCCACGTCGATCAGCACGAAGATGCTGGCCACGCCCTCAGGCATCTCCGCCAGCATACGGTGCAGGGCATCGGTATCGACGAGCGTTGCGCGATCGCGAATGGCGTCGCGGATGTCAGTCACATTACCCCGTGCAGTCGGTCGCGGCTTGCGCTTGCGGCTGTCTTCCGCCCATTGCTGGCGGGCCAGCGTATAGATCCAGCTTTCCAGCCGGCCTTCGCCGTTCCACTGATGCCCTTTGGAAATTGCGCGCAGACAGACCGCCTGGACCAGTTCATCGGCCGCAGCCGTCTCTCCCGCGAGCGTGATGGCAAAGCGGCGGAGGCGGGGCAGGAGGCCGACGAGATCACGCCGGATATCGGTGGTGGTGGCGGGTTGGCGCATTGTCTTTCCAAGAAGCATTCACATCGGCCGGCATTCAACTGGCTTTGCATTCGGGCCGGCTTCGCGTACGGGCCTTGCCCGGCGGGCGTGAAGCCGTCGTATCTACCCCTGCCATGCAGGCGGCTTTATGAAACAAGTCGCCTGTATTTCGCAAGCGCGGGGGTGAATTCATCCATCCCTTTCCAAGGGAGTTCGTACCATAGCCCGCAGAGCTTGCCTCAATATGTCCTGTAGCCGTTCAGGCTCTGGAGAAGAGCGCGATAGGCCCAGGTATTTTCGCCGCCTCGATCACGGATCTCCACGAGCTGCACGCGGGCGCCCTGGAGGTCGCCCTGTTCGGCAAGCGCCATGCCCATGTAGGAGCGGGCGAGGATGTAATTCTCGTCCTGCTGCAGCGCCTTCCTGTAGTAGGACATGCCGAGCTCCATGCGGCCGGCCTTGCGGTTGGCGTAGCCAAGATAGTTCAGGATGCGCGGATCGTTCTGGTTCTGCGCGAGGTTCAGCACCGTGATAGCGTTCTCGTACTGGCCGGCATAGGCGAATTCGCGGGCAAACGTGAAGAGTTCGTCATCGTTGAAGCTCTGCTTCTTCGGATCGACGCATTCCTTCTTCTTGGCATCCCAGACCTTGCCCTTGGTGCAGGTCTTGGTCGTTTGGGTCTTCTGCGGCGGTGAGGTATCATCGTTCCCGCCACCGACCGCAAAGGCGGATGTGGCAAGACCGATAGCAAAGACGGAAACAAGCGAAAGTCTGCACAGGCGATGAAGAGAAGCAGTCATCGGGCGTACTCCGTTTTGAAGCGCTGCGGTTGTTGAATTGTACGCCGACGCTTAAAAATACCAAGAGCCCCGGCGGCCTTTATTGCCTATGTTGCGACATTGGCGACCGATCTTCACAGGTTGATTCAACAGCTGCCGGAGCCGATTCCGCAATCGTCTTTAAAGTGCGAAAATATCTGCACTTTCCGGCATCATGCCGTCGGCCGTATCGTTTATGCTGAAGCGCTCGCCCTTCACCTCCCAGGCGCCCGGGGAGCCGGAAATGGAGAAGAGATTATAGGCGGCGCGGGGCTTGATGCCGCCCGGTCCCTGCGAGGCCGAAGCTATGCCGACGACAGGCACCGGGCCTGTCTGCCCGCGCAGCCAGTAAAGCGTGTTGAGATGGGTATGGCCGTGCAGCACGAGCTCTGCGCCGCCGGTGGAAACGACGGCCGCGAAACGGCGGATGCCGATCATGCGCTTGTAGAAGGAGGTCGCGCCGCGGATCGGCGGATGGTGGATCATGACGACACGGAACAGACCGGCTTCACCGGCAGCGCGCAGCATGTTGACCGTATCTCGCGCCTGGCGCGCGCCGAAGAAGCCGGAGGCCGCGAATGGCGGAGTCGCAACAGCAGTCGAGCAGCCGACGATTGCGACCTTGTCGCGGACGCGAAGGTAGGGAAAGATGTGCCGGTCTGCCTCCCATTCCGGCGGGGCAAGGTCGCCGCGCACATAATCATACCAGGCGCGCATCGACTTCTCGTAGGCGCCCGGAACATAGGCATCGTGGTTACCAGGGACGACCGATGTTGCGGCGGGATCGCCGAGTTCGCGCAGCCAAGCTGCCGCGCTCCTGATCTCGATGCCGCTTGCGAGGTTGACGAGGTCGCCGGTCACGGCCAGATGGTCGGCCTCGTGGGAGCGGATATCGTCCAGCAGCAGATCGAGCGTGCTGCCGAAAAGATGCTTGCGCCGGTTGCGGTGCCAGTTCACAAAGCCCGTAATACGTTTTGAGAAAAGTTCGTGAATGGAAAGGCGGGGCAGAGGTCCGAGATGGACGTCGGAGATATGCGCGAGCTTGAACATGCAACGACACATAGACCAGCTTATTTACAATTCAAACACATCCCCGCGATGAGAGTATGAAAGAACCCATGGCAGACAAACAAACATGGCCCCTTCACATGAAAGTGTTGGTGCGATTGCTGCACGTCTATTTTTCCGTCGCGCGCGGCATGACGATGGGGGTGCGTGCAGCCTGTTTCGACGAGCAGGGACGCCTGTTTCTCGTTCGTCACGGCTATACGGGCGGATGGCATATGCCAGGCGGCGGGCTGGAGCGAAACGAGACGGCGGAAGAGGCGCTCATCAAGGAATTGCGGGAGGAAGGTAACCTCAGGATTGTCGGCAAGCCGCAGCTTTTCCACGTCTATTTCAACACCAACATCACCCGGCGCGATCATCTGGTCTTCTACCGCGCCACCGTGGAACAGACAGCGCCGCGGCCGCCGGACTGGGAAATTGCCGAGAGCGGCTTCTTCGAGATCGACGATCTGCCCGAGGAGACGACCGAAGCGACGCTGCGAAGGCTTGCCGAGCTCCGCGGCGAGGCGGAGCCGGCGCATTACTGGTGAGGCTCAGGCTGCGGCTGCGAACTTGTCGCGGCCATGCGGCCGGTCGAGATCGAGGGCTGGGCCTGATGGCACGATGCCGGTCGGATTGATCGTCTTGTGACTGCGGTAATAGTGCTCCTTGATGTGGCGCAGATTGACCGTGTCTGCCACGTCAGGCGTCTGATAGAGGTCGCGCAGGTAGGTTCGCAGGTTCCGGTAGTCCTCGATGCGGCGGATGTTGCACTTGAAGTGGCCAACATAAACCGGGTCGAAACGCACCAGCGTCGTGAAGAGGCGCCAGTCGGCTTCGGTCTGGCGGTCGCCGAAAAGATAACGTCCCTTGCCGAGGCGCTCATCGAGCTTATCAAGTGTTTCGAAGAGTTTGACGACATTCTCTTCGTAGGCGGCCTGCGTGGTCGCAAAGCCCGCCTTGTAGACGCCGTTGTTGACGGTGTCGTAGACGATGTCGTTCAACGCATCGATATCCGCCCGCAGGTCTTCCGGATAATAATCCGCCGTCGATCCAGTCAGGTGATTGAAGGCGCTGTTGAACATGCGGATGATTTCAGCCGACTCGTTGTTGACGACCGTCCCATTCTTGATGTCCCAGAGCACCGGCACGGTGACGCGGCCGGAATAATGCGGATCGGCCTTCACATAAACTTCCCAGAGAGCCTTCGAGCCGAAGAGCTGGTCGCCGGTAGCGCCATTGCCGACCTTGAACTCCCAGCCGTTTTCCACCATCAACGGATCGACGACCGAAACGGAAATCAGGTCTTCGAGCTTCTTTAGTTTGCGGAAGATCAGTGTGCGGTGCGCCCATGGGCAGGCGAGGGAGACATAAAGGTGATAGCGGCCGGCCTCGGCCTTGAAGCCGCCTTTGCCACTGGGGCCGGCTTCTCCATCGGCCGTGATCCAGTTACGGAACTGCGAGGGCTGACGCTTGAAATGGCCCTTCGTTTCCTTCGTGTCGTACCAGACGTCATGCCAGACGCCGTCCACAAGCATGCCCATGTTGTTTACCTCGAAAATTGATTGTTACGGTACAGATATCGCAGCACGCGGCCTTTTGCAGGCGGGCAAAGATTGAACACTGCGTCTCAGTCGCCTTGTTCTAGGCCGAATTTTTGCAATGGACGCCGGAAATTTTTCCTGCTATCCGCCTTCCTCACAAATTTCTGGAATTCTGCTTGATGTCTATTCTCAGAGGCCTGCGACGACGCTGATGCTCCCGAACGCCTACGGCGTGTTCGCGAACCCATATCTGCGTCCATACGGTCTCTGTTTCCATGCTCATGTACAAGCACGATCTCGTCTACCTCACCGAGGATGCGTCTCACGACGCCGCTATCGAACTCATCAACGAAGAAGCATTCGGCCCCGGTCGGCACACGCGCGCTGCTGCCCGCATCCGCGAGCAGGGGCCGCATGACCTGTCGCTCTCCTTCGTCTGCGCCGATGACGGCGAGACGATCGCTTCGGTGCGGATGACGCCGGTTCTGGCGGGAACTGTAAAGGGCCATCTTCTGGGGCCGCTCGCTGTGCGGCCCTCGCACAAGAGCAAGGGTATCGGCCGGGAATTGGTGCGCATCGCGGTCGAGGCTGCCAAGCGCAAGGGTTCGGAAGCCGTCATCCTTGTGGGCGATCCGCCCTATTACGGTCCGCTCGGCTTCGAGAAGGTCGCCTACGGTGCGCTGACTTTTCCGGGGCCAGTCGATCCGGGCCGTGTGCTGGTCGTCCCGATTGCCGAAGACACGCATGCGCGGCTGAAGGGCACGATTGCGTGGCGGCGATAGAGCATTTCCGTTCTTCTTCGAAACACGGAAACACTCTATCTCTTTGTTTTTACGCAATTCCGGACGCAAAACCGCTGTGCACTTGGCTGGAATTGCTCTCGTCAGAGCAACTTCTTCAGAAACGTCCGCGTCCGACCCTCCGGAAAATCCGGTAGTTCACCGAAAACCTCGTAGCCCTGGCGCTGGTAGGCGCTGAGCGCATGCGGGTTGAAGGTATCGATCCAGGCGCCGCGGCAACCGCGAGCGGCGGCTTCCTCTTCCGCCCTGGCGAGAATCTTGCCGGCCAGGCCGCTGCCGCGTAGCGTGTCGGGAATGTAGAGCATCTGCACGAAGAGCCAGTCCCAGGCCGTGTAACCGGACAGGCCGCCCGAGATTTTTCCATCGGTGTCACGGATCAGAACGGCGAGCGGCTGGCGTTCGGACGGGCCGACATCCTCGGTATTGAAGGCCGTCAGGCCATCGGTGATGACTGCAAGCTCTTCCGGAGAAGGGCAGGCGGTGAGCTCGAATTCCGGCATGGCTAGCGCCCCTCGCGCCACCACATGGCGCCGAAGGCCAGAAGCAGAATTCCAACACCCGCAAAACCGGCAAAGAGCGGCAGGGTATTGATGCCCTTCAGCACGGTCTCGTTGGTCATACGGATCTGCATGCGGTCATTGTCAGTCACGCGCACCTGGCCGCGCACCGGCAAGATCGGCGGGACATTGATGGCACCGACATTGTTGACGACACGGGTCACGAGGCCGCGGCTCTTGTCGGTGATCGGCTTTAGCGCTGCAGTCGTCGAGATCATTGCCTTGAATTCAGGTGCATCGACGGCGCCGACATGGGCGAGCGTCGTCAGATCGCCGTTGCGGATTTCGAAGAGGCCGATCTCGTCCATGCGCTTTTCGGCCTTGTAGAGGCCGGGCTCGGTCTGCGTCAGCGGCAGGTTTTCAGTTTTGCCGGAGGGGTAGCGCACGATTGCGTCGCCCGGCGCATCGCCGATCGTCTGGCGAGTGATCTCAAGTGTGCGGCCGGAGGTGCGCGCCGTCAGTGCCTCTTCCTCCAGTGCCGGTTCCTTCATCAGCCAGTGGGCGATGCGGCGGTAGAGAGAAACATGCGGTCCACCGCCCTCGAAGCCGCGCGCCCAGAGCCAGCCCTGGTCGGAGAGCAGCATGGCAACACGGCCCTGGCCGGCACGGTTCAGAACGAGCAGAGGATGATTGTCGGCGCCGACCATGACGGTCTGGCCCTGCGGTCTGTCGACATCGACGCTGCGGAACCAGCGACCCCAATGCGGAGGCTCGTCGGCAGAACCATCAAGCCCGCGGGTGACGGGATGCTTGCGGCCCTGTTCGGAAAGACGGGGATAGAAGGCCCGTTCGATCATCCGTCCGGTGGGCTCTGCCGGCAGCACGGAAGCGAGCGGCGTCATGGCAATTGATTCCGGGCTCGCATGTTCCGGGCCGGCAGCAATCAGCAACGCGCCGCCATTCTCCACATATTGGGCGATATTGTCATAATAGAGCATCGGCAGCACATTGGCGCGATCCTGATAGCGGTCGAAGATGATCAGGTCGAAATCCTTGATCTTGTCGACAAAGAGTTCGCGGGTCGGGAAAGCGATCAGCGACAGCTCGTTGATCGGCGTGCCGTCCTGTTTTTCCGGCGGTCGCAGAATAGTGAAATGCACGAGGTCGACGGAGGCATCCGATTTCAAGAGATTGCGCCAGGCGCGCTCACCCGCATGCGGCTCGCCGGAGACGAGGAGAACGCGCAAGTTCTGACGGATGCCGTCGATGATATGGACCGCGCGGTTATTGGCGTCCGTCACTTCGCCGGGGATGCCGGCCACGGAAAATTCCAGGACATTCGCGCCGCCGCGCGTCACCCTGAAGGAGAAGGGCGTATCCTGGCCGGGCGTCGCCTGTAGTGTGGCAATCTCGTCGCCATTTAGACGCACCGTCACAGTTGCCACGCCGCCGGGGCTCGGGCCATCGTCAAAGACACGTAGCACAAGCTGCTGCTCCTCGTTGACGATGCCGAAGCGAGGTGCCTTGATGACTTCGATGCGGCGATCAAATTCGTTCGGCTTGCCGGTAATCAGGCCATGGATCGGCGCGTCGAAGCCGAGCGCCTGATTGACGCCAGGCACGTCATGTACCTCGCCATCCGTCAGCATGATCGCACCGCCGACGCGCGAGGGCGGTACATCGGCGATCGAAGCCGACAGCGCCTCGAAGAGGCGCGTGGAGGGCATGTCGGAGTTGCGATCCTCATTCACGTCGACGAAACGGGGCTCGATCTGCGGAAAGCGGGCGAGCTGCGTCTTCAGCGACGCAAGCGCATCATCCGTCATCGTCACGCGATCGGCCGTCTGCTGGCTCTGGCTGCGGTCGACGATGACGGGCACGATGGTTGAAAGCGGGTCGCGGTCTTCCTGCAACAGCACCGGATTGGCAAGTGCTGCAAGCAGGGCAAGTGCCGCAAGCGTGCGGATCCAAGCGCCGCGAATGCCGCGCCAGATCGCAAAAGCGGCGATCAGCAGTACGATGGCGGTCAATACCGCCAGAAGGGGCCAGGGCAGGAAGGGCGAATAATCGAGCGTCATGTCACTGCCCCAGACGTTCAAGCAGGTCGGGCACGTGGACCTGGTCTGTCTTGTAGTTGCCGGTCAGCATGTACATCATGATGTTGACGCCGGCGCGGAAGGCGTATTCGCGCTGTGTATCATCCGGCGGCACGGTGGGCAGCAGCGGCGTGTCATTGTCATCAACGGCCCATGCGCCGGCAAAATCATTTGCGGTGATCAGGATCGGTGAGACGCCGTCTGCGGCAGCGGCCGGCTTGTTGCTGTTGTTCTGTCCGCCCTGCCGCGCTTCGATCCAGAGCGGGCTGCCAGTGTATCGGCCGGGAAAGCTCGACAGCAGATAGAAGGACTTGGTCAGCACGTGATCGTGTGGGACGGGCTCCAGCGGCGGAATATCCAGATTGGCAAGGATCTGCTGCAGGCGCTGGCCGTTGGCGGTCGTGTCGCTGCCGCCTTCGAGCGAGTCGATCTGGTCGCGCGTGTCGAAAAGCACGGTGCCGCCGTTTCGCATGTAGGCGTCGATACGGCTGATGGCGGCGTTGGATGGCATCGGCGCGGTCGCGGAAATCGGCCAGTAGATGATCGGGTAGAAGGCAAGCTCGTCCTTATCCAGGTCGATGCCAACGGGCGGAGCCGGCTCGAGCGTGGTGCGGTAGGTCAAGAATTTCGTCAGCCCATCCAGCCCCTGGTCGGAAATATTGTCCACATCCTGCTCGCCGGTGACGACATAGGCGAGATGGGTATTGTCGAGCCGCTGCATGATGACATCGTCGCCCGGCTGGGTATCGTTGGCATGCATGATGTCTGGCCGCAGCATCAGGCCGGCCACAAGCGCAATGGCGATCGTCGCGGCAGTGCGAGCGCGGGGACGCATACGGGAGAAGGCCCCGTTCATGAAGAGCACGATCAGGCTGTCGGCGAGCAGCAGCAGGAAGGCGATGAAGAAGAGCAGAGGCTTGGCCGACCAGCTTTCCCCGCCGACGAGGCCGGCGCGCACGATATTGACGCCATCCATGTCGAGCGGTTTCAGATCTGCATCGTCGGGCAGCACGTTCAGTGCCGCAAAACCATCCTCGGAGCCGTAGAGGCCGGGCGGGTTGTCGAAATTGGCAATGGGTGCGGCTTTGGCATTCGGGATCAGCGGACGCGCATTGCCGGTCTCCGCGACCAGCGTGCCCTTGGCTGTCAGCATGCGGAACGGCGGCAAGGTCTCGGCAACACGCGCGCTGCCCGTCGATTCCGAGGTCACGCCGCCGGACCGTGAGATCTGGATGAGGTGTCGCAACATTTCAACAAAAGTACCCGAGATCGGCAGGTTCGACCAGGTTGCCTCGGCACTCACATGGAAGAGCACGATCTGACCGGCATTCATCTTGTTCATGGTCACGAGCGGCGTGCCGTCGGTTAGGCTTGCCCAGGTGCGCTCGGCAAGATCGGGCGTCGGCTCTGCCAGCACCTGGCGGTTAACGGTCACGTCGGTCGGCCGTGCGATGCCGGCAAAGGGGCTGAAGCCTGGGAAATCCGCGAGTGCCTGCGGTTCGCTCCAGGACAGGCTGCCGCCAAGCGCGCGTTCGCCCTGGCGCAGGGTGACCGGGATCAGCGGATCCTCGGCCGGTGCCGCAGCAAGGCGCGGGCCGGCAAAGCGCAGCAGCATGCCGCCATTCGATATCCAGCGCTGCAGCGGCGCGTAGGTATCCTCCGGCAGGCGGCCGATATCGGCCATAATGATGACGGAGGGATTGTTCGCAAGCAGCTTCGGAATGGCGACCGAAAGATTGGCGTCGGTCGGCCGCACCAGATCCGCATATGGCTCCAGCGCTCTCTGGATGTAATAGAGCGGCGACAGCAGCGGTTGGAATTCATCGCCGCTTTCGCCTGAGAGAAGCACGACCCGGCGACGCTTGAAGGCGTCGTCAAGCAGATGCATAGCGCCTGCGGTGGCGCCGGTGTTGATGCTGACACGGGCGAAATCGTTGCGCATCTCGAAGGGGGCCGAAATGCCGGCATTGACGGCAGTCTGGCCGGGCGCAAAATCGGCCCTGCCGGTGGCGATCACGCGACCCTGCGCGTCCTGTGCGTTGAGAGCGACGGAGGCCGCTCCGCCTGAGCTGAGGCGTGTCACCTTCACCGTCATCGCGTCGGCCGTATTGGTGGCGCCGGAGATTGCTACCGTCTGAGCCGTATCGCCTTCGATCACGCGCAGTTCGGCGGGCTGAAGGTCGGAGAGCTGACGGACGGTGGCGTCGTTATCGCTGCTTGCCGCACCGTCTGTGAGGAAGGCCAGCGTGCCGGGATGCGTGCCGTTCAGTGCGGCGCGCAGAGCCTCGAAAGCCCGCTGGCGATCCGGCACGAGCGGCTTCGGCTCGGCAGCGCGCAGTTTTTCGCGGGCGGCCGAGGCCGTGCCGGGTGTCGCGTCGTTAGTCGGGTCGGCAGTGAAAGCGATGGAGACGACAGCGCCCGCAGACTCGGCATCGCCGATCAGCGCGTCAGCTGTCTGGACGCGGCGCTCCCAGTCGGTTGCCGAAGCCCAGCTGTTGTCGACGAAGAGTACGAGCGGACCACCGGACGCGAGCGAGCCCGTGCGCGGATTGAAGACCGGATCGGCGATCGCGAAGATGATGGCGGCTGCGAGCAACATGCGCAGCAGCGTCAGCCACCAGGGGCTTTGCGCCGGCGTTTCCTCGCGTTTCAGCACAGTCGCCAGGATTTTCAGCGGCGGGAAGACTTCCGCCTGCGGGCGTGGCGGGGTCAGCCGCAGCAGCCACCAGATGACGGGAAGGGCAATCAGCGCGCCCAGGAGGGCGGGATAGGCGAAGGCAAAGGGGAGCGCGCTCAAAGCTGTCCTCCATGCGTTGCCTTTGCCGGCATGCCGGAAAGATACATATGGACGGCGACCAGCGCTTCGGACGCCAAGTGATCGGTGCGGTGGCTGACGAAGGTCCAGCCGAGGTGGCGCAGCGATTGCCCGAGATTTTCGCGTCGAGCCAGATAGGCGTTGCGATAGTCTTCGCGCAGGCTCTCGGCGCGGCCCGATGTCAGCCTTTCGCCGGTCTCCGGATCGGTGAACTCGGTGCGGCCGTTATAGGGGAAGATCTCCTCGGCCGGATCGGCGATCTCGACCACATGGCCACGCAGGCCGCGGCGGGCGAGGGGCCCAAGACGGGCCATGATAGCCGGCGCGTCATCGAGGAAATCACCTATGAGGATGAGATCGCTCCAGCCGCGCACCATCACGGTTTCGGGCAGGCCGCCGGTCAACGGCGTGTGCATAAGGGCGGCTGCGAGCCTTTCGGCTGCATTGCGGGCGGAGATCGGTTCCATCACGCCGGGGCAGCCGATGCGTTCGCCGGAGCGGGCGAGGATTTCGGCGAGCGCCAGCATGATGACCAGCGCCCGGCTCTCCTTGGACACGCTGCCATAGGTCGACTTGTACATCATCGAGGGCGACATGTCGGCCCAGAGCCAGATCGTGTGAGCGGCTTCCCATTCGCGGTCGCGCACATAGGTGTGATCGTCACGGGCGGAGCGGCGCCAGTCGATGCGCGACAGGCTTTCGCCTTCGCTATAGGGGCGGAACTGCCAGAAATTCTCACCGATGCCGCGTTTGCGGCGGCCATGCCAGCCGGCAATCACGGTGTTGGCGATGCGCTTGGCTTCAACAAGGCAATCCGGCACGAGGGCAGCCCGCTGCCTTGCGCGGGAAAGGGCATCATTGCCTGACGTCGGGTTGACGATCTGTCCGATGGATGCCACGCGCTGTGCTTCCTTATCCCTTTGCCTGCTTGACCAGTCCGGCGATGACGTCGCGCACCGACATGCCCTCGGCACGGGCGGCGAAGGTCAGCGCCATGCGGTGCTCCAGAACAGGCTCGGCGAGTGCGTAGATATCGTCGAGCGAGGGCGCCAGGCGACCTTCGTAGAGTGCGCGGGCGCGGGCGCAGAGCATCATTGCCTGGCCGGCGCGCGGGCCGGGACCCCAGGCGACGTGCTTGTCGGTGGACGCATTGCCCTGGCCCGGACGGGCGGAGCGAACCAGCGAAAGGATTGCGTCGACGACGGTGTCGCTGACCGGCATCTGGCGCACGAGCGTCTGGATTTCCGCGAGACGCGCGGCATTGATAACCGGTTCGGGCTTGGCTTCGGTCAGGCCCGTGGTTTCCAGCAGGATCTGGCGTTCGGCAGCAAGCTCGGGATAGTGGACGTCGACCTGCAGCAGGAAGCGGTCGAGCTGGGCTTCGGGAAGCGGATAGGTGCCTTCCTGTTCCAGCGGGTTCTGTGTCGCCAGAACGTGGAAGGGCGACGGCAGGTCATAACGCTGGCCGGCAATCGTGATATGATATTCCTGCATCGCCTGCAGCAGTGCCGACTGGGTTCGCGGGGAGGCGCGGTTGATTTCGTCGGCCATCAGAAGCTGGGCGAAGACCGGACCCTTGACGAAACGAAAGGATCGGCGGCCGCTCTCGTCCTGATCCATGACTTCGGAGCCGAGAATATCCGAGGGCATGAGGTCGGGTGTGAACTGGATGCGGTTGGCGGCAAGGCCGAGAACTTCGCCGAGCGTCGTCACGAGTCTCGTCTTGGCAAGGCCGGGAACACCGACGAGAAGCGCATGACCACCGGAGAGAACGGCGAGAAGCGTGTTTTCGACTACGCTTTCCTGACCGAAGATGACCTTGGAAACTTCCGTGCGAATGGCGGCGATATCGGAAAGCGCTCTTTCTGCGGCGGCGACAATCGCCTGTTCATCGAGGCTGGCTTCGGTCTTGATCATACCCACGGGCGTCTCCAACGGCTGAATCATTCGGCTGCGAATCGTCTGACTTTAATAGGCGTGCCTCATACCCGATACAGTTATGAAGATGTTGCGGGCTGACAAGTTTGTTTCAAATGACTATCTCGTGACTTTATTTTGTTAAAAGCAAACCGGGACGGAAGAATGGCAGCCGAGGAAATGAGGCATACGGCGGATGCAGCGGGGCTTGCCGCGCTGATTTCGCGCGCCTCCGAGGCGAAATCCGGCAAAAAGCGCGGTTTGCCGCCTGTCGAGAAATGGAATCCGCCCTTTTGCGGCGATATCGACATGGAAATCCGGGCGGATGGCACGTGGTTCTACATGGGCACGCCGATCGGCCGGCAGCCGCTGGTCCAGCTCTTTTCCACCGTTTTGAGGAAAGATGAAGACGGCAAGACCTACCTCGTAACTCCTGTGGAAAAGGTCGGCATCAGGGTCGTCGATGCGCCCTTTGTCGCCGTCGAGATGAACGCGAGCGAGAAGGACGGACAGAAGGTTCTGACCTTCCGCACCAATGTTGGCGACGTCATTGAGGCCGGCAAGGATCATCCTCTGCGTTTTCCAGAACATGGGCCAGGGCACGGGAAAGACAGTGAACTGAAGCCCTATCTGCATGTGCGGGGGCGGCTTGAAGCATTGGTTTCACGCGCTGTGATGTATGAATTGGTCGAGCTCGGCGAGGTGGCCGAGGTCGCTGGCCGGGACATGTTCGTCATCCGCTCCGGCGGTGAGACTTTTCCGATCATGCCTGTCGACGAACTGGAAGCAGCCTCCCGATGAGCGAAGCGATCAGCAAAACCTATCCCCCGTTTTCGGCTGCCGAGTTCCGTCGCCGTGCGCTCAATCAGATCGGCGCACCCATCGATCATGCCTGGCGCGACCATGGCGATCATGTGCTCAATCCCGATATCGTTGCGCTGGTCGAGACCTTCAAGCTGCGCGACGCGGCGGTGCTGGTGCCCGTCGTCGATGATGGCGATGAGGCGAAGGTGATCTTCACCAAGCGGACGTCGACACTTCGCAAGCATTCCGGCCAGATCGCCTTTCCCGGTGGTTCCATCGATCCCGACGATGTCTCGCCCGAGATGGCGGCGATCCGCGAGACTGAAGAGGAGATCGGCCTTGGCGGCGGTTTCGTCGAAACGGTCGGGCGGCTGCCGAACTACCTGTCGTCCACCGGCTTCCGCATCACGCCCGTCCTTGGCGTTGTGCAGCGGGGTTTTTCGCTGCAGCCTAACCCCACCGAAGTGGACGATGTTTTCGAGGTGCCGCTTTCTTTTCTCATGAACCCGGCCAACCACACGCGGGACAAACGCGTGGTCGACGGCATCGACCGGCATTTCTACCGCATGCCCTATGAAACACGGATGATCTGGGGCATCACCGCCGGCATCGTCCGCACGCTTTATGAAAGGCTCTATGCATGACCTCAGTCGCCGACCACGCCTGGTTTCAGGATCCGGCGCTCAGCCGTGTCTTTGCGCTGCTGAACGCCGATGGCGGGGAAGGGCGTGTTGTCGGTGGCGCGGTGCGCAACAGCCTGATGGGGCTTGCGGTCGCCGATATCGATATCGCCACCACGCTGCTGCCGGAAGCCGTCATGGAGCGGGCCGCTACAGCAAGCATCAAGGCGGTGCCGACCGGCATTGATCATGGAACGGTGACGCTCGTCATCGATGGCCGCCCCTTCGAAGTGACGACATTGCGTACCGATGTCGAAACGGATGGCCGTCGCGCCAAGGTGGCCTTCAGTGCAGACTGGCAGTCGGATGCGGAACGGCGCGACCTTACCATCAATGCGCTTTACGCAAATGCTGCGGGCGAGGTGATCGATCTCGTCGGCGGGCTCGTTGATATCGAGAAGCGCAATATCCGCTTCATCGGCAATGCAGCGACGCGGATCGCCGAGGATTATCTGCGCATCCTGCGCTTCTTCCGTTTCTTCGCCTGGTACGGATCCGGACGGCCCGATGCGGAAGGGCTGAGGGCGTCATCCGCCGCGCGTTCGAAGCTGAAAACGCTGTCGCCCGAACGGGTCTGGTCGGAGCTCAAAAAGCTCCTGTCGGCGGAAGATCCAGGCCGGGCGCTCCTCTGGATGCGGCAGGTTGCGGTTCTCTCGGAAATCCTGCCGGAAACGGAAAAATGGGGCATCGATGCTATTCCGGCGCTCGTTTCGACCGAGCGCGCGCTCGGCTGGGCACCTGATCCCTTGCTTCGGCTTGCCTCCATTATTCCACCCGATCCGGCGCGGCTGGAGGAACTGGCCGCACGCCTGAAATTTTCGAATGCAGAGGCCGCCTATTTCAGAGCCTGGGCAAAAGCCGCTCCAGTCAATGATGAGATTTCCGCTGCCGCCTTCGAGAAGCTGCTCTACAGAAAGGGCGTGGACGGCATCATCGTGCGGCTGAAACTGGCTCTCGGCGTTGCCCGCGGCAAAGCAGAGAATGGTAGTTTTGATGAAATGAGCCGTTCGGCGCGGCTTTCGAAGCTTCTGGATCATGCACGCATCTGGAAGAAGCCGCAGTTTCCGCTGAATGGCGCAGATGTTATGGCCACAGGTATGCAGGCCGGCCCGAAGGTCGGTGAAATCCTGT
Source organism: Rhizobium sp. WYJ-E13 (assembly GCF_018987265.1). Lineage (NCBI taxonomy): Bacteria > Pseudomonadati > Pseudomonadota > Alphaproteobacteria > Hyphomicrobiales > Rhizobiaceae > Rhizobium > Rhizobium sp. WYJ-E13. Next base: position 2,705,436 of record NZ_CP076853.1, on the reverse strand, counting down.
CGACCTTGGAAAACCAGTGGGTGGAAGAGAATTTCGTTTTAGACCGGGCGGCATTGCTCGCCCGGCTCTCGGAGATTGCCGGTTGAGGTCAGGCCGCGTTCGCTTCGTCGCGGATGCGGGCCTTGATATTGTCCACCATATTTTCGCGAATGATCGTTTCGCCGTGGGCGGTTCTCATATGTTCGACGGTGCGGCGAACGACTTCAGCATCATTGTCGGCCCTTGTGTGCCAATCGCATCCGGGAACGAGCGTACCGCATTCGAAAAGTCGCATGGTCTTCTCCTGTCTCTGAAATACAGAACCATCGCGCTTTCGCGCGACTGAGGAATGTGCGGCAATGGAGAAGGTTCCGGTGGAGGAAGCTCCGGCCGACCTGGATGTCGGCCGAAAGGCTCTGTTTATGGATGGGGCATTGCCCAGGCCATGTAGGTGTCCGAAAGGTGGGCGGGCATGTTGCTGTTGGCAGCACCCGTTGCCTGCTCTTGAAGCTCTTCCGGAGTCTTGCCGCCTGCGAGCTGCAATTTCACCTGCTCGACAAAGCAGGAGAGCGGCAGGTCCGAGCCGCTTTTTGCTCTCAAGTTTTCGGCGATGCGCGTTAGAAACTCGGGCGCGTCGATGGCGCGAGACGTTTCCTGAATACCTGCAGAAGCAGGCAAACTGCTTTGTATCGTCATGACAATCCTCCTCCGATTGTAACGCACAAGACTCATTTAGGACGCACTCAGCTCTGATGAAGGCCTTTCAACAGGATTTTACCGGAATAGTATTTCAATTTTATCAGCACGCTTCTCGCAGCCTATGGCCAGCGTACGACAGGCGGCAGGGATGAGAGAATGGATTCGACATTGCCGCCGGTTTTCAGGCCGAAGATCGTCCCCCGGTCGTAGAGCAGATTAAACTCGACATAGCGGCCACGGCGAATCAATTGTTCGTCACGGTCGGCCTCCGTCCACTCCTTGTTAAAGTTTGAGCGGACGATCTTGGGATAGACCATGGAGAAGGCCCGGCCGACATCCCGCGTGAAGGCGAAATCGGCATTCCAGCCGCCGGCCTCCTCGCTGGAATGCAGCCAGTCGTAGAAGATGCCGCCGACGCCACGTGCTTCGTTGCGATGTCTGAGGAAGAAATAGTCGTCGCACCATTTCTTGTAGGCATCGTAATCGGCGACCGCGTGGTTGCGGCAGGTGATTTCCATGGCCTTGTGGAAGAGTTGTGTGTCTTCATCTTCCTGTGTTCGGCGGCGTCCGAGCACCGGCGTCAGATCGGCACCACCACCGAACCATCGGCTGGTAGTGACGACCATGCGGGTGTTCATGTGAACGGCCGGCACGTTGGGATTGACGGGATGGGCGATCAGCGAAATGCCCGACGCCCAGAAGCGTGGATCCTCGCTGGCGCCTGGGATCTGGGCGCGGAAGTCGGGCGCGAATTCGCCGAAGACCGTGGAGGTGTGGACTCCGACCTTCTCGAAGACGCGGCCTTCCATCATCGACATGCGGCCACCGCCGCCCGCACCATTTTCACGCGACCAGTCCTTGGCGACGAAGCGGCCGGGCTCCTGATCGGAGAGAGGGCCTTCGAGCTCATCCTCCAGCGCTTCGAAGGATGCGCAGATCGTGTCCCGTAGCCCCTCGAACCATGTTCGGGCGGCGGTCTTCTTGTCCTCGATGTCTTCGGGCAGGCCGATCGGCAGTTCCGGTCTTTCCATGCGATTCGCTCTTTCCTGATCTCAACAGTGGTTTAGCAGGTGAGGCAGAGGCCTGCCAGCAGCGGGACGCACCTGCAAGAGCTTACAAGATTCGACTCGCAAAGGCTGAACTTCGATACTACGTTCCGTACAGAGGTAGGTTTCATGGCGAAAATTCCGGGGCCTCCGCCCTTCGAAGGCTTGAAGCGCAGGATCGCAAAGCATCGGGCAGAAGCGTCCGCCCGGCAAAAAGATCATTTTGTCCGCGAGACATACAGGATGGGGCTTATCGAAGCACGCGCCAAGGCGCGCGAATGGTTCGACGAATATCCCAAGGCCGCCTACTGGACCGAAGTGGAGAGCTGGCGCCAGCTCGAGGGCGACCAGATCGAATTCACCATGCGCCGCCTGCCTTCCGCCGACTGAACCTATTCTGCCGCATCACGCAGGCGGCTTTCGATCAGAAGGCCGCTTTCATCGAGGATCGGATGTGCCACAGACACGATGTGAGCGTTGATGCGCTTCAGGTCGCGCAGCATATCGAGATGGAGCGAACTCGTCTGCAGGCTGTCGTCACGCCCATCGCGCAAGCGCTTCAGATGCCGCTCGGCCGATTGTTTCTCCATCCGGCGCACCTCGACCTTCACTTCCATCATTTGTCGGGCGAGGTTGAAATCGCGGGTAACGAAGATCGTCTGAGCGACGCGCAGATTGTCGATCGTCAGATCGAATAGCTTGCGCAATTCCCTGTAGCCGTCTTCGGAGAATTTCAGGCCGAGCGAAACCTTCTTGCCGACCTGCTCCAGCAAGCCTTTCTCGATGATGTCGCCCATGTGCTCGAGGTTGATCGCGTAGTCGATTATAACGATCGAGCGGCGGGCGTTCTCGTCGCTCAGGCCGCCACGCCCGAGTCTGGACAGGTAGACTTTCACTTCCTGCTGCAGCAGGTCGACGCGTTTTTCGAGCGCCGGGATCTCGGCGAGCTTGGACATGTCGTTACGTTCGAAGGCTTCGGAGGCGCGCAGCAGCATGCGTTCGATGAGATCGCCGACGCTGAGCACCTCGCGGGTCGCGCTGGCAAGCGCCACGACGGGCGTCGACAATTCCTGCATGTCGAGGAATTTTGGTCCCTGATCCGGCTGCGCATCATCGGGCACGAGGCGGGCGGCGAAGGTGGAGAGCATCCGCGAGAAAGGCCATGCGAGGCCAGCGAGCAGGATGTTGAAAATCAGATGCGCATCGACCGGCAGCTTGGCGGGGCCGAAAGGCAGCATTTGCAGGAGTGGCGCGGCGTAACCGGCAAGCGGCAGCGCAATCAGGCAGCCCATGGTCCGCACGATGAGGTTGCCGAGTGTGACGCGTTTGGCTGAGGCAGGGCCGGAGAGTGTGGCGACGACAGGAGGGATCGCGCCGCCGAGGTTGGCGCCGAGGACGAGAACGATGATGAGTTCCGGCGATACGATGCCTGTTGTGGCAAGCGACAGGATCAGGACGACGACCGCAAGACTCGACGAGGATATGAAGGCCAGTGCTGCAGACAATACGAGCGCAACGGGCCAGGCGTCGCCGAGCAGGCCGATGAAGGCCGCCAGCGCCGGCGAGTTGCGCATCGGCTCCGTCGCGCTGCCGAGCAGATGCAGCGAGAGGAGCATGAGGCCAATGCCGATCAGTGCCGCGCCGCCGCCGTGACGGGCGCTGGAGCCTCCGCGATAGAGCACGATGCCGGCAAGGATGAGAAGGGGCGAAAGCCATTCGATGCCGGTCGCGACGATCCAGGCGGTCACGGCCGTGCCGACATTGGCGCCAAGCAGCACGATCTGGGCCATGCGCGGCTTGATGAGATCGCGCTCCACGAAAGAAGCCGTCATCAGCGCCGTCGCAGTCGAACTTTGCAGGGCGATCGTTGCCAGGAAACCCGACAGGATCGATCGTGGACCGGTTGCGGTGCCAGTCGCCAGCCCAGTCCTCAAGCGTGCTCCGAAAGCGCGCGTGACGCCGTCCTTGACCTGCGCCAAGCCGAAGAGCAGCAGCGCAATCGCGCCGAACAGATTGATCATGACAACAGTGGATTCCATGGCCTTGGTCTTTTTCTTCTTCTTGAGAAAGCTTGCCCGATTCTACCTGTGCGTAGTCGAGTAAATCATTGGAATCTCACTGCTTGTGCAGATTTATTGATTGCCTGGCTAATTAATATAGGCGCTTTTGCGTCGATTCAAAGTATTGTTTGCGACATGCAGGCCGCCAAGGATCGGCATGCTTGCTGATTCAGGACCAGATAGTCTGGCGCATCGCTTCGCCAAAGATCATCGCGGCGGAGACGGCAAGGTTGATCGAACGTTGACCATCCACCATCGGGATCAGGATGCGCCCGTTGGTGCGTTCATGTACGTGATCAGGAGCGCCGGCGCTTTCTCGGCCGAAGATCAAGATATCGTCGGGACGGAAGGCGAAATCTGTATAGCGCTGCGATGCCTTCGTGGTGGCGAGGATCAGGCGGCGGCCGGTGACTGCGCGCCATTCCTCGAAGCGTTCCCAATTGACATGTCGGGTAAGTGCAGCGGTGGCCAGATAGTCCATGCCGGCACGTTTCAGGTTTCGATCGGAAATATCGAATCCGGCGGGCTCGATGATATCGACCGCAAAGCCCAGGCAGGCGGCAAGCCGCAGGATCGTTCCGGTATTGCCGGGAATATCGGGTTGATAGAGCGCCAGTCTGAGGTCTGCCATGAGAAGTTGTCCGTTGCGGTAATACGATATTGGCCTATCCGAACTGTGATTTTGAGGCAACAAAATGCTTTTTGACTATTCTCTAGTCACTTTCCGCTGTGATGGGGCTGGAAATTCAGGCATTTTCGCGTTATCGGTGCATATCTTCAATCGCCAACAGGGAGCGCCGACATGGATATATTTGTGCTGATGCGCCTCCCGCCCGTGATGCCACGCTTGGCGATCTGGCGCGTGTAAGGCGCTTTTTCTTTCCCAATTGCCCATCTGAATAATTGCGCGGCCTTCATGGCCTCGCCCCTTGAGCCTCCGGTTCCCATATGTGCTTGCATGCGCCCTTGCGGGTGCGAAGCCGGGGCCGGAACGCGGAAGTCCGGAGCGATTTTAATGTTTGACTGGTTCGAACGGCGACTTAATCCCTTTCCGAGCGAGGAGCCGGTTGCTCCCCCAAAGGGTCTTTTTGCCTTCTGCTGGCACTATACGAAGCCGGCGGCGGGATGGCTCGCGCTCATGGCCTTTCTCACGGCTCTGATCGCGGTTGGTGAAGTGGCGCTTTTCCAGTTTCTCGGCGATATCGTCGACTGGCTGACAAATGCCGACCGCGCGACCTTCCTGCAGAACGAAGGTCACAAGCTCATCTGGATGGGTGCTCTGGTGCTGATCGGCCTGCCGCTCGTTGCCGGCCTCGATTCGCTGATCATGCACCAGATGATGCTCGGCAATTATCCGATGATCGCGCGCTGGCAGATGCACCGTTTCCTGTTGCGCCACAGCATGACATTCTTTGCCAACGAGTTTGCCGGACGTGTTGCGACCAAGGTGATGCAGACGTCGCTTGCCGTGCGCGAAACGGTCATGAAGATCCTCGACGTCTTCGTTTATGTCGTGACCTATTTCCTGTCGATGATCGTCATCATCGCCGCTGCCGACTGGCGGCTGATGCTGCCGGTCCTCGCCTGGCTCGGCATCTACATCGGTATCGTTAGCTATTTCGTGCCGCGGCTTCGCAAGATCGCGTCGCAGCAGGCGGACGCGCGCTCGCTGATGACAGGCCGCGTGGTGGACAGCTACACGAACATCGCCACTGTGAAGCTGTTTTCCCATGCGGGCAGGGAAGAAGTCTATGCAAGGGAAAGCATGGATGGGTTCCTGGATACGGTGCATAGGCAGATGCGCAAGGTGACGCTCTTCCATATGAGCGTATATCTGAACAACTGCGTCTCCCTCTTCGTTATCTCCAGTCTGTCCATCTATCTGTGGCTGAACGGCACGATCTCGGTTGGCGCGATCTCCATCGCCATCGGCCTTGCGATGCGCGTCAACGGCATGTCGCAGTGGATCATGTGGGAAGTCTCGGCGCTCTTCGAAAACATCGGCACCGTCTATGACGGCATGGAGATGATGGCGAAGCAGCACGATATCGTCGACAAGCCAGGTGCGCCGCAGCTCACGGCAAAGAAGGGTGCGATTCATTATGAACGCATCGGTTTCCATTACGGCAAGGGCAAGGGCGTTATCGACAACCTGTCGCTCGATATCAGGGCCGGCGAGAAGGTCGGTCTCGTAGGACGCTCCGGCGCAGGCAAGACGACGCTGATGAACCTGCTGTTGCGCTTCTACGATCTGGAGTCGGGACGCATCACCATCGACGGCCAGGATATCTCCGAGGTGTCGCAGGACAGCCTGCGCTCGCTGATCGGCGTGGTGACCCAGGATACGTCGCTGCTGCACCGCTCGATCCGCGACAATATCGCCTATGGGCGCCCGGATGCGACTGATGAGGACGTGATCGAGGCGGCGAGGCGGGCCAATGCCTGGGAGTTCGTCGAAGGGCTTGTCGATATGCAGGGCCGTAAAGGGCTGGACGCGCAGGTCGGCGAGCGCGGCGTCAAACTATCCGGCGGCCAGCGCCAGCGCATCGCGATCGCCCGCGTCTTCCTGAAGGACGCGCCGATCCTGGTGCTCGACGAGGCGACCTCGGCGCTCGATTCCGAAGTGGAAGCGGCGATTCAGGAGAACCTCTTCGCGCTGATGGAAGGCAAGACGGTCATCGCGATCGCCCACCGCCTGTCGACGCTGACCGAGATGGATCGGCTTATCGTGCTTGACAAGGGCCGGATTATCGAAAGCGGCACGCATGGCGAACTGGTGAGCCATGGCGGCATCTATGCCGACCTGTGGAACCGCCAGTCCGGTGGCTTCCTTGCCGATCACGAGGAAGAGGCTGAAGTCGCAGCCCAATAACAAAACAGCCCTCCCTGTGTTAGTGGGGAGGGCTTTTCCTTTTTGAAGCTGAAAATAGGCGGCGCCCGCTTAGAGTGTGCGGACCCGATCGGCACAGAGGCTGTCGGCCCAGTCGATGACGCGATGATGCTCCACGACAATGATCGAGTTCGAGGCAAGCGACTGCAGCGTGAAAATCCGCTGACGTTCCTCGCGCTCGATCCAGTTTGCTATGGCTTCCGTTACGATGCTGTCGCGCGGCACATCCAGCGCATCCGCCAGGGCGTCGAGCTTTTCCGCAAGGGGGAGCGGAAGATGCGCATTGAGCGTTTTCGTTTCCATATCTGCGGTCTCCGGTAAGGCGCGATCATGGCATGAGATTGTGGCTGCTTCCACCCGTATCAACGGAGGTGACGCGGATATTACCGATCATTACGAAAATATAAGGCTGTGTCCGCCCTATTCTCTTTGCCGCAATTCTGAACGGGCCTATATCGCGGTGATGCTGCTCACTCCGATCCTTCGCCTGTTCGAAACCTGGATAGATCCCTTCCGCGCCCGCGATAATATTCAGCCGCCGCGCAACACGCTGGGATTCATCTGGTTCTATATCGGTCAAGCCAGGTGGCCGTTCATCGCCATGCTGGTGCTCGGCGGCATGTCGGCGGCAATCGAAGCCGCACTTTTCTGGTTCGTCGGGCGGCTCGTCGATATCCTCAGCACGATCAAGCCCGGAACCGGCTGGGGTTCACTTCTCAGTTCCCATGGCAGTGAGCTTTTCGGCATGCTGGCGCTGATCGGCATCGTTCGCTTCGTCGTCGCCTTCCTGATCGCGCTTATCGACCAGCAGGTGATTACGCCGGGTTTCTACAATCTGGCGCGCTGGCAGTCCTATCTGCATGTGTCGCGCCAGTCGCTGGCCTTCTTCCAGAGCGATTTTTCCGGTCGCATCGTTACCAAGGTCTGGTCGGCAGGGCAGGCGACGGGGGATCTCGTAACGTCGCTGATGGAAAGCGTGTGGTTCGTCGGCATCTATGCCGTCACCACGCTGGTTTTGGTCGGGCGGCTCGATTTCTCGCTGGCGGCGGTGGTCCTTTTCTGGCTGGTTGCGTTCAGCGTGCTTGCCCGCTACTTCGTTCCGCGCATCCGATATCACTCGCGCGAAACCGCTGAAGCGGCCTCGTTGCTCAATGGCCGCATCGTTGATGCCTACAGCAATATCCAGACGTTGAAGCTCTTCGCACGCGACGAAGAGAGCGACCGCTACATGCTCGATGGCTTCAACGCCTATCAGGAAACAGTGCTGAAGTTCACGCGCTTCATCACCGGTGTGCGAGCGTCGATGGCGCTGCTGTCAGGCTTGATGATCGTGACCATGGCCGGCATCAGCATCGATCTATGGCTGCGCGGGCTGATAAGTTCGGGCGGGGTCGCCTTTTCGCTGACGCTGGTCCTGAGGCTGAACTTCCTGCTCGGACGGTTGATGACGCAGTTCAACGGGATCATGCGTAACCTCGGAACCATCCAGAATGCTGCCGAGCTGATTTCGCAGCCGCTGCATCTGGTCAACCGCCCCGATGCAAAGGAGCTCGTCATCCGGCAGCCGAGCGTCCGTTTCGAGAATGTTTCCTTCCACTATGGCAAGGAAAACGCGGTCATCGACAATTTCTCGCTAACAATCCGGCCGGGCGAGAAGGTCGGCATCATCGGCCGCTCCGGTGCGGGCAAATCGACGCTCGTGAACCTTCTCCTGCGCCTCTACGATCTTGAAGGCGGGCGTATTCTCATCGACGGCCAGAATATCGCTGCCGTCACCCAGGAATCGCTGCGCATGCAGATCGGTATGGTCAGCCAGGATACGTCATTACTGCATCGATCCGTGCGCGACAACATTCTATTCGGCCGACCCGATGCTGGTGAGGAACGGCTTGTCGAAGCTGCCAGGCGTGCCGAGGCGCTCGAGTTCATCGAAGTGCTGCGGGACCAGCAGGGGCGCAAGGGTTTCGACGCGCATGTCGGCGAACGCGGCGTCAAGCTTTCGGGCGGCCAGCGCCAGCGCATCGCCATTGCTCGCGTGATGCTGAAGGATGCGCCGATCCTCGTTCTCGACGAGGCGACGTCGGCGCTCGATTCGGAAGTGGAAGAGGCCATTCAGTCGAACCTCAACCGCGTGATGGAAGGCAAGACGGTGCTTGCGATCGCTCACCGGCTTTCCACGATTGCCGCACTCGACAGGCTTGTCGTCGTTGACCGCGGCAAAATCATCGAGGAAGGCACGCATGACATGCTTCTGAAGCAGGGCGGGCTCTATGCCGAGCTCTGGGCACGCCAGTCTGGCGGCTTCCTCGCCTCCGGCGACGATGATGCGCGTTCAGTATTCGCGAACGAAATCGCTGACTAGGCCGTAATGGTTCGAGCCGAAGCTGTCGCCCAGCCGGCTCGTCGAGCGGATGAGCAGCGGCGGTCTTGCGAAGATATGGTCGATGCTGATGCCGAATGGCCCGGCAGCGACCGGCCATGTGGTCGGTTCAGGGAAAGCGGTGGTAAGGCCCGTTCCGCGCAGGAATTCCTGGATGGTCGGAGCGAGGATTGCGGAATTGAAGTCTCCGGAAACGATCAGTGGACCCGTGTGGCTCTGTACGGCGGTTTTCAGATCGACCAGTTCTTCATTCTGAAAATCATCGAAATAGGGCTTGGTTAGGTGCGTGAACAGGAAATCGACGGGCGTTCCGTCGAAATCGATCGTTGCCGACACGAGCCGTCGCTTCCACAGATTGCCGAGATCATGAATTTCATAGTGAGCAAACGGACGTTTCGACAGGATCAGCGTATCGCAGACCTCGATCGTGTCGCAGCCGATGCGATAGGGATAGATCTGCTGCAGCCGCGGCAGCTGAGGGAAGATCGGCACTGCCTCCATGAGGTCGACGACATCGGCACCCGATGCCAGCACGGCATCGGCAGTTTTTTCGTTATTGATCCAATTGTCGATCTCGACGTTGAAGGACATCAGCCGGAAAAGGCGGGGCGCATCTTCCGCAGGCATTTTGCCGGCGAACTCGCGCAGCATGATGACACCGTGGATATTCAGGAAGGTCGCCGCTGCCAGCATCACGAAGCCGTACCAGTGCCGCCTGAAAAAGAGAGCAACGACCGCGCCAATGGCGCAGATGATGCTGAGATGAATCTGGAAGCTATAAACGAGCGAAAGCAGCCAGAAATCGGTGAAGTAGCGAAGCGAAACGAGGGCCAGAACGATGGTGATGAGGACGCTCAATACGCAGAAAAAAGTATGCCTCATCGGCGCAAATCCAAATTCTCATCGCAAACTCACCAGCGCCTAACACGCCCCCTGGTTTGTTGCAATGCAGCAAAGTTGCAAGCCAGTGATTGCCTTAAAAAATTCACTGAAATTTCCCGCGACATTGTGCCCTCATCCCCTTGCCAAGGCTGGACATAATTTGCGATCAAGCATAGAACGCGCCGGATTGGTGGGGAATCTATGTCCGAAATATGTACTTGTAGATTCGCCGCCGCCGGAGGGGCAGGGCGGAATTCCGCGACAATTGCGCAGAGGATGGTTAAGCCGTGAGCGAACACGTAACGACAAGCGAGGCCTCAGAGCCCACTCGCCGTGATTTCCTTTATCTCACCACTGGCATGGCTGGTGCAGTCGGCGCCGTTGCGGTTGCCTGGCCGTTCATCGACCAGATGCGCCCGGACGCGTCGACGTTGGCATTGGCTTCCATCGAAGTCGATGTCGCGAGCCTTACGCCCGGCATGTCGCTGACGGTCAAGTGGCGCGGCAAACCGATCTTCATTCGCAACCGCACGCCGGAAGAAGTTAAGGCCGCGGCCGACGTCCAGCTTTCGGATCTCAAGGATCCGATCGCCCGCAATGCAAACCTTCCCCCCGACGCGCCGGCAACGGGCGCTGACCGCTCGGGCGGCAAGGATAAGGAAAACTGGATCGTCATGGTCGGCACCTGCACTCATCTCGGCTGCGTTCCGCTCGGTCAGGCCGGCGAATACAATGGTTGGTTCTGTCCCTGCCATGGCTCCGTCTACGACACGGCCGGCCGCATCCGCAAAGGTCCGGCGCCGGAGAACCTGGCGATTCCGACCTTTTCATTTTTGTCCGACACAAAGATCAAGATCGGTTGAGGGGAGACTGATTAATGAGTGGCCATTCCAGCTACGAGCCATCAACCGGCCTGGAAAAATGGGTCGATGCGCGCCTTCCGCTACCGCGCATGGTCTATGACAGCTTCATTGCCTATCCGGTTCCGCGGAACCTGAACTATGCCTACACATTCGGTGCGATGCTCGCCGTCATGCTGATCGTGCAGATCCTGACGGGCGTCACGCTCGCTATGCATTATGCCGCCGACACGACGATCGCTTTCAACTCCGTTGAAAAGATCATGCGTGACGTCAACCACGGCTGGCTGCTGCGCTATCTGCATGCCAACGGCGCATCCTTCTTCTTTGTTGCCGTTTACCTGCATATTGCCCGTGGTCTCTACTACGGCTCCTACAAGGCGCCGCGCGAAATTCTCTGGATCCTCGGCGTCGTCATCTACCTACTGATGATGGCGACTGGTTTCATGGGCTACGTTCTGCCCTGGGGTCAGATGTCCTTCTGGGGCGCGACCGTCATCACCGGCTTTTTCTCGGCCTTCCCGCTGGTGGGCGAATGGATCCAGCAGTTCCTGCTTGGCGGCTTCGCTGTCGACCAGCCGACGCTGAACCGCTTCTTCTCGCTGCACTACCTGCTGCCCTTCATGATCGCCGGTGTCGTTATCCTGCACATCTGGGCGCTGCATGTGGTCGGCCAGACGAACCCGACGGGCGTCGAGGTCAAGACCAAGACGGACACGGTTCGTTTCACGCCTTATGCAACGCTCAAGGATGCGCTCGGCGTCTCGATCTTCCTGATCGTCTATGCCTACTTCGTTTTCTACCTGCCGAACTATCTTGGCCATGCCGACAACTACATTCCGGCCGATCCGCTGAAGACCCCGGCCCACATCGTTCCGGAATGGTACTTCCTGCCGTTCTACGCCATGCTGCGATCGATCACCTTCAATATCGGTCCGATCGACTCCAAGCTCGGCGGTGTCCTCGTCATGTTCGGCGCGATCATCGTGCTGTTCTTCCTGCCTTGGCTCGACACTTCGAAGGTGCGCTCGGCGGTCTATCGTCCGTGGTTCAAGCTGTTCTACTGGCTGTTCGTGATCAACGCGATCATCCTCGGCTGGCTCGGCTCGCAGCCTGCAGAAGGTCTGTACACGACGATCTCGCAGATCTGCACGCTCCTCTACTTCGCCTTCTTCCTGGTCGCGATGCCGGTTCTCGGTCTGGTGGAAACACCGCGCCGCATTCCGAATTCGATCACCGAAGCGGTGCTCGAAAAGCGCAACAAGATTGCTGCGGCCAAGGCCTGAGCGAGCGACGGGAAGGAATAGAAATATGAAAAAGCTTGTTGCAAGCATTCTCTCGCTCGCTGTCGCAGCCGGTGTCGGTGGCGTGGCTTTTGCTCAGGAAGCAGCGGCTCCGGCCGCTCACCATGAGGAAAGCGCTACCCCGCACTATCCGTTGAAGGAACCGAAGGAAGTCGACTGGACCTTTGCCGGTCCGTTCGGCCATTACGACAAGGGCCAGCTGCAGCGTGGCCTGAAGGTCTATACGGAAGTCTGTTCTGCCTGCCACTCGATGAACCTCGTGCCCTTCCGCACGCTCGGCGAGCTCGGCTATTCGGATGCGCAGGTGAAGGCCTTTGCTGCCAATTATGAAGTTCAGGATGGCCCGGACGCCAGCGGTGAGATGTTTACCCGCAAGGCAGTCCCGTCCGACCACTTCCCGTCGCCTTATCCGAACGCGGAAGCGGCAGCTGCCGCCAACAATGGTGCGGCTCCTCCGGATATGTCGCTGCTCGCCAAGGCACGCGAAGTCGAGCGTGGTTTCCCGCAGTTCGTCTTCGATATCTTCACCCAATATCAGGAAAGCGGTGCGGACTATATCCACTCGCTGCTGACCGGTTATGAAGAGCCGCCGGCCGGTTTCCAGGTTCCGGCTGGTGCGCACTACAACCCATATTTCCACGCTGCAGCCGTCTTCGCCATGCCGAAGCCGCTTTCCGACGACCAGGTCACCTATGACGATGGTTCGCCGCAGACGGTCGAGCAGTATTCCAAGGACGTCTCTTCGTTCCTGATGTGGGCAGCAGAGCCGCACCTCGAAGAGCGCAAGCGTACCGGCTTCATGGTCATGATCTTCCTGCTGATCTTCACTGTGCTGATCTACCTGACCAAGCGGTCGGTCTATTCCAGGGCCGACCACTAAGCGATCCTTAGTTCCAAGGAAAAAGGCGGCTTCTCGGCCGCCTTTTTTATTTGGTTTGGTTCGGCGCAATTGATAGTGTGCCTGCGTTTCATGCCCTCGCAGATACGGATTTTCGATGAACCATACGCTTTCGGAGCTTGCGAAAAGCATCCGCTCCATTCCGGATTACCCCAAGCCCGGCATCATCTTTCGCGACATCACTACGTTGCTCGGCAATCCACGTGCCTTTCGTCGCGCGGTCGATGAACTCGTGCAGCCCTATGCCGGCCTGAAGGTCGACAAGATCGCCGGCATGGAAGCGCGCGGCTTCATCCTCGGCGGTGCGGTCGCGCATCAGCTGTCCTCGGGCTTCGTTCCGATCCGCAAGAAGGGCAAGCTGCCGCATGAGACCGTGCGCATCGCCTACAGCCTGGAATATGGCGTGGACGAGATGGAGATGCACCGCGATGCCGTCCAACCGGGCGAGAAGGTGATCCTCGTCGACGATCTGATTGCCACGGGCGGGACGGCTGTCGGGGCAACGCAGCTACTTCGCCAGATCGGCGCGGAAGTCGTCGGCGCCTGCTTCGTCATCGACCTGCCGGATCTCGGCGGCCGCAAGAAGCTCAAGGATCTCGGCGTTGATGTGCACACCCTCGTCGAGTTCGCCGGACACTAACCCCCGAGCCTATTCGAATTCCAGGACGCTGCTTTCGAAGCGGATCACTGTAACACCATCCTGATTGACGCCTTCGCAGAGGATAGCGTTGAGATTCCAGCCCGGCCGTAACGTAAGCGGCCGGCTGGAGACAAAGGCCACCGAATAGGTGATCGTCTCGTCGACAAAGACCGGCTTCAGCCACTGCAGCTTCTGGAAGCCGGGCGAGGGGCCAAGTTTCGGCGGTTCCAAGCCCTGTTCTGACAGCCGGCGCATTTCTGTCATCCAGTAATCCATAAAGCAGCGCATCCAGGCGGCCACTGTATGCCAACCGGAAGCGCAGAGCGCCCCGAACATGGTGTCACGAGCGGCTTCCTTATCTATATGGAAGCGCTGCGGGTCGTATTTCCTGGCAAAGCGGAGGATGTTTTCCTCGGTAAAGACATAAGCGCCGATCTCGGTTTTTTCGCCGACGGCGTAGAGCTCGGACATTCTCATGCGCCAGCCTCCGGCCTGTTTCGCATGCCGAAGATGACGGAATTCTCTGACAGGCAGACCACTTCGCCGCGCTGGTTTTCCACCTCGTGACGGAATTTAACGATGCCGAGGCCGGGACGCGAGCGCATGGGGCGCGCCTCCAGAACCGTCGAATGGCCGGAGAGCATGTCGCCTGCCAGAACCGGCTTGCGCCACTCCATGAAGTCGACGCCGGGCGCGCCTTCGCATAGGGAATTCAGCACGTAGCTGTCTGCCATCATGCGCATGAACATGGCCGAGATATGCCAATCGGAGGCGGCAAGCCCGCCGAGGATGCTGGCGCGGCCGGCAGCTTCATCCAGATGCATGGGTTGCGGGTCGAACTCTCTGGCAAATTCGATGATTTCGGGCGCCGTTACAGCTTTCGGGCCGAGAGGAAAGCGCCGACCCGGCTGGAAATCCTCATAGGCGAGCTTTTCTGCGGGCATCAGGGTCTCCCATCATAGGCAGGCGTCATTGCTTACAATAGCATCCGCGCGGGCTCAATGATTCCGTAGGGGTAAACAGCATGGCTGAACTAAGGTCGGTACTCGATGAAGCGGCGCGCGAGGGATTGATCAGCGCCGAAGCCGGCGAGCGGCTGGCATCGTTTCTTGCTGCGCGCGGCGTCGTCGTCGAGCAGCGTGCGGCGGCAGATTCCGGGTCGGCCTGGTCGGATACCGAGACACCGCGCTTCGTGCGCGGTTTCCACGACGTGCTGATCACTATCGGCATCCTTATTGCGCTTGCAGGCCTTTGGGGGCTCACCTCGCTTTATGCGGTGCTGCCGGCAATCCTGGTTCTGGCGGAAATCCTCGTGAAGCGCCAGCGCCTTGCGCTGCCGGCCGTCGTGCTGACGCTTGCTGTCTTTACCTGGACTTTCCGGACGATGCTGTCGATCTATCCGTCCAATGCCGATCTATGGCTCACGGGCGATGGCATTGACGGTTTCATCGTCGCATTCCCCGTTGTCATGGGGCTTTTCTATCTGCGCTACCGTGTGCCGCTTGCTCTCGCGCTCTCTATCTTCTCCGGTCCCGCCCTTGTGCTCGCGCTCGTCTTGCGCCTGCTGCAATGGGGAAGTGGCGACGATGCCTTCATCCTCAATCATCCCACGCTCGTCTCTCTTATCCTGTTTGCCTGCGCCCTTGGCCTGTTCGTTGCAGCCCTTGGCTTCGATCTCAGCGACAGGTTCCGCCAGACGACACGATCAGATGTCGCCTTCTGGCTTCATCTCGTTGCGGCGCCGGCCCTGCTTTACAGCATCCGGACATTGCTTCCGCTCGACGGAGGCTGGCTGGATATCATGGATGCGAATTCGTTCAAGACACCGGTCGTCGTCATAATCGTCGCGCTGCTGATGCTGATCGGGCTGATCATCGACCGGCGTGCTTTCGTCACGTCGGGCCTGTTGACGCTGGGCTTAGCGATTTATGGGATATTCAGGCAGGGGAGCGCGACGGTCGATACTTACATCTTCGGAACGCTCGTTGCCGTCGGCGTGATCGTGCTCGTCATCGGTACGGGCTGGATGCCGCTTCGGCGCATCGTGCTGCGCGTCTTGCCCTCAGGCATGGTCGAGAGGCTGCCGCCCGGCTGAGCGGCAGCTAGAGCGTGTCGCGATCCCCAGGATTCGCTTCCCACGCTTCAGGGTCTCGGTTTTACGCGTGTCGTTATTGCAAAACGCTATACAGCTTTGCGCGACATGCTTTGGTCGATCAGGTGTTGAAGCGGAAGTGAATGACGTCGCCGTCCTGGACGACGTATTCCTTGCCTTCGTCGCGCGCTTTGCCTGCTTCCTTGGCACCTACTTCGCCGCCGAACTGGATGTAGTCGTCATAGGCGATGGTGTTGGCGCGGATGAAGCCCCGCTCGAAGTCCGAGTGGATCACGCCGGCGGCCTGCGGTGCCTTGGTGCCGCGCTCGATCGTCCAGGCGCGCGTTTCCTTCGGACCGACGGTGAAATAGGTGATGAGGTGGAGGAGCTTGTAGCCTGCGCGGATCAGGCGATCGAGGCCAGCCTCGTCGAGACCGAGGGCCGAGAGGAATTCCTTGGCTTCTTCGTCCGGAAGCTGGGCGACTTCCGACTCGATCGCAGCCGAGATGATGACGGTTTCGGCGCCCTGCGCCTTCGCCATGGCGGCAACGGCCTCCGTATATTTGTTTCCTGTCGCCGCATCGCCTTCCGCGACGTTGCAGACATAGAGAACCGGATGCGACGTCAAAAGGTTGAGGCTCTTCAGGATGCGCGTCTCTTCGGCATCGAGCTTGGACAGCAGGGTGCGGACGGGCTTGCCATCCTGCAGCAGCGCCAGCGACGCTTCCATGATCGGCAGCATGGCCATGGAATCCTTGTCCTTGCCGGTGGCGCGCTTGCGGGTCTGCTCCGTGCGGCGCTCGAGGCTGTCGAGGTCGGCGAGCATCAGCTCGGTCTCGATCGTATCGGCGTCGGCAACCGGATCGATGCGGCCTTCCACATGGGTGATGTCGCCGTCTTCGAAACAGCGCAGCACATGCACGATGGCATCGACTTCGCGGATATTGGCGAGGAATTGGTTGCCGAGGCCTTCACCCTTCGACGCGCCTCGCACGAGGCCGGCAATATCGACGAAGTTGATGCGGGTCGGGATGATTTCCTTCGACTTCGCGACGTCCGCAAGCCTCCGCATGCGTTCATCGGGAACGGCTACTTCACCAGTGTTCGGTTCGATCGTGCAGAACGGATAGTTTGCGGCCTGCGCGGCGGCCGTCTTGGTGAGCGCATTGAAAAGGGTCGATTTGCCGACATTCGGCAGACCGACGATACCGCATTTGAAGCCCATGGCTGAAACCCGCTGTTCTCAAGAATTCCTTGGCCGTGGCTATGGGATAAAGGAGGGGAGCGGTCAAGTCTTGGAGCGCTTTTCTCGCAGCTCCCTTGCCGACAGGGCGTCGTGGCCTTATTCTTATCCTGGCGGGATTTCCCGGACACTTGGTGTCGAAATTCTGCAATCGAAAAATTCTAGTTAGATCGAAACCCCTTCCCATGTCATCAACGGGCGGATTTCCGATGGTTGACAACGACATTGCCTTAAAACCCAAGACCAGAACGAAGCTCAAGCTGGACAAGCCGAAGCTCTACAAAGTCATTCTCGTCAATGACGATTATACGCCGCGCGAATTCGTCATCATGGTGCTGAGAGCCGTCTTCCGCATGAGCGAGGATACCGGCTATCGTGTGATGATGACGGCGCACAAGCTCGGCTCTTGCGTGGTCGTGGTCTGTACCAAGGATATAGCGGAGACCAAAGCCAAGGAGGCCATCGACCTTGCCAAGGAGATGGGCTTCCCGCTGATGTTTACTACCGAGCCCGAGGAATAGGCTCCCGAGGAAAAGGCGGGCGTCTCAAGATTGCCGGCGGATCTGGTAGCCGGTCTTATCCTGCACGAAACCGCAATTTTCATAGAAACGCAGTGTTGCCGGATCTTTCGATCCCGTCAGCAGCATGACCTTGTAGCAGCCGGCTTTCCAGGCTTGAGCAATCGCATGCTGGATGACTTTGCCGGCATAGCCCCGTTTGCGATGATCGGCGTGGGTGATGACGTTTTCGATGAGCGCATAGGAGGCGCCGTTGCGCGTCAGGTTGGGTATAACGATCAGCGTTGCGGTCGTAGCTGCGGTCTCGTCGGTAAAGCCAATAAAGACCGTCATGCCCGGTTGGGCCAGAATGGCGGAGAAACGTTCTTCCGCCAGCTCAGGAGCAAGTGGTCGATCGGTGGAGTTGAAGTGTCCGTAAAGGGTAATCAGGTTCTGCAGGTCGGTGGAGGTCACTGGGCGGATGGTAAAATTCCCGCTTGCCATCGTGCTCAGTCGCCCTTGTTACCGAACATCTTCTTCAGCATCTCGGCCATGGGGCCGCTGGCCGGAAGCTTCGGCTGGCTCTGACTGCGGGCCTGATGGATAGGAGACTTTCCCGCCGGCTTCGGCTTTTCCTCTTCCACCTTGCCGCCAAGCGCCAATGTGATCTTGTTCATGAGCTGGGAATCTTCGTTGCGAACCAGCATCTCGGCATTGTCGGCAAGCGTATCGAGCAGCGGCTCCAGCCAGGCATTGTCAGCTTTGGCGAAATCGCCGAGCACGTGGTTATGCACGAGTTCCTTGACGCCGGGATGGCCGATGCCGATGCGCAGACGGCGGTATTCCTTGCCGCAATGGGCATCGAGCGACTTGATGCCGTTATGGCCGCCATGGCCGCCGCCGGTCTTCAGCCGCGCCTTGCCAGCCGGCAGATCGAGCTCGTCATAGATCGCCACGAGATCGGAAGGCTGCAGCTTGTAGAAGCGCATGGCTTCACCGACCGCCTCGCCCGACAGGTTCATGAAGGTCTGCGGCTTGATCAGGAGTACCTTCTCGCCTGCCAGCTCGCCTTCTGATATCTCCGCCTTGAATTTCTTCGACCAGGGCGAAAAGCTGTGACGGCGGTAGATGGCATCCACCGCCATGAAGCCAATATTGTGTCGGTTACCGGCATATTTCGCGCCGGGATTGCCGAGACCCGCGATGATCAGCATGGCCTGCCTTCCTTGCAAGAGCTGTTGGCGTTCACCACCGCGAAATGGCGGTAAAGTCAAGTGGCAAAGTCAATTGGCAAAGACGGGCGTGAACGCAGGCGGCCGATCATTTCAGCAGATGAAGACCGTATTTCAGGAAGATCTGCTTCTGTTCGCCGCGGGCGATCAGCTTGTCCAGCGAGGCCTGCATACGGGCCAGAAGATCGTCAGGGAAGCTCTTTTCGCAGGCAATGCTCATCGGCTGAGAGGAGAGAATGGTCACCATTTCCAGCGGCTGGTCGGTCTTCAACTTGTCGAAGTAGAGTTCGGAGATCGGCATCATGTCGATGCGGCCGCCGAGCAGCTTGCGCAGCGTCGCGTTGAAATCGCTTGCGACATCGAGTTTGGTGAAGCCCTTCTCCTTGAGGATCACTTCGGTGTAGTCGTCGCGTTGCGTGCCGATGACATATTTCTTCGCGTCTTCGAGATCTGCAGCAGAGACGCCTGATCCCTTGCGGGTGATCAGGATGTTGCGGTCGATGAGAAGCGGCTCGACCCATTTGAACAGGCCGTCGCGCGAGGCGTTGTGGGCGGTTGCGAAGATACAGGTCATCGGCGTCGAGCGAGCCAGGCTGAAGGCGCGAGCCCAGGGCATCACGTCGAGCGTATAATCGATACCGATATCGGCCATGACCTTCTCGACCTGCTCGACGGTTGCGCCCTTGATGACCTTTCCGTCGCGGTAGTTGAAGGGGGCGTATTCCTCGGTCACGAAGGCTACCGTCTGGGCTGAGGCAGACACGGCAAGGCAGGGTAGGGTAAGAAGAGCAAAAAGCAGCTTTTTCATCGCGATACCTCCCATATCTCGTCAGTTCATGAAGCGCGCGCTACATCCGAGAGCGAACTGCTCAGTTCTTCGATCAGCTTGGCGGCATTCTGCGGACGGTTGAACAGATAGCCCTGACCATAGTCGAGGCCCATCTGATGCAGCGTGCTGCACTCCTCCTCCGTCTCGATGCCTTCGGCAATCACGGTGCAGTTCATCTTGTGTGACAGCGTGGTGATGCCTTCGATCAGCATACGGCTCTTGTGGCGCACGTCATCGTCAGCATCATTGATGGCGCGGGTGAAGGACTGGTCGATCTTGATGATGTCGACCGGGAAGCGATTGAGATAACTCAGCGACGAGTAGCCGGTACCGAAATCGTCGAGCGCGATGCGGCAGCCGAAACGACGCAGTTCTGTCACGATCATGCGGATCTGCGGGTTGTCGTGCATCAGCACGGCTTCCGTGATCTCGACGACGATACGATCCGGCAGGATGCCATGGCGACCCAAAATGGCTGCAAGGCGGGCGGCGAGCGCCGGCTCGAACTGCAGCGGCGAGAAATTGATCGCGAGATAGGTGTCCTGCATGCCTGGCAGGCGGGAGATCTTCGCCAGATTGGCGATCGCCTTTTCCATGATGACATTGCCGACGCGGACGATCTTGGCGGTCTCTTCGGCGACGCTGATGATCTCGGCAGGCGGCATGAGGCCTTTCTGCGGGTGGTTGAGACGCATCAGCGCTTCGAAGCCGGCGATGCCGCGGCCGTTCAGATTGACGATCGGCTGGAGATAAGCCTCGAACCAGTCGTCGGCGAGGCCGGCTTCGATATGGGCTTCGATCTCGGCGCGGCGGCGGGCGTGATCGAGCATGCCGTTATCGAAGATCTGCGCGCCGTTCTTACCGTCGCGCTTCTTGGCATACATGGCCATGTCGGACTTCTGCAGCAGTTCGGCGGCGGTTGCAGCGTGGCGCGGATAGATGGCGATACCGACAGAGGCGCTGAGATGCATGTCCGGGCCGAAAGGCGTCTCGAAGATCGAAGCGATCTGGTCGCACATGGCGCGGGCGCGCTTCTCGGCATTCTTGGCCGGCAACAGGATGGCGAATTCATCGCCGCCGAGACGGGCGGCTTCATCGGAGGGCGCAAGCAGAGTCTTCAGCCGCTCCACGAGTTCGATGAGCGCGGTATCGCCTGCGGCGTGGCCCATGTTGTCGTTGATCCACTTGAAGCGGTCGAGGTCGACGAAGAGGCAGGCGAGTTCCTGATCGGCGGCATCGGCGGCTGCGATCTTGCTGTCGAGCACGGCTTCGAAGCCCTGGCGGTTCAATAGGCCGGTCAGATGGTCCGTGATCGCCTGGCGATGGTTGCGGTCTTCGGAGGCCTTCAGCTCGGTCACGTCGGTCATGACGGAGAGAGACTGACCTTCCTGCCCGTGGGCCGTGAGCGCCGATTCGATGATGAGGACATCCATGATACGGCCGTCCATGCAGACGAACTTGACGGTCACGTCGCCGGTGCTGTTCTCACGCTGGCTCTTGCGCTTAATGAACTTGTCGCGGGTGAAGGGCGTGACGAGATCGGAGAAATTCCGGCCGATGACGGCAGCACGATGATAGCCGGTCGCAAGCAGCCAGTAGTCGCTGACGGCGGTGATGCGGTCTTCTTCATCGAGTGAGAAGAGCATGGCCGGCGTCAGATTGTAGATGTCGGTCGTGCGGCGATGCGCGAGCTTCAGCTCGGTCTCCTCGTTTTCGAGCATCGTCTGCATTTCGTTGAAGCTCTGGGCGAGGCGACCCATCTCATCATTCGATTGCCAGTCGACATGGTGGCGGGAGCCAAGCTGGCGGGTCGCCTCGATCGCGGCCGTCAGGCGCATCAGAGGTTGGATGACGAAGATACGGTTACCGATCAGCGCTGTCGCGAAAACGGCGAGCACCGCAAAAATGAAGATCGAGATGAAGACGATCTCTTCTTGCTTCAGGCCGGAAAAGAGACCGAGTGCCGGATAGAAGACGGAAATACTGCCGAGGTTCTTCGGACCATCGACAGTGTTGTAGATGATGGCGCGGGAAACCTGGACCAGCTTGCCGTCGAAGGACCGCGGAATGGTGGACTGGCTGACGTCGAGCTCGCCAGACTGGTCGCGGACTTCCACCTTGACGATGGCGCCTTGCGAAACGACCGTCGCGCTGATCTGGGTGACACTATCGGCGTCAAGATCCCAGAGCGGCTTGGCGAGTGCCTGGGCATTGGCCACAAGAAGAACGGAAATATGGTCACGTATTTCCTTGTCAGCGCGTTCGGAGGAAAGGAAAAGAAAAAGAACAAAAAGAGGAGCTACAAAAACAAGCAGTGCTCCGCAAACAATCGCAAAAAATCTGTTCTCAACGGAATTATTCATGGTTCCGTTTGCTCCACGGGGTCGGAATATTCTGCGGTCACGTGGCAGGGCGGGAACTTCGTAACCAGCCGGAGCATGCTTCCATGAATGTGTTAAATGTTGCTGAAATGCGGCTTTCCGGTAATGAAAAAGCCCGCTTTCCTCGCGGAAAACGGGCCTTATGCTTTACAAATTGGTAGAAGCTATCAGGCTTCTGCTTCGCCTTCGGCAGCAGACTCATCAACGCCGGCAGCCGGAGCAATGATCGTTGCAATGGTGAAGTCGCGGTCGGTGATCACAGGCGTGACACCCTTCGGCAGCGTGACTTCCGAGATATGGATGCTGTCGCCGATCTTGTGGCCGGAGAGGTCAACCGTGAAGAATTCCGGGATCGCGTCAGCCGGGCAGTGAACTTCGACTTCGTGACGGACGATGTTCAGAACGCCGCCGACCTTCAGGCCCGGGGACTTTTCTTCGTTGACGAAGTGAACCGGGATTTCAACGGTAACCTGGGTGTTGCCGGACACGCGCAGGAAATCGACATGCATCGTGAAGTCGCGCACCGGATCGAGCTGGTAGTCCTTTGGCAGAACCTTGTACTTCTTGCCGTCGACGTCGATGGTCGCTACGGTGGTCATGAAGCCACCGGCATGAATACGCTTCGTCACCTCATTAGTGCTGATAGCGATGGAAATCGGGGCCTGCTTGTCACCATAGATGACAGCGGGAATAAAGCCGTTGCGGCGGAGTTCACGGGCGGACCCCTTACCAACCCGTTCGCGCGCCTCGGCCTTGAGCTCGTAAGTTTCGTGGCTCATGGCTAGTCCTTTCGAGGTTATTTGGAGAGCCCGCGGCGGGCTTGAAGCCTTGTGCCGTCGGACCGGAGGCGGGCATGCCCATCCTCATCCGCGTTGCCTCCAAGGGTGTCTACGCGGACGCGTGGCCTATAATATAAGTGTCATGCAAACGCAAGCGGTGCGGCAGTGGCTTCCGATCGATCCTGCCTCGCCGGCACTAACCGCTGATAATCCCTCGTTGTCTGGGCGTTAATCACAAGGTCGAACAGACTGTTCCACTTTACCTGCAAAGGCGCCGGATTATCCATTCTTTAACGCAGCCGGACCGATCTCAGTCTTGAAAAGAGGCCTATCGATCCCCGTGCTTATCGAAGGCGTCGAAACGCTGAGCCAACCCAAACTATTGACATCCGAAGGCTGCGACGAGGCCCAGGGCTACTATTTCGGTCGCCCGGCGCGAATGGAACAGCAATCGGTTGCCTTCAATACTACGGCCTGAGGCGGAGCGAGATCAGGATCGGAAGCGCGCGTGAGGCAGTGCCCGGCAGGGTACGTTCGCTTTCTCAGCCGTGATCGCAAAATAACATTTGTCCCAAACGTGCCGGGTTGACACCGGAAGATATCCGATCTTCCTATGGCCGCATTCAAAGCGGCTGAGGAGAGTGCGGATGCGTTTGAAACTTGTCACGACAACGAGCCTTGTTGCCCTATCGCTGTTCGGGGCAGCGCATGGTGCCGAGATCAATCAAGATGGAGCCAACAAGCTTCGCGACAGCCTGACGAAAGTGTTGCCTGACGATTTTGCAAAGAGCGGTTTTGTAGCCGTCAACCCGGCGGGCAACCGCTACGAGGTCATTTATGACCTTGCCAAGCTGCTCAGCAAGGTGGATCCGACCAAGGTTGTCGTGAACGGACTGACGCCTTTGTCGGTCTTCGCCACGCCGCTGGACAGCGGCCTCTGGAATCTCGAAGGCAATAACAGCTTCCACATATCCGGCAACTTCAAGGACCCGGACGACAAGGCGACGGATTTCACCTATTCCATCGCCTCGATGGTCTACGATGGCGTTTTCGATCCTGCGATCGCCTATCTGCGTTCCGGCAATTTCAAGGCCAGCGACATCCGGATTACCTCGAAGTCCGATATGGACCAGGTCGATGCGACATTTGCCGGCATGAACTACAGGCTAGATTCGACCGACAGCGCCAACGGCAACGGTCGCCTCGATTTCAAGGCGAACGGTTCACTTTCCGCGCTGTCGGAGACGGTCACCAGTCCGCAGATGCCGCCGGTCAACATCAAGGCGGATTCGATCGACTTCGACGCCGACGTCGCGAGCCTGCCGGCGAAGGAAATCCGCGATATCGTCTTCTTCATCCTGGAGCACGCGGATGAGAAGGAGCTCAGCAAGGAAGACGGCGAGAAGCTGAAATCGGTCCTTAAGGCATCCTTCCCGCTGTTCTCCTCGATCAACGAAACGATCACGGCGAACAACCTGACGGTCGGCACTGCCGCCGGAAACGGCGGCGCCAAGACCCTCGGCTATAATTTCTCCGTCGATGGGCAGAGCGACGCCGTCCGGTTTGCCTTCGGCATGAACGCTGCAGGCGTCACACTTGACAGCCCTGTCGTACCAGCGAACTACCATGCCTTCCTGCCGAAGAGCATCGATATGCAGATTGCCGTTCCCGACATGGATTTTGCCGCCTTCGGCGACGAGTTCATGAAGATCGATTTCTCGTCTGGCAACAACTCGGAGGAAAGCGGCAAGCAGGCTGCCGAGAAGCTCTTTCATGACGGTGTCGTCGTCGTGGACCTGCCGAAGTTTACCGCCGTCTCCGACGTCTACGATATCGACGTCACCGGCAAGCTGCAGGGCCGCGTCGACACGCAGAAGGATTATTCGCTTCAGGCTTCGGTCCTGGCGCGCGATCTCGACAAGTCGATCGCCGCAATTCAGGAGCTTGCCAAGAGCGACCCGAACCTCCAGCAGGTCTCCTTCGGCATGATGATGGCCAAGGGTTTTGCGAAGACCGATCCGGATGGCCGCTCGCGTTGGGATATCAGCGTCGGCGGTGACGGTTCGGTGGCGATCAACGGTCAGCAGATCAAGGGACCGGATGCCGAGGAGCCGGATCAGGGGCAGGATCAGGGGCTGGAGCCAGACCAGGAGCAGGAACCGGATCAGGGTCAGGAACCAGATCAAGGGCAGGACCCGGCGCCTCCTAAGCAGCCTTGAGCTTTCTCAAAGGCGATCAAAGATAAAGGAAGCCGGCCTCGTGCCGGCTTTTTTCTTCCCGCTAGACGGCTCTATTAGAGTTTGTTTTCAAAAGCTTTTATCGATGCGGGGTGATTGACATCGAGCTTCATGTTCCGCCATGCGCGCAACTTCAGCGGATGGGGATATTTCGTAGATGCGTCTAAAAATTGTTGCGGTAACGAGCCTTTTATTGCTCGGCAACCACTGCGGCCCAAGGAATGGAGAGGCGGCAGAAAGATGCCGACGATTTCTGCGCCGGCCTTTTCAGTTCTAAATCGAAAGAGCCGGTCGAATGCCGGCTCTGTTAGTCGAAGAGGCTGGAGACGGATTCTTCCTGGGCCGTGCGGCTGATGGCTTCGCCGATCAACGGAGCGGTCGTCACGACGCGGATGTTGTGGGCGGAGAGCACGGCCGTGGTCGGCTGGATCGAGTCCGTGATGACGAGTTCGCGCAGCTTCGAGGAGGTGACGCGGGTGACCGCGCCGCCGGAGAGGACGCCGTGGGTGATGTAGGCGGTGACGCTGGAAGCGCCCTTGGCAAGCATGGCATCAGCCGCGTTGCAAAGCGTACCGCCGGAATCGACGATGTCGTCGATCAGCAGGCAGTCTTTGCCGGTGACGTCGCCGATGATGTTCATGACTTCGGATTCACCCGGCCGATCGCGACGCTTGTCGACGATGGCCAGAAGACAGTCCAGGCGCTTGGCGAGTGCGCGGGCGCGCACCACGCCGCCGACGTCGGGCGAGACGACCATGACGTTGCTGAGGTCATAATGGCTTTTGATGTCGCGCGTCAGAACGGGCAGGGCAAAGAGATTGTCTGTGGGTATATCGAAGAAGCCCTGGATCTGACCGGCATGGAGGTCGAGCGTCATAACGCGGTCGGCACCGGCTTCGGTAATCAGGTTTGCGACCAGCTTGGCGGAGATCGGCGTGCGGCCGGAGGCGCGACGGTCCTGACGGGCATAGCCGAAATAAGGGAGCACGGCCGTTATGCGGCGGGCTGACGAACGACGCATCGCGTCGATCATGATCAGCAGTTCCATCAGGTGGTCGTTGGCAGGAAAGGCGGTCGGCTGTACGAGGAAAACGTCCTCACCGCGCACATTTTCCTGGATTTCCACGAAGATTTCCTGATCGGCAAACCTTCGGACACTGGCTTTCCCCAAGGGAACATTGAGATAGTTGCAGATCGCTTCGGCGAGTTGCCGGTTCGAATTGCCTGCGAAAACCTTCATTTTGGTCCGCCTGTTATGCGCTGATAGCCGCGCTTTTTAGCCAGCTTCCCGGTGAATGCAAGGGCTAAGGCGTCACATACTTTTATATTTATAAAAAGCTTGTGACTAACCGCCCTGGCTTTGCCGCCAGGATGTAAATTCCGAGATCGTCTTGGAGGCGATCTGCTGCATCACGGAAGCGGGCACACCGGCCCAGGGATCGGCCGCCGCCGTCGGCACACTTTCCTGTCCCTGAATGCGGTGCAGCCGGGCGCCGGCATTGTCGAGCACGTCCCAGACGTAGACCACGGTGACCTTGCCCTCGTCGCTGAAAGCGGAGAGATAGCCCTTCAGAATATAGTCGCTGCTGGTGTCGTTCGAGCTCTTGATGGCAAGGCCGTGCGCGCGGGCCTCCGTGCCGAGCTGGCGCGACAGCGGTGTGACAGCCTGCACGGGCGCACCGATGATCGGCAGGAAGCGCACGGTGTTGCCGCGCACGGAGGTCGATGAGGAAACCGAGGGATCCAGCGCCGCTGTCTGCGTCGGTTGCTGCGGCGCCGGTTGCTCGGCGGCGGCCGGTGGCGGCAGTGACTCGCTTTCGATGGGGCCGGAAGCGGCGGGCGAAGAACCATCGCGGGAAAGAGCGTCGGCCTGGGCCTGCATGGTCGTGGGCGGAGCACCGGTGCCGGGCCGGTAGGCCTGCGCCTGGTAGTTCGGCTGGGTCGGATAGGCCTGCTGGCTGTAGGCTGGCGTATAGCCGTTCCGGCGGGGTGCCGCCGGGAAAGTTTGTTGCGGCGCACCGGCCATGCGCTCGGCTTCGCCTTGCGTCACCGGTGCGGACGAGCGCTGATTCATCGAGGAGTCGCCGATTTCCATCGGCGGCGTAAGCGTCAACGCGTCAGTCGTGTTGCAAGCAGAAAGCAAGGCAAGACAGATCAGGAGCATGGGCGCAGTCGCAACTCGCGTCATCCCTCGGTTCGTCCTTCCCACGTCAGCGTCAGCCCCGTGCGAATTTATGGGGTTGGGGGGACCTGTCTGTCAATTCCGGATTCTTGCCGGTGATTGCAGAGGCTTAGACGCCGATGAAATCCAGCTTATGTCGCGAGAGCGCCCGCGGCGCTTCTCCGGTCGTGAGATAGGTCTGACCGAGCGTCATGGCGGTGCCGGTATCGGAATCGGCAATAATCATGTGCACGAAGAGCGACATGTTCGGCTCGATCGGTTGCAGGTTGCCGGCATGGAACATCTGGTGCTCCATCCAGGACGGCGAGAAGCGCGCGCCGAGCGAATAGCCGCAGGCATTCAGGCGATGGCGGGCGAGGCCGCGTTCGTCCATGATCCTGGCATGCATGTCGAAGACGTCGCCGAAGGTATGGCCGGGCTTCAGCACCGTCTCGATCGCCTGGATCGTCTCGAGGCAGGCATTGTAGAGCTCGCGGTGGCGATGCGTCGGCTCGCCGATGACGATCGTGCGCATCATGGCGGCATGATAATGCGCGTAAGCGCCAGCCCATTCGAGCGTCAGTTGGTCATTGGCGTCGAGCTTGCGGCGGCCGGCCTTGTAGCGGCAGAGCAGGGCATCTGCGCCTGAGCCGATGATAAATTCGTTGGCCGGATAGTCGCCGCCGCCGGTGAAGATGGCGCCCTGCATGGCAGCGAGGATATCGGCTTCATCGGCACCAGGCTTGGTCAGGCGGATTGCTGCGTCCAGCGCATCGTCCGCCAGCACGGCGGCGTGCTCGACATAGGCGACCTCGGTCGGGCTCTTGATGAGGCGCAGGCGGCTGACGAGGTAAGAGGCGTCGCTGATCTGGCCGAAGGTCGTCAGTTGCGCGTCGAGCAGCCGGGCGACGCGGCCGGTCATACCGTGCGTGTCGTATTCGACGCCGATGCGGGCGCCGAGCAGGTCCATTTCGATGAGCAGGTTCTTGAGGTCCATCGTCGGGTCGGCATTGACGCGGTCGACCCAGACATGGATATCCTCGATAACAGAGGTATGCCGCGCCTGACGCAGGTCGGCCGAGCGGGTGATCAGCGCCATGGTGCCGTCAGCCTTGACGACCAGCGTCTGGAAGAAGCAGTAGCCGAACGTGTCGTAGCCGGTCAGCCAGTACATGCTCTCCTGCGCGAAGAGCAGCAGGGCATCGAGCTTTTCTTCCTTCATCTTGTCCGTCAGGCGGGCAAGCCGGCTTGCGAATTCAGCCCGTTCGAAATGAAGTGCCATGCTGCTCACATCTCCCTGATGCTGATCGCCGAAATCTGGCGGCCGTAATCCGGCTCCTTTTTATGTGTGGTTCGCCGATAGGAAAAAAAGCGCTCACTATCGGGATAAGTGCAGAGGCCGAGGCTTTCGGCGCGCACGCCGGCGTTTTTCAGCCGCTCGACGGTCAGTCCCGGCAGGTCGAACATCGCGTGGCCCACTGACGGGGAGGGCATGAAGTAACGTTCGTAGGCCGGATCATAGGCAAGGAAGCGCTCGACGAATTCCGGGCCGACCTCATAACTTGCCTGGCTGATCGAGGGGCCGAGGCAGGCTACGATGTTGTCCCTGGCCGCGCCAAGTGCCTCCATGGCGTCAATCGTATTTTCGAGCACACCCATCAGCGCGCCTTTCCAGCCCGCATGGGCAGCGCCGATCACGCGGTTTTCGGGATCTGCGAATAGGATCGGACCGCAGTCGGCTGCCAGCACACCAAGCGCGATGCCCGGTGTTGCCGTGACCATTGCATCGGCCGCCGGCCGCCGGCCGTCATAGTCCGGCCCGATGGTGACGACGTCAGGCGAATGGACCTGATGGACGGTCGCAAGCCGTTCGATCGGCAGATCGAACCAAGCGGCGACGCGCCTGCGGTTCTCCTGCACATTGTCGCGCTCGTCATTTGAGCCAAGGCCGACATTGAGGCCGCGATAGATGCCTTCAGATACACCGCCGGCGCGGGTGAAATAGCCATGGCGGATCGCGCCGCCGGCTGCTTCGTTCAGCAGCGCGCTTTCGATCGGTGCTGGAGAGGCCGCGTCTGTCATGTGATATTCCAGGCTTTTGGAGAGGCATCGACATCATCCTGACCAGATCTCGTCCGGCGAAGCAGTGTCAGCTGTGGCGATGTTGTCGAGCGCGACGCTGTCTGTCAATCCACCGGGCGAAACGGCATCAGGTCGATCGCCGGATGCGAGACGGCCAGCACCTTGAAGAGTTCGCCCATGCGGCCTTCGCCCGCACCGGCGAGTCGGTCGACCGCAGCCTGGATGATCTGTTGTGTATGCGGCTCACGGTCGCGGCCGAGCGCGGCAGCGCGCTCCAGAATGCCGAGACCGGTCAGGAAATCACCCTGATGCAGCGCGCCGTTGATATGGAGGCCGCTGGAGGCCGCCGTTTCCGCAAGCTGCTGGAAGTCGACATGGCTCGTCAGGTCAGCCTCGCCGGGATGGGCAAGCGGCGGATCGAACTCATGCATGCGCACAGCCTGCAGCGTATCACCGAAGCCGGTGACAAGGTGGCCGTAGTCGATCGCAAGTGCTGTGCCGCTGAAGGCCCGCAGCCTTTCGCAGATGGCACTCATGACTGCCTGGCGCGCAGGCGAGATCTCGAACAGTGTACCGACGGGCACGTTCTGCGCGGGCTCCGGCAGCAGCGCCGGATCGATGCCGGCAACACCCGCCGCAAAGGTCAGTTCTTCATCGGCACCGAGGCCGACCATGCGTTCGCGGAAACCGGTCGGCGTGCGCACGAACTGGCGGATCGGGATCGCGTCGAAGAGTTCGTTGGCGACGATCAGCGTGAAGCCCGGCGGTACTTCGTCGAAGCCGGCATGCCAGCTTACCTTGCCGTTATAGGCTTCGAGCGTCTGGCTCTGGACATCGCGCAAGCGTTCGCTGGTCTCGACGAGATGGATCGTCACGTTGTCGAAGAGCGGCGGGGCGATGCGCGAAATCACGCGCAGCATGTCGGCCATCATCGTGCCGCGGCCCGGGCCGATCTCGACGAGGCGAACGCCGGCCGGTGTGCCGTGGCGCTGCCAGGCATGGACGACGAAAACGCCGATCATTTCGCCGAAAAGCTGGCTGACCTCAGGCGCAGTGACGAAATCGCCGGAGCGGCCGAATGGCTCGCGGGTGCGGTAATAGCCGTGTTCGGGATCGGCAAGGCACAGCGAGAAATAGTCGGTGACGCTGATCGGCCCGTTTGCCTGGATGATCGTCTTGATCTTTTCGCCCAAAGCGGTGGTCATGGCAGCCGTTCCGGTAGCTTCAGTGCTGCAAGGCAGCCGCCTGACGGCGGGCGCGGAAGATCGCCCAAAGGCCGAGCAGGATCATTGGGGAGGACAGGACCATGCCCATCGTCAGCCAGTTGGTGCCGAGCAGATAGCCAAGCTGCGCATCCGGCTCGCGGAAGAATTCCACGAAGATGCGCGAGAGCGCGTAGCCGCAGACGAAGACGCCAGTGATGAGGCCCGGACTTTTCAGCGCCTTGGCGCCATAGACGAGGGCGGCAAGGACGAGGAGCAGCACGATGCCTTCAAGGCCGGCTTCGTAGAGCTGGCTTGGATGGCGGGCGAAGGGGCCTCCAGTCGGAAAGACGACTGCCCATGGCATATCCGTCAGCCGGCCCCAGAGTTCACCATTGATGAAATTGGCGATGCGGCCGAAGAACAGGCCGCAGGGCACGACCGTCGCAACGATATCGAAGAGATTCCAGATCGGGATACGGTTGCGGCGGGCAAAGAGGATCATGGCGATCGCCGTGCCGGTCAGGCCGCCATGGAAGGACATGCCTCCATTCCAGATCTGGATGGCACGGATCGGGTTTTCGATGATGGCGCCGAGATCGTAGAAGAGGATGTAGCCGATGCGGCCACCAAGGACGATGCCAAGGGCTGCCCAGACGATGAAATCGTCGAGCTGTGCTCTCGTGATGGGCGAGGTATTGTTCGGCCAGAGCGCATCGTTTGCAGCGATGCGGCGCGCATAGACCCAGCCGAGCAGGATGCCGGCGACATAGGCCAGGCCATACCAGTGAATCGCCAGCGGGCCGATCGAAAAAGCGATCGGGTCGATATTAGGGAAAGGCATTATAGCAAGAAGATCAGCAGCTATCGGCAAGGTTTTCCCACCCGTTGAGATGCGCGGAACATGGCTCCGCGATCTCCGACGGTCAAGTGCATTGTTCGCCACGGGCCAGTGCGAAGGGGCTTATCCCATGCAAAGCGCTTGCATCCTTAACGGCGAAGCCCTACCTCCATTTTCAGTGGCCGCAATGCCTGACATTCACATCGTGCGAAGGGAGAAATACGCCATGACGACCGGAACGAACCGCATCATGGATGAATTCGCCAAGTTGATGACCGATGCCGCCGGTGCTGCGCAGGGCGTGCGCAAAGAGATCGAGACGGCGTTCAATGCTCATGCCGAACGCTGGCTGAACAGCATGGATATCGTCAAGCGCGAGGAATTCGAAGCCGTGCGCGAAATGGCGATCAAGGCGCGTGACGAAAACGAGGCTCTTGCCGCCCGCATCGCCGCGCTCGAAGCCAAGCTTGCCGCAAAGGGCAAGTAAGCGCTGCGTTACACAAGATGCTGTATAAGGTGCGGCGTGGCCCATATGTTACATGCCGCATCCTGGATGAAAAAAATCGGGTGTGATTTTCTGCCTGTGGACACTGCCAAAAAAGCCAATGGGCAGAGTCTTTTACCTCCCCCGCTGAATCTGATTCCATAAGTGCTTTCCACAGCGGGCCCGGCCAAATTTCCGAGAAGGGGGCTGGCAGGCCGCAAGGGGCATTATAGACTGATTTTAAATGATGATTCGAAGC
Organism: Rhizobium sp. WYJ-E13; assembly: GCF_018987265.1. Lineage (NCBI taxonomy): Bacteria > Pseudomonadati > Pseudomonadota > Alphaproteobacteria > Hyphomicrobiales > Rhizobiaceae > Rhizobium > Rhizobium sp. WYJ-E13. The sequence goes on along the minus strand of NZ_CP076853.1, from coordinate 2,673,479 downwards.
GAATTGGTAAGCTCCAGGCAGGTTCACTGCGTTAGTCTGGCAGCGGTTCAGCGATCATCCAAGTGGTGGTTTCCGGTATTGCGTGTGTCTCGTTTTGTGTTCTTCACGAAGTTAGGCCGCATTTATGCCGGTCAAGAAGGTGCTGCATGAGCCTTATGGAATTGGAAGTCGAACGTCAGTCGAACCCGGTCGACATGATCGAGTACGTGGCTTCAAACAATGACTGGGCATTCGAGCGCTCCGGCGAAGACGAGATTGCGATGACGGTCGAGGGCCGCTGGGCCGATTATCACGTCTCTTTCTCGTGGATGGAGGAATTCGAGGCGCTGCATCTCGGCTGCGCCTTCGACATCAAGGTTCCCGAAATCAGGGTCAACGAGGTGGTGAAGCTGCTCTCGGCGATCAACGGCCAGGTGCTGATGGGGCATTTCGACCTGTGGCGCCAGGAAGATGTCGTCATCTTCCGCCAGTCGCTGCTGCTTGCCGGCGGTGCCGAGCCCACCAACCGCCAGGTGGAAGTTCTGCTTTCCAGCGCGCTCGATACCTGCGAAGCTTATTATCAAGCTTTCCAGTTCGTCGTCTGGTCCGGTATGGAAGCCAACAAGGCGATGGAAGCGGTCCTCTTTGAAACCGTCGGTGAGGCGTAAAACATGCCTGCGAATGCCTTTTCCGCCGCCAATCCGGTCGTTCTCATCGGTGCCGGCAATATGGGCGGAGCGATGCTTTCCGGCTGGCTGAAGAGCGGTGTTCCGGGCTCCTCCGTGGTCGTGGTCGATCCCGGTCCGTCGCCGGCGATGCTGGCGACGATTGCCGATGCGGGTGCCTCCCATGTCACGACTGCTCCTGCCGGTCTCAAGGCTGGCGTGCTGTTCCTTGCCGTAAAGCCGCAGGTGATGGAAGCCGTGCTTCCGGCGGTCAAAAGCGTGGTGGGACCTCAGACGGTGGTGGTTTCGGTCGCTGCCGGCAAGACGCTGGCCTTCCTCGAAAAACATCTCGGCGAAGCGGCCATGGTGCGCGCGATGCCGAACACGCCTGCCATGGTGGGGCGTGGTGTGACCGGCGCCTTTGCCAATTCGCGTGTGAGCGCTAAACAGCGTGACGGCGTCAATGCTCTTCTTCGTGTTTCCGGCCCTGTCGAATGGGTGCCCGCCGAATCCGATATCGATTCCGTGACGGCGCTCTCGGGCAGCGGGCCGGCTTATGTGTTCTATCTCGTCGAGTGTATGGCAGAAGCGGGCCGTAAACTTGGCCTGCAGGCGGACCTTGCCATGCGTCTTGCGCGGGAAACTGTCGCGGGGGCTGGTGAGCTGCTGCACCAGTCCCCCGACGACGCTGCGCGCCTGCGCCAGAACGTGACCTCCCCGGGCGGCACGACTGCGGCTGCGCTTTCCGTGCTGATGGCGGAAGATGGCATGCAGCCGCTGTTCGACCAGGCGCTCGCGGCAGCTCGCAAGCGCGCCGAAGAACTCGCCGGCTGAGAGACGACCATGGCCGAAGAGATTACCTTTGCCGATTTCGAGCGCGTCGATATCCGTGTCGGCACGATCATCGAAGCAAATCCCTTTCCAGAAGCCCGCAAGCCGGCAATCAAGCTGCTGATCGATTTCGGCTCCGAAATCGGTGTGAAGAAATCCTCGGCGCAGATCACGGTCCACTATTCACCGGAGCGGCTCGTCGGACGGCAGGTCCTCGCCGTCCTCAACTTTCCGCCGCGCCAGATCGGGCCGTTCCGCTCGGAAGTGCTCACACTCGGTTTTGCTGACGAGAAGTGCGACATCGTGCTTGCAGCGGTCGAACGTCCGGTACCGAACGGTCAGAGGCTGATGTAGGCAAGCCGACGCGAGTCATCGTCGGCGCGCGCCGTAGGCAAGGACTCAGTGGATATCGCGAGACAGCGGATCGGTCAGCGTAAAATTGTGGAAGACGGCTTCGAAACCGGCGCGTTGTGGTGAACAGAAGACGGGGCCGACCAGCACGATCTCGAAAGCGGGATCGAACCAGGCGAGGCGGGCCATGCGCCATTCGTCCATCGTATCCGTGCTATACTGGATAAAGATAGCATCGCCATTGCGCGTGGCGCGCACTGAGATCGCATCGAAATCATGGCCGATACGGAAAGCCGACCAGTCGGAATTGCCGTTGGTGACCACGGTGCTGAAATGCCTGGCCCCATCGGTATATTCGATGCCGCATTTTATCCAGTGCTTCTCATGGGCGCGGATCATCAGGCCAGCCTGATCGTAGAGCGCTTCGTAATTGCCGGAGAAGGTGACCTCGGCAGTGAAGTCGCCCTTTCGGCTTTCATGCAGGAAGTGGCCGTCGTCGCGGTGAAAGCCGTAATAGGTGCCCTGCCAGAAATCGGTCTTCTCGCCGGAGCGGACGTGAAGGGCGCCGTCGCGTTCCTCGAACAAGGGCGGCGCGTTCAGCCAGGCCATGTGTTTCATGCTCAGATCTCCCGCAGGAAGGGATTATTACGGCGTTCATCGCCGATCCGGCTGCCGGGGCCGTGTCCGCAGATGAAGCCGACGTCGTCGCCGAGCGGCAGGACCTTGTCCCGGATGGAATCGAGAAGCTGGCGATGATTGCCGCCCGGCAGGTCGGTGCGGCCGATCGAGCCATTGAAGAGCACGTCGCCGAGATGGGCAAAGTTCTGGGCGCGGTTGAAATAGATGACGTGGCCGGGCGCATGGCCCGGCGTGTGATAGACCTCGAATTCGTGCGAGCCGAAGGAGACCTTGTCACCATCCTTCAGCCAGCGGTCGGGAGTGACGTTCTGAAGGCCCTGCACGCCATATCTCTCGGCCTGAGTCTCGATGCGCTGCAGGAGCGGCAGATCGTCCTCATGCGGGCCGACGATGTCGATGCCGAGCTTTTCCTTGAGCTCCTTGGCCCCGCCCGCATGATCGAGATGGCCGTGGGTCAGCCAGATTTCCTTGATCTTGAGGCCGTGCTCCTCGATCACGCCCGCAATGAGCGAGACATCGCCGCCGGGGTCGACGACCACGCCTTCCTTCGTATCGGGATCGAAGAGAATGGTGCAGTTCTGCTGGAAGGGTGTCACCGGAATGATACCGGCCTGGAGCATGCCCATGAATGCCTCGCTTCGCGTCTTCAATGCCCTGTCTCTATAGGCGCAAACGCAATCGAAGGCAGCCGGAATTTTCGGCAGACTCACGCGAAAAAGACAAGCCGCAACAGGAATTTATCGGCTTTTCAGAGGGTGGGTCGTGATGCTCTCCGGCGGGTTTATTCCATTTTTTCAGATGCTTATCGAGGATTTCCTCGTGCCGTTCGCCAGCCCGTTCGTGTGCCGCGGAACATCCTCGCAACCTACGCGTTGTCAGCCCATCACAACAAGGGAGACCTTATAATGACCTCGAAGACAAACCTTCTGCTGGCCGGCGCCTTTCTGGCCGCAAGTGCCGGCTTCGCCCAGGCGGACATGGTGGCGACGTCCATCAACGACCTCAACATCCGCTCCGGCCCCGGCCCGCAATATCCTTCCGTCGGTCTTGCCACGCGCGGCTCGACCGCCGTGCTCGATGGCTGTATCGAAGGCAGCCGCTGGTGCCGTGTCGACGTGAATGGCGTGCGCGGCTGGGTCTACGCCGAATATCTGCAGGTCGATCAGGGCGGCTCGCCCGTCATCGTCGAGCAGCATCGCGTCGATCTCGGTGTGCCTGTCGTGACTTATGAAACGACCTCCAGCGTCGTGCCGGCAGAGCCCATGCCCGCACCAGGCGACGAGTTGATCGGCCCGGTCGGCTCAGTTGAGGCCATCACGCCGCCGGACGAAGTCCGCACCTATATCGACACAACCCCGACACAGGCCGTGCAGCTTGGCGGTGATGTCGTCGTCGGTGCCCAAGTGCCCGCCGACGTGACCTTCCAGACGATCCCGGATTACCAGTATCGTTATGTCCGCATCAACGACCGGCCGGTGCTGGTCGATCCGGGTACGCGCCGCATCGTCTACGTCTATCAATAAGCTGAAGGGGAGAGGCGGCCATGCGGCCGCCTTCGGTTTGTCGAAGGCCTCGCCCTCCACTTGGCGTCATCCTCTGCCTCGTGCCTGATATCTGCTGCGGATCGGCGATGGCAGCTGCTCGGGACAAGACCGGGCACGACGAAGAAAGCTGGCGTATCCGCCCGGCCGATCCTACAAGCTCTCGCCTGGGTTGCCCGAATTCTCCACTTCTCCTCCTGAATATGATAATATTCCAATATGTCATCTGGTGATGGCATGAGTCGGCGATCGGGGAGATCGCCATAGGAGGAAATTATGGAAGCGCTACTTCCGCTCATCACACAATTGATTGCGGGTGCTGTCGGGGGCAATATCGCAAGTGCTGCTCTCAAGCAGCAGGCCATCAACGTCGTTGCCCGCACGGTCGCGGGCGCTATCGGCGGTATCGGCGGCGGCATGCTGCTCAGCATGCTCGGTGGCGAAGCGGCAATGACCGGGCTGATCGCCGATGGCATCGGCGGGCTGATCGGCGGCGGCATCCTTTCGACGCTCGCCGGGCTGGTCATGGCCAAGGCACGCTGAAGGTTCGAGCGCTCTGGACGCTGGACAACGAAACGCCCCGGTAGACGTAAGCGCCTGGCCGGTGGCATGATTGGCTGAGGTCTTATTCGGCGGTTGCAGAGGCCGGATAGATTTCCCCCATGTGGTCGTTCGTCAGCGTTCCCGAGATCGTCTCCGACGTGAGGCGATACGGTTGATTTCGGATATAGGGTGACTTCCGCGGCCAGGCCGGTCGGGAAGCACTCGCAGAGGCTCTCACTTCTTTCAGGAAGATTTCCCGTTCGACGACTTCAACGCCATGGTGCTTGGTGAGTTCGATCCGGCGGCGATGCTGCTGAGAGGCAATTCGGGGTGGCGTATGAAGGACGCCGTCCTTGACGAAGGAGAAATTGGCGCCGGTCGCCTCGGCCACTTGACCGCGATAGTCGAGCATCATTGCATCTGCCTACTGCATAATTCCTTAAATCGGAATCGATTTAAGGACAAAATTATGCAGAAACTCAAAGTGTTACAGCGTCCTTTGCGCCTCTTAAAAGACGCGCGGCGCTGTAGCCTTTGGCTTCGGCCGCATGCTTGCAGATGGTGCGATAATGTAGAGACCGGCGGCCTTGGAGAAACTCGGCACCGTCTTTGGATCGAAACGTCGACACTCGCCATATCGAGGCGGATGCTCTTCGGCTTTTCGGCCGGGTTGAAGTCATTGTCCCACTGTTAAATGGCAATTGCCATGTTGATGCAGTTCGCCTGGGAGGAAACATCCATCATCTTGCTGGCGCGCTTCGCGATCGGCTGCACGTGAGCGTGGGAAGGGCTGGCGCTTCAGGCGTTTGATCGTTGCCGTGTCCAGCTTCACGACGGAGTAAGGGCATCTTGAAGCCGAGGATCTCGGCGACTTGCGCAGGCGCTGATTGTGTTCGGTGAGTTTGGAGACCTTGCTCCTCCGGCGCGTTTGCACCATGTCTGTTGATTGTTGTCCCCATTACGTTCTATCCACTGTCGCAAGGGGAGACTGCGCGTTGCGTTGGAGATTTGTCGGGCGGGCTTTAGTTTTCGGGAAAAGAACAGTCCGTGCGGGGGCTCCCCCAAAGTTCAGGGAAGCTATCGGCGACGTAAATTCATGTCACCAAGGCTGGCATATTTTTATGAAAACGTTGCTGACATCGCGCCAAGAGAGAGGAAATGCCGAGTGCCACGACAGACCAGCTCGAAAGCAGGCAAACCTGAGCCGCTGGCCACGCCGATGGAGGATGTCGGCATCATCGATTTCGAGATCATCGAGCTGTTCTTCTTCGCCTATCGCGACTTCGTATCCGATCCCGACGCCATTCTCGAAAAGAGTGGCTTCGGACGGGCGCATCACCGTGTCGTGCACTTTGTCAACCGCAATCCGGGCATGACGGTCGCCGATCTGCTCGATACGCTGAAGATCACCAAGCAGAGCCTCGCAAGAGTGCTGAAACAACTGATCGATTCAGGCTATATTCGGCAGGTGGCAGGCCCGGAGGATCGCCGCCAGCGCAAACTCTATCCTACCAAATCGGGCAGGGATCTGGCACTGGCGCTTGCCGAGCCGCAATCACGCCGTATTGAACGGGCATTCGAGGAAGCTTCCCCGGAGGCGCGGGAGGGCGTAAAGGCATTCCTCAGAGGCATGCGAGACAGACAGAAGGCGGATTGAATGGCGGTGAAAACAGGCATTTCCGATGACGCGGCGCATCTTCTCGTCGTCGACGACGACACCCGTATCCGCGCGCTCCTGAACCGCTACCTGACGGAAAACGGTTTTCGTGTGACCATTGCCTCCGATGGGGCGGAGGCGCAGCGCAAGCTCGCGGGGCTCGATTTCGACCTTATCATCATGGACGTGATGATGCCGGGCGAATCCGGCATCGAGGTGACACGCGGGCTCAGGGCCGTGAAGAACGTGCCGATCATCATGCTGACGGCGCTTGCCGAATCCGACAGCCGTATTGCTGGGCTTGAAGCCGGCGCCGACGATTATCTTCCCAAGCCTTTCGATCCGCGCGAACTCGTTCTGCGTGTCAACAACATCCTGCGGCGCAACAGCGGCGGTGATACGCTGAAGATCGAGCAGATCATGTTCGGGCCTTACACCTTCTCGCTGACGCGCAAGGAGCTGAAGAAGGCGGCGGAAGTGATCCGCCTGACGGATCGCGAGCAGGAGATCATGCTGCTTTTTGCCCGCCGGGCCGGCGACACGATCCCACGGCACGAGCTGATCGGAGACGATGCGGAAGTCGGCGAACGCACCATCGACGTTCAGATCAACCGCCTGCGCCGCAAGATCGAGGACGATCCTGCCAATCCGGTTTGGCTGCAGACGGTGCGCGGCATCGGATATAGGCTGAGCATCGACTGAAACGACAGGTTCGGGACCGGCGCAAATGGTGACATTCGACAGCTTGCGGCGGGAAGACCGCTCCCCTGCACCCGGCTGGCGCTGGTTTGTGCGCTGGCTGCGCCGGCGATTGCCGACAGGCCTTTATACGCGTTCGCTGCTCATCATCATCATTCCGATGGTGCTTTTGCAGTCGGTCATTGCCGCTGTTTTCATGGAGCGTCACTGGCAGATGGTGACGGAGCGGCTGTCGCTAGCCGTGACCCGGGATATCGCCGCCATCATCGAGATCATCGACACCTTTCCGCAGGATACCGATTATAGCGATATAACCCGCATTGCCCGCGATCAGCTCAACCTGCAGATTTCAATCGAGCCGGATGGAGATCTGCCGCCGCCGCGCGAAAAGCCGTTTTTCTCGATTCTCGACGGCATTCTGAGCGACGAGATCACCGAGGAAATCCGCCGTCCGTTCTGGATCGATACGGTCGGCAATTCCAACCTCATCGAGATCCGCATCAAGCTCGACAACCGCATCCTGCGCGTCATCACGAAACGCAGCCAGGCCTATGCATCGAATACGCATATCTTCATTCTCTGGATGGTCGGCGCGTCACTGGTGCTGATCGCGATCTCGATCCTCTTCCTGCGCGGCCAGATCCGGCCGATCCTCAATCTGGCGCGGGCGGCGGAAAGCTTCGGCAAGGGGCAGAAGGCCGACAATTTCTATCCGCGAGGGGCCGACGAAGTCCGGCGCGCAGGTCTTGCCTTCATCCTGATGCGTGAGCGTATCGAGCGGCAGATCGAGCAGCGCACGGCGATGCTCTCAGGCGTCAGCCATGACCTCAGGACCATCCTGACACGCTTCAAGCTTCAGTTAGCGCTCGCCGGGGACAATCCTGATCTTGCCGGGCTCAATGAAGACGTCAACGACATGCAGACCATGTTGGAGGCCTATATGGCCTTTGCCAAGGGCGAGGTGGAGGAGGATGTCGGAGAGCTGAAGCTCAGCGAGGTCTTCGAGAAGCTTGAAGTCGATTTCGAGTTGCACGGCAAGACGCTGACCTATTCCATCGAGGGCGAGGATCATGTCTCGGTGAGGCCAAACGCCTTCCTGCGGCTCGTCACCAATCTCGCCTCCAACGCAAGGCGCTATGCCGACACGCTCAATGTCGAGGTCAGGCACAGCGCAAAGTGGCTGACCATCGTTTTCGACGATAATGGTCCGGGCATTCCCGAGAAGTACCGGGAGGATGTGTTCAAGCCGTTCTTCCGGCTGGATAGCGCACGCAATCTCGATGCTTCGGGCACCGGTCTCGGGCTTGCCATCGTGAGGGATATCGCGCGCAGCCACGGCGGTAATATCACACTTGGCGACAGCCCGCTTGGTGGATTGAGGGCAACGGTGCGTATTCCGGCCTAGCCTTTTGCAGCCGGTTTGGCGGTATCGAATTCATTCAGGTGGACGACGATCCAGCGCCAGAGCGAGACGACCTGTGTCAGTAGCTCGCGGCCGAGCGGTGTCAGCTCGTATTCGACGCGCGGCGGCACCTGCGGATAGAGTGTGCGGATGACGAGGCCGTCGCTTTCGAGCGTACGCAACGTCTGGGTCAGCACCTTCTGGCTGATATCCTCCACCCGTTCCAGCACTCTTGAAAACCGCAAGGGGCCATCGGCCTCCGAAAGCACGTGCAGGACGCGCAACGGCCACTTGGCTGCGGCGCGTTCCAGCATTTGCCGCGCCCGCGCATCCTGCTCGTCGCTCATGTTGCGGCAAAAATCGAAGATGTCGTCTTTCATCTCAGTTACTTTCAGGTGTGTATAGATCTGTAAGGTACCTTCTTTCTAATGGAAACAATAGATCCTAAATGAAGCGAGAACCGAAAAGGAGGTTTCCATGTCGAAGGTTTGGTTGATTACAGGAAGCTCGCGCGGCCTCGGGCGGGCGACGGCCAATGCCGTGCTTGAGGCCGGTGACAAGCTGGTCGCGACGGCGCGCGATCCCGCTCAACTTGTCGATCTCGTCGAAGCGTATGGCCCACGCGTTGTTGCGCTGCCGCTTGATGTGACAGATGAGGCGGCGGCTGAGACTGCGGTGAAGACCGCGGTCGAAACATTCGGCCGGCTCGACGTGCTGGTCAACAATGCAGGTTACGGCAATGTTGCGCCGATCGAGGATACGAGCCTTGCGGATTTCCGGGCGCAGATCGAGACCAATCTCTTCGGCACAATCATCATGACCAAGGCGGCGATCCCGGTCATGCGCGGGCAGGGGGCAGGGCATATCATCCAGTTCTCGTCCGTCGGCGGCAGGATCGGGCCTGTCGGGCGTGCACCCTATGCGGCGGCGAAATGGGGCGTCGAAGGTTTTTCCGAAGTGCTCTCCAAGGAGGTCGGACCGCTCGGCATCAAGGTGACAGTGATCGAGCCCGGCGGCTTCCGCACGGATTTCGCCGGCTCCTCGACGGCTCTTTTCGAAGGCCGTCCGGAATATGCCGAAACAGTCGGTGCCATGGCAGACTACCAGCGCAACTATAATGGCCGCCAGCCCGGCGATCCGGACAAGGCGGCTGCCGTGGTGCTGCACATTGCTTCGCTCGATGCGCCGCCGTTGCGACTGCTGCTCGGCAGCGATGCGGCTGCAGCGGTAGAAAAGGCGGATGCCGCGCGAATGGAGGCCGATCGCACATGGCGCGTCATCAGCCAGTCGACCGATTTCGAACAGGGCGGAGGTGCCAAGCTGATGCCCTGGGAGAAGAAGGCAGATTGAGGTATCGACAAAAGAAGAGCGCCGCTCTGTGGCGGCGCTTTTCGTCAGGGTGTTTTCTGTCTATCAGCTTGCGACGCAGAAGTGCTCGCGACCGTCATTGCCGACATAGGTGCCGCTCTGCGGATCGAAGCTGCGGTAGCGGTAGGAGCAATAGCGCTGCCATTGAGCGCTCCAGGGTTCCATGGCGCCGACCGAGCGACCGTAGACAGGGCGACCATAGACCGGCTCGGAATAGACGGGCTCGGAATAGACGGGACGCGGCGCGCGATAGACCGGCGGCGGAGCATATTCCGGCTCATAGACCGGCGGGTCGATGTAGCGGCGCTCTTCGTAGACCGGGCCGTTATTGGCATTGGCGATGGCAGAGCCGACGATCAGGCCCGTGGCAAGGCCGACAGCGCCGCCAACGAGTGCATCGTTGCCGTGGTCGTGGCCGTGACGCCAGTAGCGGTCGCCAGCCGAGGCTTCGCCGATGGCCGAGAGGGTCAGGGCAGCGGCAGTTGCCGTCAGAAGAATGGTCTTTGCAAGCCTGTTCATGGCGTAAAATCCCAGTATCGGGAACCGGAAGCGGTCCCTTCTCTATGGCTCTGAACCTAGTGCTGCCATGCTGAATGGAGTCTGAACGACAAAACCCGGCATCGCTGCCGGGCTTCAACTCGAATTCCATGCCTATTGCGAGGGTCAGCCTGAAATCTGCAGATTGACGGCCTTCGGACCCTTGCCGCGGCGATCCGGCTCCGTGTCGAAGCTTACCTTCTGATTTTCCGTCAGACCGGCCAGACCGGAAGCCTGAACGGCAGAAATGTGAACGAAGATATCGGCGCCGCCCTTGTCCGGCTTGATAAAGCCGAAGCCCTTGTCGGTATTGAAGAATTTTACAGTGCCAGTCTCGGCCATGCCTCAGGTCCTTTTGTCTCCGCCCGCCATCCACACGGGCAGCATTACGCTATTGCCTTCTTGCGAAGACGCTGCAGGCAGATCTTGAAATGTGAGAAAAAGGTCCCCTCTACCTCCGCCGGCTCCAGACAGGACTTATCGCCTGCTGTTTTTTGGAACCGGCTGACCGGAATATTAGCGTTTCCGGCGCGCAAATTCTTAAGGACTTCCCATGCTCGCAAAATGCCCGAACGCGCGAAGAGTGCTGCGTTTGAAGGATTTTGGCAAGCAAAAGTTTTTTAACGTGTTGCTAAGAACACACCCGCAAATCTGGCCTGTTTTCACGAAAACGCAAAAAATCCTCCCTCAGAAGCAAATGATTAACGTTTTATATCGTCTGCAATATAAGTTCCGGGCAGAATTTACCAAAAATGCAACGATAGCGCGTCTTGTCACCAGCATAAAAAAATTTCTAGATGGTCCTGAATGCCCCACAAATGGACGCGTGTTCAGGCCATTTGCGCGCGGCGGCGGGTCATTTCGGGCACGAGTTCGACTACAAGCATAGCGGTAAACATCAGTGCGCAACCGACATAACCGAGCGGCGGCATGCTTTCGCCCAAGAGAAGTGCGGCGAGCGTGGCGCCGAACAGCGCTTCGGCGGAGAGGAAGATCGCCGCCTGCGACGGCGTGGTGTAGCGCTGGGCGATGACCTGCAGCACGAAGGCGACGCCGGAGGAGAAGATGCCGACATAGAGAATTTCGGGCGCTGCTGCGCGGATATCTGTCAGCCTGATCGGTTCGAGTATCATGGCGATGATGAGTGCACAGGCTGCCGTAAACGCGAACTGGGCGCTGGACAGGGCAAGAGGCCGGCCGGTTTCGGCGACCGTCGTTCCAGCAAGCGTAATCTGGACGGACCAGAAGATGGCGCAGACGACTGTGAGCAGGTCGCCGACGGTGAGCGACGAGAGCTGGCCGCCCGAGAGAAGATAAATGCCTGATACGGCCATGATTGCGCCCGGCCAGATGACCCAGTGCGGCGAGCGACGGAGGAAGAAAACAGCAATCAACGGCACGAAGATCACATACAGTCCGGTGATGAAGCTGGAATTGGTGACGGTCGTCGTCTGCAGGCCGATCTGCTGTGTCGATGCGCCACCGAAGAGCGCAAGGCCGATCATCAGATAGAGGCCGAGGTGTCTGCGGCTGGTGGCGACTTTTACTTTGCGGGCTTCAAGGAGCGTGAAGGGCAGAGTGGCGAGTGCAGCGATGGCGAAACGCAGGCCGATGAACCAGAAGGGGCCGATCGCATTCATTGCCGTCGATTGGGCGACGAAGCCTCCGCCCCAGATGGCGGCTGCAAGCAATAGAAGGAGGTTCGCTTGAACGCGCGTCATTTCACCCTCAATGTTGGGGAAGCGTCTAGGAGTTATGCTTTGTGGGTTAGCAGTTGCATTTCTTTTGAGCAAGGACGAGGTTTTGCCAAACGGTTTGGAGGCGTGCGCATGGGGGTGCGGAGAGTTGCCGTTGTGACGGTAATCGTTGTGTCGGGGCTCGGGGAAGCGTCGGCCGAGACATCCTCATCCGTGCGGCCGATTTTGCACTTTGCCGATCTCCCAAAGGCGGTGCGGGCAGACATCGAGCCCAAGGATCGCGAGTGTCATATCGAAGAGAGCCGCCTTGCCTATGGCGATGCCTTCGAAGTTGTCGATGCCGGAGGAAAGAGGCTGATCATCTTACCGTGCGGCCTGGCAGGTGCCTATAATATGCCGTTCGCGCTTTATGGCGGTTACGGTGAAGAGATTTCCAGGGCGATCTTCCCGCTGAAGTTTTCGGAAACGACCGGCGATATGGCCTTCAACATCCGTTACGATAGGGTGGAGGGGCGTTTTACCTCCTTCCTGAAAGGGCGAGGCATGGGCGATTGTGGCAGCTACTATGTCTGGCGCGCTGCTGAGCCGGGCAGCAAGGATTTTCTTGTTCTCGAGGAGGTGCGGATCAAGGAAGAATGCGATGCCGGAGGTGACGGCGGCCCGGCGGCATGGCCGCTCATATGGAAGCGCCAGTGACCGTAGGATATTTCGGCACGCCGCTCATCAGGAAATTGGGATTGAAGCCAGGGCAGGCTGCCTTGCTCATCAATGTTCCCGACGGGCTGACCGAGATTGATGGTTTTGAAGGTTTTGCTTCGGTCGAGCATAACTTGCCGCCCGGCTCCTGCCGGCAGTTCGATTATATTCATGTCTTCGAAACGCAGCGCGCGCCATTGGAAGAGATGGCCACTGGGCTGCTTCGGGCCATCAGGCCCGACGGCATGGTCTGGATATCCTGGCCGAAGAAGAGTTCGAAAGTGCCGACCAGCATCACCGAGGATGCGCTACGCGAGATCCTGCTGCCGACCGGGCTCGTCGACGTCAAGGTCTGCGCCGTCGACGAGACATGGTCGGGGCTGAAATTCGTGATCCGCAGGGAATTGCGAAGTGCGCTTTAGCCGGCCCGGTTTTCGGCGCGGGAAACCCGGAGCAGTTCGCCGTCATCCTCGTCGGTCACCATCAGCAGTGCGCCATCGGGGGCGACGATGACATCGCGGATGCGGCCATAATTGCCTTCGAACATGCGTTCCTCGGCGGTAAAGGCGCCGCTTGCATCCCGCTGCATGCGCGACAGCAATTGGAATTTCAGGGCCGCCACGATGAAATTGCCGTTCCATTCCGGAAACATCTTGCCGCGATAGACGACGAGAGCGCCCGGAGCGATCGACGGATCCCAATAGTGCAGCGGCTGTTCCAGGCCCTCCTTGGCTGTTCCTTCGCCGATTTTGGCGCCGGAATAGTCGCGGCCGTAGGTGATGATCGGCCAGCCGTAGTTCTTTCCGGGCTCGGGATTGTTGATCTCGTCACCGCCGCGTGCGCCATGCTCGACGGTGTAGAGCTTGCCGTTGGCGCTGTCGAAGGTGATGCCCTGCGGGTTGCGATGGCCCTTGGACCAGATCTCCGGCAGGGCTTTGCTGCCATTCTTGAAGGGATTGTCGGCGGGAATGCTGCCATCGGCATTGAGATGGACGATGGAGCCGGCGTCATCCTTCCAGTCCTGCGAACGATTGCGGTTGCCGCGGTCGCCGACGCTGATGAACAGCGAACCGCCGGGCGCGATTGCGATGCGCGAGCCGTACTGTATGTTGCCGCGGGTAAAAAGCCGCATGGTGAAAATGGGCGTGACGTTTTCGAGGCTCTTTTCATCTGATGACAGCGTGGCGCTGAAGGCCTCCGTGCCAGAGCCTCTGTTGTTGGCGGTTGCGGCGGTCAGATAGAGTTTGCGGCTGGTCGCGAAATCCGGGGAGAGGGCGACATCCATCAGGCCACCCTGACCTCGTGCGCTGACCTCGGGCACGCCATCGATCGGGTCGGAAACCTTGCCATCGCGGATGATGCGCAGTCGTCCCGGCCGCTCCGTAACGATATAGCCGCCATCAGGCAGGACCTCGACTGCCCAGGGATGCTCCAGTCCTTCGGCGAGTTTCTCGACACGAACCGAAACTTCCTGCGTCCTGACAACGTCCCCAGTCTGGGCGAGGACTGGACCTGCAAAAGCAGCGGCCCCTGCGAGCAGCACGGCGAAACGGAAAGTCGAAATGGCGTCCATCATAATCCCCGTCGTCAGTTTGAGGGGAAGGTGGCGCGGGGCATGGGGCGCTTCAACGGTAGTCGGCGCTCCATAACGGTTTTGTGTTCTCGGGTTGAATGAGAAGAGGTCAGTTGATTACGTGGGCAGGGAAGCGGATGTCAAAATCGGCCTGTTGCAGCTCGGCGCTCATCATCCGTTGTGTGATGAAACCAGTGCGCTTTGCTTCAGCCTTCAGGAAAAGCCCGCAGCCGATCAGCGCCATGCCGTAGAAGGCGAGGCACACGATACCAACGGCGACCAATTTTTCGATGATCGAAAGTCCGGGGAGGCGGGGTCTCGGCGATGCGGGCGGCACTTCATGGGCCACGGCGGCAGCCATGGCGAGCTCCATGTAGGTCGGCAGCGGCTGGAACGCGTCTTCATCCTCGTTCCAGCCTGCACGCTGCGATTTACCGGGCATCGCGCTTGCCTCCGGAAACAACGAGACCCTTGATGCGTCGCAGCCAGATGGCAAAACCGTTTGCTGCGACAAAGGCGGCAAAAAGCATCGTCAGGCCTTGAGTGATCGTCTGGTCGGCATGCGTTGCCTCACGGGCGCTGGAAGCCACGGCCGGTGCTGCTTCGGCGACTGAAAAGAGGCTGAACGTCGCGACGACACAGCATGCAAAAGCGATGACTGCCACCATCAGCGACAGGCAAACCCGGCTTGTGCGCAAGCGTCCCGCTGCGCGCTCGTCTTCCAGAAACATGGCATGCCCTCAATAACCAATGTCCGATGGTGATAGAATACGGGTTTGATCTCGGCGCTCTCACGACCGAATTGCGGCATGCCGCAGCATTTGTTGCGGCTTATTCGTGGCAAATGGTAAACGGCCGATAACCTTGTTTTTAAGGAATAAAACGGGGCCGACTTCAGAAACTTATTCAACTTCCTGTGAGGCTGGATCCGCCAATTGCGGCGTCTCGCCGAAGCGCGGTTCAGAATTCCGGATGCGGCTGCGGCAATAGATCAATAAGAATCATCGCCGCCATCACGCCTTTGCGCTTGAAATGCTGTCATACATTGGACATAGAGCTTAGCGCAGAACTCCGGTCCCGGCCTTCTGCCCGTTTCAACCTTGTAGGACCGATATCATGGCTTTCCTTGCCGATGCCCTTTCCCGCGTGAAGCCTTCAGCCACCATCGCTGTTTCTCAGAAAGCGCGCGAGCTGAAAGCCAAAGGACGCGATGTCATCGGCCTTGGTGCCGGCGAGCCGGATTTCGATACGCCCGATAATATCAAGAAAGCCGCCATCGACGCGATCAATCGCGGCGAGACGAAATACACGCCGGTATCCGGTATCCCCGAGCTGCGCAAGGCGATAGCCGCCAAGTTCAAGCGCGAGAACGGTCTGGAATATTCCTGGGAGCAGACGATCGTCGGCACGGGCGGCAAGCAGATCCTTTTCAACGCTTTCATGGCGACGCTGAACCCCGGCGATGAAGTCGTGATCCCCGCGCCCTACTGGGTGTCCTATCCTGAGATGGTGGCACTTTGCGGCGGCACGCCGGTTTTCGTTTCGGCTACCCAGGAGCATAATTTCAAGCTCCAGCCCGCCGATCTCGAAAAGGCGATCACCCCGAAGACCAAATGGTTCATCTTCAACTCGCCGTCCAACCCGACGGGCGCCGCCTATACGCATGCCGAGCTGAAGGCGCTGACCGACGTGCTGATGAAGCATCCGCATGTCTGGGTGCTGACCGACGACATGTACGAGCATCTGACCTATGGCGACTTCAAATTTGTCACGCCGGTCGAAGTCGAGCCGAAACTCTACGACCGCACCCTGACGATGAACGGCGTCTCCAAGGCCTATGCGATGACTGGCTGGCGCATCGGCTATGCGGCAGGCCCGATCCAGCTGATCAAGGCTATGGACATGATCCAGGGGCAGCAGACCTCAGGAGCGACCTCGATCGCCCAGTGGGCGGCTGTCGAAGCACTGAACGGCACACAGGACTTCATCCCCGAGAACAAGAAGATCTTCGAAGGCCGTCGCGATCTCGTCGTTTCCATGCTGAACCAGGCCAAGGGCATCGTCTGCCCTGTGCCGGAAGGGGCCTTCTACGTTTATCCGTCCTGCGCCGGGTTGATCGGCAAGACGGCTCCGTCGGGCAAGGTGATCGAGAACGATGAGGATTTCGTTTCCGAGCTGCTGGAGTCGGAAGGTGTTGCCGTCGTGCACGGCTCGGCCTTCGGCCTCGGCCCGAACTTCCGCATCTCCTATGCGACCTCGGAAGAGCTGCTCGAGGAAGCCTGCCGCCGCATTCAGCGCTTCTGCGCCGCCTGCAAGTAATCGGTGGCATCAGCCCCATTCGAAGAGCTCGCCAGAGATGGCGGGCTTTTTTGTTGTCTCGTTTTTCACTTCAACGTGCTGCGGAAATGATTCCGCTTTTGCCGCCAAGTCGCTGATTTCAGATTCAGAGTCCGATCGAGCTCAGCATGATGAAGGTAGCGAAGAGGATGAAATGGGTCATGCCCTCAATGGCGTTCGTCTCACCATCGTTAAGGTTGATGGCGGCTGCAATCAGGGTGATCGACACCATGACCGTCTGGACCGGCGACATGGCCATGATGAAGGGCTGGCCGGTGTATAGCGCGATCCCCTCCATGACCGGCACTGTCAGGATGACCGTCGAGAGAGAGGCACCCATGGCGATGTTGACGGTCGCCTGCATGCGGTTGCGCAGGGCCGCCCGCAAGGCTGTCAGGATTTCCGGTGCTGCGGAGATGGCGGCAACCACGATGGCCGTTACGGCAATCGGAGCACCGCTGTCGCGCAGGCCTTCGCTCATGAAGCCCGACATGAATTCGGCGAGCGCACCGATGATCACCACGCCAATGAGGATAATCGCGATCGAGGTCGAAACCGAACCCTCTTCATCGTGCTCCTCGGGATGTTCTTTCTGCCGTTCCGAGCGCGGGTAGCTGTAGGAGAAGAAGTAGCTGTGCTGGCCGACTTGCATGCGCAGGAAGAGGCCGTAGAGGGCGATCATCGCGATGATGGTGAAGCCCGAATAATAATGCCATTTATCGTGGGGCACGAATTCCGGAACGATCATCGAAATGCCCATGGCCGTCAGGATCATTACGCCATAGGTCTTGCCGGAATTGTCGTTGTAGGGCTGCTCGCCGTGCTTCAGGCCGCCGAGGAGGGCGGCAAGGCCGAGGACTCCGTTGATGTCAAGCATGAGTGCCGAATAGATCGTGTCGCGCACCAGCGTCGGCGAGCTTTCTTCGCCGCTTATCATGATGCCGAGGATGATGACTTCGACGGCGACGGCCGAGAGCGTCAGGATCATCGTGCCGTAGGGGTCGCCGACCTTGACGGCCAGCAGTTCGGCGTGATGGGCGACGCGCATGGAGGCGAGCACGATGGTTACGATCAGGGCGGCGGCTGCGACGAGCGCCGTGGCCCGGCCGGCCTGCATGAGAGAATGTTCCAGCAAATAGGCAATGACCGCGACGACGATCGCCACGATCAGGAATTTTTCTTCCTTGAGATGCAATGCCATGTCCATCACCAGCGACGATTTTGATTCCCTGGGCAATCTAAGCCGGTGATTTTTCCATGCAAGCAGACTCGCGACTGATGGAATTTGCAGTCTGTGACGATTAATGGAATACTGCTTTTCATACGGCAGCCGGAAAACAGATCGCGGCGTCCTCGAAATCTTCTCAAGCGGCCCGCGCTGAACCGGACATGATCCGGAGGCCCACGGATGCGCAACGAGAAGAAGAGGAGACACATGCATGGTCAAGGTGGTCTACGAAGTCGTACCGCATGACGGCGGCTGGGCCTACAAGCTTGGGGACGTCTATTCCGAAGCATTTCCGAGCCACTCCGAAGCGCTCGAAGCAGCCCGCATCGTTGCAGCCGAACAGCAGGTCGGCGGCGATTCCGCCGAGATCAGCTGGCAGGATGCGCAGGGCAAGTGGCACGAGGAATATGCCGAGGGTGGTGATCGTCCCGAGACTGAGGTCGTGGACGGCTTTACCAAGGGCCGTTCGCCGGAGGTCTCCCCAGAGCCCTGATCTTCCGCCGATTTCCTATCGTCTTTCAGCGCGTCGTCAGGCGCGCGTTTGCTTGCATGACTTGATATAGTTCAACAGGCCCCTGACCAGCGCGTCGAAGGTGACGCGGCAGCGTGGCGAGGTCTTGAGGCTCTCGTGCATGGCGACCCATGTGCCGAGCGGGATTTCGAATTCATCCGCCATGATATGGACGAGGTCGGGGTTTGGACGGGCAAGCCCCGTCTGGCAGATGCCGATGCCGATGCCGGCACGAATGGCGGTGTAATGCGCCAGATGGCTGCTGGTGCGGAAGGAATAGGCAAGCTCGTCGGCCAGCGGGTGGAGCTTGCGCATCATGCGGATATAGGCCGTCTGCCGGTCGAAACCGATGATGCGATGACCGGCAAGCTCGGCCATGGTCCGCGGCGTGCCGTGGCGTTCCAAATAGCGGCGATGCGCGTGAAAGCCGAGCGGGATATCGCCGATGCGACGCACCATCAGCGCATCCTGCTGCGGCTCGGCCATGCGCACGGCAATATCCGCCTCCCGGTTCATCAGATCTTCCAGCGCATCGGAGGCCGAAAGTTCCACCTGCAATCCGGGATAGGCTTCCTGCAGATCGGCAATGATCGGTGGCAGCACCTCGATGCCGATCACTTCGCTGGCACTGATACGCACGGTGCCTTCCACCTTGCCGCGCTGGCTGGATGCGGTGCGCAGGAGAGCAGCAGCCGTCGTTGCCAGTGTTTCGGCATAGGGCTGGAGATCGAGCGCCACGTCTGTCGGCAGCAGGCCGTTGGATGAGCGGATGAAAAGCTCCGCGCCGACGGCCTCCTCCAGAGCGTCGATATGGCGGCCGATCGTCGGCTGCGTCAGACCGAGTTCGCGGGCGGCGGCCGAAAGCGATCCCTGCCTTAACACGGTGAGAAAGGAGCGGTAAAAGTCCCAGCTTGGCTCGATGTTCATATATTTATGTATAGCGATGCAACTTATTTCGTCAATTTTGTTTATCTGCCTGTGGAGGCATAGTCGTCTCATCGAACAAGGAGACGATCATGAGCAGCGAATATCAGAACAGGAAACTGGCGCTCGTTCTCGGCGCGACCGGCGGCATCGGCGGCGCAGTCGCCCGCAAGCTGCGGGCGCACGGCTGGAAGGTGAGGGCGCTCAACCGAAACGCTGCGAAGGCATCCGGCAGCGAACAGGGTTTCGAGTGGGTGCAGGGCGACGCGATGAACGCGGCCGACGTGCGCAGGGCCGCTGAGGGCACAAACCTTATCGTCCACGCCGTCAATCCGCCCGGCTACCGTGACTGGGAGAAGCTGGTTCTGCCGATGCTGGAGAATACGATTGCCGCGGCTCGTGCCGTCGGTGCGCGCATCCTGCTGCCTGGTACCGTCTATAATTTCGGGCCGGATGCCTTTCCTGATGTGACGGAGGATAGCCCGCAGCATCCGGTGACGAAGAAGGGCAAGATCCGCGTCGAGATGGAGAAGCGCCTGAAAGCTGCCTCTGAGACCGGCATAGGTGTCATCATCGTCCGCGCCGGGGATTTTTTCGGGCCGGGCGCCACAGGCAATAGCTGGTTCTCCGCCGCTTTTGCTACGCCGGACAAGCCGGTTGGTACCATCAAGAACCCGGCACTGCCCGGCGTCGGGCACCATTGGGCCTATCTGCCCGATGTTTCCGAGACGATGGTGCAACTCGTCGAGCGAGCCGAACGCCTGCCGGCCTTCGCCTGCTATCACATGAACGGCTTCTGGGATGGTGATGGCCGTCAGATGGCGGAGGCGGTTCGGCGTGTCGCCGGCGGCAAGGCGAAGATCGGCCGCTTTCCATGGTTCGTTGTGCCGTTGCTTGCTCCCTTCATGACTGTCATGCGGGAGCTGAAGGAGATGCGCTATCTCTGGAAGGTACCGTTGCGCATGAAGAACGACAGGCTGGTGGCCGAACTCGGGACCGAGCCGCATACGCCGATCGATGAGGCCGTGCGTGCGTCGCTCATCGCTCAGGGCTCGCTGCCCGAACCGCATGGTGCGACGGCGCTTCTTTCGCACGCCGAAAAGGCGGTTTAAGCAAGTTCCGCGAGTGCGATGCGCGCGACCGTCAGAGGCTTCTCCGCCGAGGCATGGTCGTCATCTTCAAGGAACCAGGCGGCGGAGAGGCCGGAATAGGCGGCGATCCATTTGAGCAGCCTTGCTGGCTCGATATCGGCTTCCTTGGAGACGATCGGCAGCTGACGTTGGAGGCGTTCGGGATCTGTCACCGTCGGCAGGTCTTCGTTGGCGAAGATATTGGCGAAGTCGTAACCGCGTTCGCCATAGATCCGCTTGGGATCGATTGCCAGCCAACCCCTTTCGCCGAAATCGAGGATGTTGCGGTGGTGGATGTCACCGTGGAGAATAGTGAGCTGCTGAGGCGCAGCGAGCAGGGTGGTGGCGATCTTCCAACTGTCGGCAAAGGTGCCGCCGTAGGTGCGTGCCGCAGGCTCCAGACTGCGGAACCAGCGCTCGAGCGTCGTGGAATCGTCAAGAGGGGTGGGGCGGGGCGCATGCAGCCGTGCTGCCGTCTGCACCATGATGCGGCTCGCTTCATCGTCCTCGCCATTCAACGCCATGTCGAGCAGCGAGCATTTATCCGTCGCACGTTCCAGAAGGACGGCATCATCTTCCTGCGCGTAGACTCGAGCCGCGCCATCGCCGTCCCACCATTTCATCAGCAATGCGCCGTCTCGCTCGCTGCTGTCGGTTGCAACTTTCAATATGGCGGGTTTGTCCTGCCAGATGACCGGTAGGAGACGGCTTGAATGGGTGATGATGGGTTCGCCGTCCGATGTCAGCGACCAGCGTTCGAGATAAGGCGAGAACATGGGCGCATGCTAGCGACGATGCCCTGAAATGGAAATCCCGCCGGTTGGCGGGATTTCTGCTTGTTGAAGACGATCAGGCGACCTTTTCGAGGGTCGGATAATCGACATAACCCTTTGCGCTGCCACCGTAGAAGGTGGACTGATCCGGCGTGTTGAGCGGCAGGTTCCTTTCCAGGCGCTCGACGAGATCGGGATTGGAGATGAAGGGTTTGCCGAAGGCGACGAGATCGGCCGCGCCGTTTTCGACAGTCTCGATCGCCATATCTCTGTTGTAGCCGTTATTGACCATCCAGGCCGCCTTGCCGCCTGCCTTTTCATAGGCAGTGCGCAGCGCCTTGTAATCGAAGGACGGGTTGTCGCCCTGGCGATAATCGCGCTCGCCACCGGTCTGGCCCTCGACGACATGGATATAGGCGAGGTCGTATTTGGCGAGACCTTCAACGACATGCGTGAAGAGCGCCTGCGGGTTGGAATCGTAGGAGTCGCCTGAGGGGGTGACCGGCGAAATGCGGATTGCGGTGCGGCGGGCGCCGATTTCCCTGGTCACGGCTTCGACGACCTGGAAGGTGAAACGCGTGCGGTTTTCGATCGAACCGCCATATTCGTCGGTGCGGTCGTTGACGCCGTCGCGCATGAACTGGTCGAGCAGGTAGCCATTGGCGCCGTGGATTTCTACACCGTCGAAGCCCGCATCGATCGCAGCGCGGGCGGCCTTGCGGTAATCCTCGACGATCCCGGGAATCTCGGAGGTTTCGAGTGCGCGTGGCTCGGAGGTGTCGGTAAAGGCGCCGGTACCGTCAGCGTTGACGAGGTAGGTCTTGGCCTTGGCGATGCGGTTGGTCGAGGAAACCGGCTTGCCGCCGTTCGGCTGCAGCTCGGTGTGGGAGATACGGCCGACATGCCACATCTGAACGACGATCTTGCCGCCTTCGGCATGAACGGCATCCGTCACGCGCTTCCACCCGTCAAGGGCTTCCTTGCTGTAGAGGCCGGGAACATTGGCATAACCCTGACCCTGATGCGTGATGGCGGTCGCTTCGGTGATGATGAGGCCGGCCGTGGCGCGCTGGCGATAGTATTCGACGTTGAGGTCGTTCGGGATTGCGCCCGGTGAGCGGTTGCGGGTGAGCGGCGCCATGACGATATGGTTCTTGAGAGCGATATCGCCGATCTGTGTCGGCTGGAAAAGCTTGGCCATGGAGGGTCCTTTCTGCTTGGGGGATCACTCGGCGGCAGCGGGAGCGGTCTGCGCCCGGCCGGAGAGATAGGTGAGAACAGTTGCGGCAAGGCCGATGATGGCCATGGCGGCGGCGGCGAGGGGAACGCGGTTGAGATCGAGGCCGGCGTCTATGACCATGCCGCCGACCCAGGCGCCGAGGGCATTGCCGGTGTTGAAGGCGCCGATATTGATGGTCGAAACGAGGTTCGGTGCATCCCTGCCGAAACCGACGACACCGACCTGCAGGGCGGGAACCGCAGCGAAGGTGGCGGCTGCCCACAGGAACAGGGTGATTTCGGCGGGTATGAAGAAGCGGCTTGTATAGAAGAAGATCGCCGAGGTCAGCGCGATTGCCGCAAAGATCGCGGCAAGGGCAGTGCCGAGGCGCCAGTCGGCGAGCTTGCCGCCGATGAGGTTACCGACCGTCAGGCCGATACCCATCAGGAACAGCGTCCAGGTGACGCCTTCAGGTGAGATGCCCGTCACGTCGCGCAGCAGCGGGGCGATATAGGTGAAAAGCGTGAACATCGAAGCCGAGAAGAAGACGGTGACCGAGAGCGCCATCCAGAGGCGCCCGTTCCGCAATGCCGCGATCTCCCGCAGGATGCTGCTCTGCTCTTCTTGTCTATCCTTCGGCAGGATGGCGATCAGGCCTGCAATGGTGACGATGCCGATCGCGGTGACAACCCAGAAGGTGGAGCGCCACCCATAGGCCTGGCCGATGGCGGTGCCGAGCGGGACGCCGAGTACGTTCGCGAGCGTCAGCCCGGTAAACATCAGGGCGACGGCGCGGGCCTTGCGGTCTTCGCTGACGAGATTGGCAGCAACGACCGAGCCGATGCCAAAGAAGGCGCCGTGGCAGAGGGCGGTGACGATGCGGGCGATCATCAGTACCCAGTAATTGGGCGCGATGGCGCAGAGCAGGTTGCCGGCAATGAAGAAGGCCATCAGCATGATGAGGGCCGAGCGGCGCTTCAGCTTGGCAGTCGAAACCGCCATGACGGGTGCGCCGATGGCGACGGCCAGCGCGTAACCCGTCACCAGCCACCCGGCCTCAGGGATCGTGACGGAAAGGTCGGCTGCGACTTCGGGCAGAAGCCCCATGATGACGAATTCGGTGGTGCCTATCGCGAAAGAGCTCAAGGCGAGAACGAGCAGGGCAAGGGGCATAATTTACAGATCCTGCGTCAGCTGCTGGAGGAAGGCAGCGATCGTTTCTTCGTTGCGCTTGTAGAAGATCCACTGGCCGACGCGCTTGCTAGTGACGAGGCCGGCACGATGAAGGGTGCCGAGGTGCGCGGACACGGTGGACTGGGAAAGGCCGCAGCGTTCGAACTGGCTGGCGCAGACGCCCATCTCAAATGGGTGCTCCTGCGTCGGAAAATGTTCTTCCGGGTTTTTCAGCCAGTTGAGGATGTCCATCCGGGCAGGGTTGGCCAGCGCCTTGAGGATCTCGTCTTTGTCCATCGTCGTTCATCGAACTATAAATCGGATTTTCTCGATATATGGTTCGAAGATTTTCGATATGCAAATCACGGAGGCGTGAGGGCGGTGCTTTTTGTTCCGCTTAAAATTTAAGCAAAAAAAGAGGGCCACTGGAAAACCAGGGCCCTTATAAGTGTGAAGGTCAAAAACCTCCAGAGGGGAACAGCCAACGCGGTGGCACTGGGAGAGAAACCACCAAATGCATCAGCTATGAGCGATATGGTGGTTCTTTGTGCAGCTTTCAATAGTTTTTTGTGCATGTCAGCTATGCGCTGCACAAATTTTTCCGCATTGCGGTATCTGCCGGCAAAAATTCAGGCAAAAAGAAAAATTCGGGCAAAAAAAGAGGGCCACCGGAAAACCAGGGCCCTTATAAGTGTGAAGGTCAAAAACCTCCAGAGGGGAACAGCTAATGCGGTGGAACTGGGAGGAAAAGCCACCGTGTGCATCAGCTATGTGCTATGTGGTGTTTTAATGAGCAAACAGCAACCCTTTTTTGTGCATGTCAGTCATGCACAGGTTGCATGATTTGAAATCTCTTCCATAAAAATGGAAATCAGAAGTTCCAGTTGCGGGCCTTGCTGACGATGAAATCGCGGAAGGCTTTCAACTTCGCGGCGTTCTTTATCTCGTCAGGATAGCAGAAGTAGGTATCGAAGGAGGGAACATCGGCATTGATCGCAAGCTGAATCAGGCCGGGGTCTCGACCGACGATATAGTCGGGCAGGCAGGCGATGCCGATGCCGAGCAGGCAGGCGCGCTTGATCGAGGTCTGGCTGTTGATCTGCAGATGCGGAATGCGCTTGTTGTCCGACGAGCGGCCGGCGATTTCCAGCCAGTTGACGTCGAGCAGATAGTTCGGTGCGGGTTCGCCGAAAGTGATGATGCGATGATTGTCGAGATCCTCGATCTTTTGTGGTTCACCATGGCGGTTGATGTAGGAGGGGGCCGCATAAACGTGCATATGCACGGTGAAGAGCTTGCGCTGGATCAGGTCGGACTGCTGCGGCTGGCGAAGGCGGATGGCGCAATCGGCATGGCGCATGTTCACATCCACTTCCTCGTTGTCGAGGATAAGCTGGATCTGAACATCGGGATAAAGCTGCAGGAATTCCTGGATCTTGTCGGTCAGCCAGCCCTGGCCGAGGCCGACAGTCGTGGTGACGCGCAGCTTGCCGGACGGCGTTTCCGTCGTTTCGGTCAGCTGCATCTTCACGGTTTCGAGCTTTAGAAGCACATCATGGGCGGTGCGGTAAAGCAGTTCGCCCTGTTCGGTGAGGATCAGGCCGCGCGCATGGCGGTGGAAGAGCTTGGTGCCCACATCCTGCTCGAGCGCGCTGACCTGACGGCTGATGGCCGACTGGGACAGATGCAGCTTGTCAGCCGCATGCGTAAACGATCCGGCTTCGGCGGCTGCGTGGAAAATACGCAGCTTGTCCCAATCCAATGGCATTCCCCCACCCCTCATGCCACAATTACTCCGCTGCTACGGCAACGGGCACATGGCCCGTCAGATAACGTTCTGCCTCGAGGGCGGCCATGCATCCCATGCCTGCGGCGGTGATCGCCTGGCGGAACGTATCGTCCGTCACATCGCCTGCGGCATAGACTCCCTCCAGGCTGGTCGCAGTCGAATCCGGTGCGGTCCAGAGATAGCCATTGTCCTTCAGCTTCAGCTTGCCCTTGAAAAGCTCGGTTGCGGGCGCGTGACCGATTGCCACGAAGACACCATCAATAGCGACATCGGTGATGGCGCCGGTGCGGGTATCGCGCAGGCGAGCACCGGAAACGGACGGCGGCATGGGGGGCTTTGCCGGCGTACCCGTGATCTCGGCGACCTCGGTGTTCCAGAGAACCTTGACGTTCTCCTTGGAAAAGAGACGTTCCTGCAGGATCTTTTCTGCGCGGAAGCCGTCGCGGCGGTGCACGACGGTGACCGACTTCGCGATGTTGGAGAGATAGAGCGCTTCCTCGACGGCGCTGTTGCCGCCGCCGACCACGATCACATCCTTGTTGCGATAGAAGAAGCCATCGCAGGTGGCGCAGGCCGATACACCGAATCCTTGGAAATGCTGCTCGCTTTCGATGCCGAGCCATTTGGCCTTGGCGCCGGTCGCGATAACAAGCGTATCGGCGGTCCAGACCTGGCCGCTATCGGTGCGGGCAACGAAGGGGCGCTGGTTGAGATCGACTTCGGTCACAAGGTCGTTAACGATTTCGGCACCGACATGCTGGGCTTGCTGTAACATCTGGTCCATCAGCCACGGCCCCTGGATCGGATCGGCAAAGCCCGGATAGTTCTCGACGTCGGTGGTGATCATGAGCTGGCCACCCTGTTCCAGACCGGCGATCAAAACCGGTTTCAGCATGGCGCGCGCGGCATAGACCGCGGCCGTATAACCGGCAGGTCCGGAGCCGATGATGAGCACCTTGGTATGGCGGGCAGACATGGAATTTCCTTTCGACTGGCAGGATGCGGCGGCTAAGAGGTGAATAAGGCCGTTTCGCGATCCCGTCGCCATTTATGAACGACCAATGCTTTTATTCAAGGGCAGCCTTGCATTACCAACAAGGCAAATGCACCGGCTTTGCAAGATTCCGTCATCTCACTGAAACTTTCTTGCGTATTCCGTGGCTTTATATAGAAGCTGCCCGCGGGGAATTAAAGAAAGGCCTGAGCGTGGTTCGCGCTGAACTTGACGTCATCGACATAAAGATATTGCGAGAACTGCAGGCAGACGGCCGCATGACCAATGTGGAGCTTGCCGATCGGGTGGGAATATCGGCGCCGCCCTGCCTGCGTCGTGTGCGCAAGCTCGAAGAGGCCGGCGTCATCGAAGGTTATCACGCGATGCTGAACAGCCCGAAGCTCGGGCTCGATCTCGTCGCCTTCTGCATGGTCGGCCTCAAGCACCAGTCCGAAGCCAATCTAAAGGCCTTTGCCGCGGCCACCACCGAATGGCCGCTGGTGCGTCAGGCCTGGATGGTGTCCGGCGACAGCGATTTCCTGCTGCATTGTGTCGCCCAGAACCTTACCCGCTTCCAGGACTTCGTCATTGAAGTACTGACGGCCAACGAGCATGTCGATACCGTTCGCACCATGCTGACGATCCGGCAGGTGAAGAAGCTCGGGCTGGTAGAACTGTAATCTAGCCGCGCCAGGCCCTGCTGAGCCAGTCGGTATTGCCGATGCGGCGATACCAGTGCTGGCCGCCGCCTTCAAAAACCTCGCTCATTTTCGGACTACCGGCGAAGACCACGATCTTGGCCTCCGGCGGCAGCTCGGGATCGCGCCAGAAGCTCTTGAAATGGCGCGGCACGCAGGCGTTCTTGAAGCTTACGCACCATTCGCGCGGCCAGTACTGCAGGTGTCCATGTGCTTGCAGCTGCGCGCTCTGAAATTGCTGGGAGATCTCGTATTTCGCCATGGCCGCCACTGGATCGGCGGTATAGGTGTCGAGAATATAGGGGTGGGCGCCGATCTCATAGCGAAAGACCGAACTGTTGCCGACCGAGGCCAGGAACTTGTCGCGGGCAGGGTTGATCTTGCGCAGCGGTTTTGCCTGGAAGAGATCATCGTCGCGGATGGTGAGGAATTGGCCCGGGTGCTGAAAGAGCGGTTCCAGATCATCGACGATGACGAGGTCGAGATCGAGGAAGAGGGCGATGCCTTTGAGATCGGCAAGCTCACGGCGGAAGAGCCCAAGCTTCTGCCAGCGGCGGTCCCTGGAGCCGGAAGGCAGACCGAGCTCGGGCAGAGGGAAGGTTTCGATACCCTCCTCGAGGCCTACCGTGTCGTCGGTGAAGCAGACAAAGCGATGCGGGCGCCTCAGGTGTCGTTTGACGCCGCGGTAGAGATTGTTGACGTATTCGGCGCCGTAGAGCGTCCCCCATTTCATACAAAGCACGTTGACCAGGTTTTCGTTGTCGTTTGCGGTCGACATCTACGTGTCCCTACCTCCCTGATATATCCGTTGCCATGGTCTGACGAACGACTTACGCGCCGAGAAGTTGCTGGTAAATCCGGTTGATCGCCGTCGCTTCCTTTTCCAGTGCGAAATTTTCCCGCACGTGCCGGAGAGCCGTCTCGCCCTGTGCGATGGCGAGCGCAGGATCGGTAAGATAGGTGACGATGGCTGCCGTCAGCGCCTCGCCATCGCCGGGGGGCACGATGATGCCGTTTTCGCCGGGCACGATCATTTCGGCATAGGCACCGGCGTCAGATGCCACGACTGCCGTTTTCGAAGCCATCGCCTCCAGCGGTGTCAGGCCGAAGCCTTCATTGCGGGAGGGGGCGATGTAAAGCGTCAAGCGGCGATACCAGACCTTGATATCTGGCACCTCGCCGATGAAGACGATGCGGTCAGTCAGACCGGCTGCGGCGATATCGGCCTTCAGCTTGTCGGCGAATGCCGTGTGCTCCGGCGTGACGCGGCCGGAAATGACGGCCGTCCAGTCCGGATGCTGCGGCAGGAGTGCGATCATCGCCTGGACGAAAAGGTCGGTGCCCTTCTGATGGCGCACGCGGCCGAAGCAGCCGACAAGGTAGCGGCCGGGCAGGCCGGTGGCAGTGATCGTATCGTCAGGCCCTTCAGGCGGGTGGAAGAGGGTAAGATCGATGCCGTGCTGGATGACCGTGTGCGGCACCTTGAGGAAGGAGCCGGAACGGCTGCTGGTGGCGATCACCGCATCCATTCGGCGGATCAGCCAACGCGTATAGGAAGTATGGTGGCGTTGGGCGGCCGAGGTGAAGACGAGCTTCAGCGGCACGCGCAGCACGTGGCGCATGAGGATGCCTGCCGCCATCTCATTGTTGCGGCGCGCGTGCCAGATGCGGCGGCGCCGGCCGGCCGGCGGACGCCAGAGGCCGGCAAGCTGCGGCCATTTCAAACGGGGAAGTTCCGGCGGCAGGCCGGGGCCGAGTGCGGCGATCCTGATCCCCAGCCGGATCTGGCAGGGGATGAGCTGGACGATTGTCGACGTGACGCCGGAGAGCCGGCGTTTCAGGTTGGGCGCGATGATCTCGACGTCGCTGATATCCGGCACTGGCTGCTCTTGCTGAGAGAGGCGAAGGCGATCAGCCCCAGGAAACGGAAAGGATTTCGTAGGCTTTCGAACCGCCGGGCGCATTGACTTCGATGGAATCGCCGACTTCCTTGCCGATCAGCGCGCGGGCGATCGGGGAGGAGATGGAGATGCGGCCCTGCTTCACGTCGGCTTCCTGATCGCCGACGATCTGGTAGGTCTTTTCCTCTTCGGTGTCCTCGTCGATGAGCTTCACCTTGGCGCCGAACTTGATCTTGTCGCCCGACATCTTGGAGAGGTCGATGATTTCGGCACGCGCCGTCAGGTCTTCGAGCTCGGTAATGCGGCCTTCATTGTGGCTCTGCGCTTCCTTGGCAGCATGGTACTCGGCATTTTCGGAGAGGTCGCCATGGGCGCGCGCTTCCGCAATTGCCTCGATGATTCGCGGGCGCTCCTCCTGCTGACGCCAGCGCAGTTCTTCCTGCAACTTGACGAAACCACCCTGTGTCATCGGTACCTTATCAACCATTTTTTCGTCCTTCTCTCCCCGCATCCGCAGTTCGCGCAGACACAAAAGAAAACAGGTCCCGAAGGGGAACTTCGGAACCGTGTTACAAACCTAGTTCGTTGCTTATAGCAGATCGGCACGCGCAATTTCCATAAAATTCGTATCGGCGCTTTTTATGATCAGCAGAAGTGCCTGCTTTTGAAGGGAAGTTGCAGGGAGGCTCATTGCTCGGTCTTGATTTTGCCACCGTGAACATTTAGTGAACAAGATGATGAAGAAGTCGCTTAAAGAACGGTTGGCGATCCTATCCGATGCCGCCAAATATGATGCATCCTGCGCCTCCAGCGGCACGGTCAAACGGGATTCGTCTGCCTCCGGTGGGCTCGGCTCGACCGAAGGCTCAGGCATCTGCCATGCTTATGCGCCGGATGGACGATGCATTTCGCTGCTCAAAATCCTGCTCACCAATTTCTGCATCTACGATTGCGCCTATTGCATCAACCGCTCGTCCAGCAATGTCGAGCGCGCCCGCTTCACGCCGGAGGAAGTCGTCTGGCTGACGCTGGAATTCTATCGGCGCAACTATATCGAGGGCCTGTTCCTCTCCTCGGGCATTATCCGCTCTTCCGACCATACGATGGAGGAGATGGTACGCATCGTGCGCGAACTGCGCGCCACGCATCATTTTCGCGGCTATATCCACCTGAAATCCATTCCGGAGGCGTCTCCACATCTGATCGAGGAGGCGGGACTCTATGCCGATCGCCTGTCGCTCAATATCGAGCTGCCGACCGATAGCGGCATCAGCCGTTTTGCGCCGGAGAAAAAGCCCGCCAGCATCCGCCGCTCGATGGGCGATCTCAGGCTGAAGATCGAAGCGGCAGAAGAGCCGACGCTGCAGACCAAGCGGCGCAAGCGCTTCGTGCCGGCCGGCCAGAGCACGCAGATGATCGTCGGCGCTGACGGCGCCAATGATGCGACCATCCTGTCGACCAGCGGTCAGCTTTACAGCAGCTATGGTCTCAAACGTGTCTATTATTCAGCCTTCAGCCCGATCCCTGACAGTTCGAAAAACCTGCCGCTCATCAAGCCGCCGCTGATGCGCGAGCATCGGCTCTATCAGGCGGATTGGCTCTATCGCTTTTATGGTTTCGGCATCGACGAGATTACCTCGGCGCAGCAGGGCGGCATGCTGGATCTTAATCTCGATCCCAAGCTTGCCTGGGCGCTCGGCCATCGCGAAAACTTCCCTGTCGATATCAATCGCGCCGATCGCGAGAAGCTCCTGCGCGTACCGGGGCTCGGTACCAAAACGGTGAAGGCTATCCTAACTGAGAGGCGGCAGCGCCGGTTGCGGCTTGAGGATCTGCCGCGGCTTGGTGTCTCCCTTCGCAAGGTGCAGGCCTTCATCACTGCCGAGGGCTGGACGCCGCGTCGCCTTGTCGATCGGCCGGATCTGCGCGCCATGTTCGAACCGCAACCCGAACAATTGTCGCTGCTATGATGCGCCGCGTCGTTCTGGAGGGCAGGGGGGATTTCGAGGAATGGCGCAAGGCTGCCCGCGCCCTTGCCGCGGCCGGAATTCTGCCTGACGAAATCGACTGGCAGGAAAAGAGCAGCGAGCCGGGCTTTGCTTTCCAGCGCGATGCCTTGCCGCCCGATCCTCCCGCCGGCGCCAGGCCGATGAGCGTTCCGCCGGCCTTCATGGCGTTGGCCGAGGTAGTGATCTGTCATAGCGATGCCAAGCGCTTTTCGCTGCTTTACAGTCTGCTCTGGCGGCTGCTGGAAAATCGGAATCTGCTGGATCTGGCATCCGACGAAGAGGTCTCGCGTCTTCGGCTGATGCAGAAGAGCGTGTATCGCGACGCTCACAAGATGACGGCCTTCGTGCGCTTCAAGGAAGTGGCGGCACCTGCCGGGGAGCGGCGGAAATTCATCGCCTGGTTTGAGCCGGATCACTACATCGTCGCGCGCAAGGCGCCCTTTTTCCAGCGCCGCTTCACCGACATGGACTGGCTGATCGCAACGCCGAAGGGATCGGCCGCCTGGGATGGCGAGCGGCTGACGACGAGCAACGTACCTTGCGAGAAGCCTGATATCAGCGATGCGACCGACGATCTCTGGCGCACTTATTATGCCAGCATCTTCAACCCAGCGCGGTTGAAGGTGAAGGCCATGCAGGCCGAGATGCCGAAAAAATACTGGAAGAACCTGCCGGAAGCCGATCTCATCCCCGGCCTGATAGCCGATGCGGAAGCCAAGGTGCTTGCCATGGCCGAGCGTGAGGCGACGATGCCGCTTCCCTACCACAACCGCATAAAGGAGGCAGCTGCCCGCGTGCCGGCTCCGGAAATGGCGCCGGCCGGAACGCTTAATGCATTGCGCGAGGAGGCCGCTGTCTGCTGCCGCTGTCCGCTGCATGCCAGGGCGACGCAGACCATCTTCGGCGAGGGACCGCATAATGCCGAGATCATGGTCGTCGCAGAGCAGCCGGGCGATCAGGAAGATCTTGCCGGTCGTCCCTTTGTCGGTCCGGCCGGAAAGGTTTTCGACGAGGCGATTGCGCAGGCTGGCATCGATCGATCGCGGCTTTATGTCACCAATGCCGTCAAGCACTTCAAGTACGCGCCGCGCGGTAAGCGCCGCATTCACCAGAAGCCCAATTTGGGGGAAGTGCAGCAATGCCGCTGGTGGCTGAAGCTTGAACTCGATCTCGTCAAGCCGAGGCTGATCGTGGCGATGGGTGCGACCGCCTTCTATTCGCTCACCGGGGAGAAGCAGAAGCTGGGGGATGTCCGCGGTCGGCCGATCGCCATGGAGGAGGGACGCCTGCTTTTTGTGACGGTGCATCCTTCCTATCTGCTGCGAATCCCGGACGAAGACAGGAAGGCGCATGAGCTTGCTCGTTTCCGGCAAGACATGAATCAGATCAAGGCTCTGGCTGCCTGAGTACAGAATTCGATTCAGGAAACGAAGACCGGATTTTTCGGCAGGTTCGGCGGATTATATCCGGTCACCATGCGCACCCTCACGGATTCATGCAGGTTTGCGCCATCGGGGATGAAACGCCTGTCTTCGCGGGGCAGATAAATGCCCCTTCTGTCGCCGCGCTTGCGCCAGGAGTTTTCCGGCACGCGCCGCGGAATATATTCGAGCAGTTTCCAGCCTGCGCTCATTGAGTCATGCAGTGGTGCGGCCGCATTGAGTTCGACATAGTACTTGTCGCTCTTGCCAAGGACGATGTTGTTGATTGTACGCGAAACGTAGAGCAGGCCTGCAGGCCCCGTTTCGCGGATCATCCAGTCAAGCGGTATCTTGATCTGGGCGCTCTCAGCCTCCGGGTAACCGCCGCCGATATCGCCGTGGACACCGGCAAACCAGACCTCCTTGAAATCCTGCTTTGCGGTCGCGGGCTTGAAGGGATTGCCGCGATAGTCCTGATCCGGCGTCCACACTTCCGGCTGGAACATGGTTCTTCGCTCGTCGATTGCCATTGCGTGGCGCACAAATTCGACGCTGGGATTCTTTCGGGTGAAAGGATGCGTCTTGAACTGAATGCGCCCTTTGCCCTTTTCGATGACCGAAGCAACGGTATCGAAGAGGCCGAGCAGTTTGATCGGCGGACGGTCGTTGCGCAGCATGCGCTCATAGAGCCGCATGCTCTTGAAGGCCGATGACGGATCTCCGCCATCGGCGCGCTGCTCCTGTTCGGGAATGCCTTTATAGGTTCTGTAGGCGTAATCGAGCAGGTTCAGGTGATATTTGCTGCACAGCCCAAAGGCATGGATAAAACCTGCGAGAACGCGGGCCGTGTAGGCGCCGCGGCTGAAACCGAAAATACAGATGCGGTCCCGGTCGGGATGGCCTCCGTGATCGTCGGGCGTGCCGGCATCGTAATTTTCGACGAGGAAGCGGTAGGCACCTTTGACATTTTCATCGAGACCCCAACCAGTGGTAAGGCCCCAGACCTCGATAGACTTGCGGTAGAAGGGCGACCAGGCATCTGCCGCACCCAGCGTACCGACGCCGGGGTCGTAATAGACGATCTGTTCGTCGGAGCGCTTCAGCGTTCCGAACAGACGCAAAATATTGGTGCGGTCTGCAGTTATCTCGTTCGACGTGCCGTCGAACAGAATGACGATATTCTTCGACATGCTGCTTCCCCGATACGGCCGGGGAGCAGGCTAACACCAAGTATCCATGTCTGCAATTTTGGGTCGCAGTTTTGCTGGGACGCCGAGGTAAGGGCGAAGAGGCGAGGCCCCTTCGCTTGGGATCAGAAGTAGCTCTGCAGCGGGCGGACTTCGAGATTGCCGGCCTTGAGCGCCTTGATGGCCTGGGCGGCGGCTTCGGCGCCGGCCATCGTGGTGTAGTAGGGTACCTTCTGCATCAGCGTGGCGCGGCGCAGCGACTTCGAATCCGAGATCGCCTTGTTGCCGTCGGTCGTGTTGATGACGAGCTGGACCTGGCGGTTGCGGATGGCATCCTCGATGTGCGGACGGCCTTCCAGAACCTTGTTGATCTTGGTCGCTTCGATGCCGTTTTCTGCGAGGAAGCGGGCCGTGCCACCGGTCGCCAGCACCTTGAAGCCTTGCTCGACCAGCATGCGGATTGCCGGCAGGACGCGCGGCTTGTCGGCGTCGCGCACGGAGACGAAGACCGTGCCTTCACGCGGCAGTTCGACGCCGGCGCCGAGTTGCGACTTGGCGAAGGCCAGCGCGAAATCGGTGTCGAGGCCGATGACTTCGCCGGTGGAGCGCATTTCCGGTCCGAGCAGCGTATCGACGCCGGGGAAGCGGGCGAAGGGGAAGACAGCTTCCTTGACGGCGATGTGCTTGAGGGCACGCGGGTCGGGCTTTTCGCCATAGGCTGCGAAGGTCGCATCGAGCTTCTCGCCGGCCATGACGCGCGCGGCGATCTTGGCGATCGGCGCGCCGATGGTCTTGGCGACGAAGGGCACGGTACGGGAAGCGCGCGGGTTGACTTCGAGAACGTAGACAGTGTCGTCCTTGATGGCGAACTGTACGTTCATCAGGCCGCCGACATTGAGCGCTTTCGCCATCGCCTTGGCCTGGCGTTCCAGCTCGTCGAGCATTTCGCGGGAGAGCGTGCGGGGTGGCAGCGAGCAGGCACTATCGCCCGAATGGATACCGGCTTCCTCGATATGTTCCATGATTCCGGCGACATAGACGTCCGTGCCGTCGGACAGGCAGTCGACATCCACTTCGATGGCGTGGCTGAGATAGCTGTCGAACAGCAGCGGGTTCTTGCCGAGCAGGGTGTTGATCTGGCCGGTCTTGTCGTTCGGGTAACGCGCCTTGATATCTTCGGGCACCAGTTCCGGAACGGTATCGAGCAAATAGGTCTGGAGCTGGCCTTCGGAATGCAGGATCTGCATGGCGCGACCGCCGAGCACGTAGGACGGGCGAACGACCAGCGGGAAGCCGATTTCAGCCGCGACGAGACGGGCCTGCTCGACTGAGTAGGCGATGCCGTTGTTCGGCTGGTTGAGATCGAGCTTCATCAGCAGCTTCTGGAAGCGGTCGCGGTCTTCAGCGAGGTCGATCATATCGGGCGCGGTGCCGAGGATCGGGATGCCGTTCTTTTCCAAGGCTTCTGCAAGCTTCAGCGGTGTCTGGCCGCCAAAC
Source organism: Rhizobium sp. WYJ-E13 (assembly GCF_018987265.1). Classification (NCBI taxonomy): domain Bacteria; kingdom Pseudomonadati; phylum Pseudomonadota; class Alphaproteobacteria; order Hyphomicrobiales; family Rhizobiaceae; genus Rhizobium; species Rhizobium sp. WYJ-E13. The sequence continues at coordinate 2,638,510 of NZ_CP076853.1, read as the reverse complement.
TGGACGATGACGCCGACGACTTCGCCCTTTTCCTGCTCTGCGCGCAGGATTTCAATCACATCTTCGGCCGTCAGTGGCTCGAAATAGAGGCGATCTGACGTGTCGTAGTCGGTCGAGACCGTTTCCGGGTTGCAGTTGATCATGATCGCTTCATAGCCGGCATCCTTCAGCGCGAAGGCGGCGTGGCAGCAGCAATAGTCGAACTCAATGCCCTGGCCGATACGGTTCGGGCCGCCGCCGAGGATGACGACCTTCTTGCGGTCGGACACGAGAGCTTCAGAGCGCGCAGTGCCGACGAAGGGTGTCTCGTAGGTGGAGTACATATAAGCGGTCGGCGAGGCGAATTCGGCAGCGCAGGTATCGATACGCTTGAAGACCGGGCGGACGTTCAGGCCGTTGCGAAGCTCGGCCACTTCCTTCGGGCGCTTGCCGGTCAGTGTGGCAAGGCGGGCGTCGGAGAAGCCCATGGCCTTCAGCATGCGCAGATTGGTGGCATCGTCAGGTAGGCCGTGCTCGCGGATGCGGGCTTCCATATCGACGATGTTCTTGAGCTGGGCGATGAACCACGGATCGATCTTGCAGCCTTCGTGCACCTCTTCGATGCTGAGGCCCATGCGCAGTGCCTGGGCGACCATGCGCAGGCGATCCGGGGTCGGCGTGCCAATTGCGGCGCGGATGGCGTTGTGGCTGGATTCGCCTTCCTCGGAGTCGGGGATTTCGATTTCATCGAGGCCGGTCAGGCCGGTTTCGAGGCCGCGCAGCGCTTTCTGCAGCGATTCGGCGAAGGTGCGACCGATCGCCATGACTTCGCCGACCGACTTCATGGCCGTGGTCAGCACCGGCGAGGCGCCGGGGAATTTCTCAAAAGCGAAGCGCGGGATCTTGGTGACGACATAGTCGATCGACGGTTCGAACGACGCCGGCGTCGCGCCGCCGGTAATGTCGTTTTCGAGTTCGTCGAGCGTATAGCCGATCGCAAGCTTGGCGGCGATCTTGGCGATCGGGAAGCCGGTGGCCTTCGAAGCCAGTGCAGACGAGCGCGACACGCGCGGGTTCATTTCGATGACGACGAGGCGGCCGTCCTTCGGGTTGACGGCGAACTGCACGTTCGAGCCGCCGGTCTCGACGCCGATCTCGCGCAGCACCGCGATCGAGGCGTTGCGCATGATCTGGTATTCCTTGTCCGTCAGCGTCAGCGCCGGGGCAACGGTGATCGAGTCGCCGGTATGGACACCCATCGGATCGATGTTTTCGATGGAGCAGATGATGATGCAGTTATCCGCCTTGTCGCGGACGACCTCCATCTCATATTCCTTCCAGCCGAGAACGGATTCTTCGACGAGCACTTCGGTGGTCGGCGAGGCATCGAGGCCGCCGCCGACGATCTCGAAGAATTCCGAGCGGTTATAGGCAATGCCGCCGCCGGTGCCGCCGAGCGTGAAGGACGGGCGGATGATGGCCGGCAGGCCGACATGGTCGAGCGCCTGGGCGGCGATCGCCATCGCATGGCTCATGTAGCGCTGCTTGCGGTCGCTCTCGCCGAGGTTCCACTGGTTTTCGAGTTCGTCGAGCGCCTTGTCGAGGTCGGCGCCGGAGAGGCTTTCGCGCAGCTTGGCGCGTTCGGCCTCATGCGTCTTGCGGTCGGTATCTTTGATGTCGGTGGCGTTTGCCAGCATCGAGCGCGGGGTTTCGAGGCCGATCTTGGCCATCGCCTCGCGGAAGAGGGCGCGGTCTTCGGCCTTGTCGATCGCGGCAGGCTTGGCGCCGATCATCTCGACATTGTAGCGGTCGAGCACGCCCATGCGCTTCAAGGAGAGGGCGGTGTTCAGCGCCGTCTGGCCGCCCATGGTCGGCAGCAGCGCGTCCGGGCGCTCCTTGGCGATGATCTTGGCGACGACTTCAGGGGTGATCGGCTCGACATAGGTTGCATCGGCCAAACCCGGATCGGTCATGATCGTCGCCGGGTTGGAATTGACGAGGATGACGCGGTAGCCTTCCTCCTTCAGCGCCTTGCAGGCCTGGGTGCCGGAATAGTCGAATTCGCAAGCCTGGCCAATGACGATCGGTCCCGCGCCGATGATGAGGATCGATTTGATGTCTTGGCGCTTCGGCATGGGCGATATCCATTGTCTGGCTGCGCAAAAAGCCGGCCAGGGTGGGAGGTCACCGGGTCGGGTCGCGCATTGAGGGTCTTTTCAGGCTAGAAGCGGCTTATAGGCAAATGTTTTTGCAAACGGAACCCCATAAATCACGGAATCGACAGGAATTCGGACCGGCCTTTGGAAGCCTATTGCCTGGCAGGTATCACAAGCGTTCGAATCTCGCCCCCAAAAGCAGGATTGGCAATCGCTTCCGGTGCCTGTTCGAGCGTGATCCGACGGGAAATCAGTGGCTCAACCTTGATCGCACCCGAGGCAATGAGATCGGCGGCGCGCTGATGGGTGAACGGGTTGAGAAAGGAGCTGACGAGGTTCACCTCCCGGAACAACAGGTCGAAGGGTTCGATCTCGATTCTTGCGCCTTGCGGCATGACGCCGAGGATGACGGCAGTACCGCCGCGTTTGGCAAGCTTCGGCGCCTGCACCATGGTTTCCGGCACGCCGGCGCATTCGAAGACGATATCGGCGCCGCCGGGCAGCAAGCCATCCGCGCCGGTGATTCCGCTGACGACATCCGCCCGTGACGGATCGAAGGTGGCGGTGGCACCGAAGCTTTCGGCAAGTGCCCGTTTTTCGGCATTGCGGGTGACAAGGAGAATACGTGTCGCGCCGGCAAGCCGGGCAAGCTGGATGGTCAGCAGGCCGATCACCCCGCCGCCAAGCACAATGACGGAAGCGCCTGTCTTGATGTTGGCGAGATCGACGCCGTGCAGGCAGCAGGCGAGCGGCTCGCAAAAGGCACCGTGCAGCGGATCGAGCTCGAGCGGCAGGGCGAAGGCCTGTTTCTGCGGGAGGATGACATAGTCGGCGAAACCGCCATCGCTGTGAATGCCAATTGCCCGCAAGTTGCGGCAGAGATTGACGCGGCCATCATGGCATTGCTCACAGCGGCCGCAGGCGATGTTGGGATCACCCGTCACACGCATGCCGGGACGAAAGCCGATGACGTCGGCGCCGACGGCTTCGATGATGCCGGTAAATTCGTGGCCGAGCGTCACCGGTGGATGGGAGGGGAATTCGCCGAGCAAGAGATGCCGGTCGGTGCCGCAGATGCCGCAGGCTTCGATACGGACAAGCAGGTCGCCCGGTCCGGGAATAGGCTTTTCGACCTCGCGCAGGAACAGTTTTCCCGTCGCTTCCAGGCGCACGGCTTTCATCGGCATACTCCTCCAGGTCTCCTCGCCGTCAGGAAGCGGGAAAGCGGGAGTCGCGTCAAGCAATTACCGGCATTTCTTCAGCCGAAACGGCGGCGCGCTTCCTCGGCAAAACTGCGGCTGACCGGGATCTGTGTGCCGTCGCGAGTGAGGATGAGGATCTTGCCGTTGTCGCGTTTGATGGCCTCGACATGGGCGTCGGCGACCCAGTGCGACCTGTGGACTTGAAGTCCCGGCGTTGCGCCGATCTCCCGGAGCGCATCGGAAAAACGTAGCAGTACCAGTTCGCGGCCGCGGCTGGTGACGACCTCGGTATAATGATCCTGCACGGAGAGGCGCAGCAGGGCGCCGCGATTGTGCAGCTTCAGCCGGTCGAGAATCGAGGTCGATGGGGGTATCTCTGCTGTTGCCTGTTCGATCTGGCGATGCATCGTGAGATAGGTCAGGAAGCAGAAGAGTGCGCAGAGCGGCAGCGCGAAGACGACCCTGTAGAGGCTGCCAAGCGAGACCGGATCGCCGATGAAGGCATAGTCGACGAGACCGATCGCAAAGCCGATCGGTAAAGCGGCGATCAGCGAGCCGATCATCATGCGCCAAAACATCCGATTGAGCACCTTGCGAAGCAGGGCATCGGCCAGCACCGAAAACAGGATGGCGATCGACCATGCGACGGCATGCAGGATTAGCCAATAGGCGAGGCGCTTACCGGCCGGCATGCTGTCCATCGTACCGTAGGGACCGGTCACTACAAAGATCAGGACAACGGCGAGGAAAGTTCCCCAGAAGCGCGAAGAGCGCCAGAAGAGCTGCAATTCGCGAAGCGTGGATTGCAAGGATGGGTGATCCACGAAGTTTCCTCGCCGTTTACGCCATCTTTGTTGAGAGGAATGCAGTCATGCCGGAAACAGGGGGCGATTTCAACCGGAGCCGACCATGACCCTCGACCCACTGTTCAATGCACCTCTTGCCATTCAGATCCACGTCCTCGCCGTTGTGCCGGCAGCAATCCTTGGCGCCTATCTGATCGCCCGGCCGAAGGGCACGCCAAGGCACCGGCTACTCGGCAAGATCTGGATGGCGCTGATGGTCATGACGGCGCTCTCGAGCTTCTTCATTCACCAGATCAATCTGTTTTATGGCTTCAGTCCGATCCACCTTCTTTCCATCGCGGTGCTGGCTGGAAGCTGGCGGGCCATAGTGGCTGCGCGGCGGCACGATATCCGCGGTCACAAGCGGGCAGTGCTCGGCATGTATTTCGGCGGCATCGTCGTTGCCGGCCTTGCCACGCTGTTGCCGGGCCGGTTGATGAGTGCTGTCGCCTTCTCCGGCAACAGTTGGCTAGCCGCAGCGATGCTCGGGCTGGTCGCCGCTGCGATCGTTGGCGCCATCCGATTTCGGCCGCGCCGCAGCCGGGCGGCGTGATGAGGCGGCTGGAATTTGCCTTCGCACCGGATATATAACTGACTCCTAAGAGCATGCATGAGGCGCATCGCCGGGGAGATCGATCATGGAATGGAAAGGCCGGCGTCAGTCCGACAATGTCGAGGATCGCCGTAGCGACCCATCCGGTGGTATGGGACGCAATCCATTCGGCCGCGGTGGCGGCTTCAGCTTTCCATCGGGCGGCGGCGTTGGCCGTCGCGGCGGTGGGCTCAGCATCGGCACGATCATCTTCCTCGTCGTCATCTACCTGATCTTCAAGGCGATGGGCATCGATCTGATACAGGTGATGGATGGCGGCGGCTCGACGGGCGGGGGTGGCTACACGCAAAGTGAATCCTCTTCGCAGGCTCCGGCCAATGACGAGATGACCGCCTTCGTCCGCACGGTTCTTGCTGAAACCGAAGATACCTGGCACGGCATCTTCCAGTCGCAGGGCAAAGACTATGAGGAACCGCGCCTCGTTCTATTCTCCGGACAGACGCAGTCGGCCTGTGGATTTGCATCCGCTGCGACCGGGCCATTCTATTGCCCTGGTGATCACAAGGTCTATCTCGACACGGCCTTCTTCCAGCAGCTTTCCGACCAGTTCGGCGCATCCGGCGATTTCGCCGAAGCCTATGTGGTTGCCCATGAGGTCGGCCATCATGTGCAGAACCTGCTCGGCATCCTGCCGAAATTCAATCAGGCGCGCCAGAGCATGAGCGAGGCCGATGCCAACAGGATGTCGGTCCGGGTTGAACTGCAGGCGGATTGCTTCGCCGGCATCTGGGGCAAGTATACGCAGCAGAAGGGCATTCTCGACGCCGGCGATCTGGAGGAGGCGCTGAACGCGGCGCAGCAGATCGGCGACGATACGCTGCAGAAGCGCTCGCAGGGCTATGTCGTTCCCGAAAGCTTCAACCACGGCACGTCGGCGCAGCGTATGCGGTGGTTCAAGCGCGGTTTCGACAGCGGACAGCTTTCAGCCTGCGATACATTCTCCAACCCGATTTGATCGGGAGATCCGGCACCCGGCGTTTAGAGCCTTTCCCGGTTAGATTGCAGCATTCTGTTGGCTCAAATGGAGTCGGATGGTCGACCGGCAGGCGCGCGTCGTAGCCCAGATCTACGGCTAAGCCGGCCGGTCGATCAGACGGCCCGTTTCAGCCAACAGAATGCTGCAATCTAACCAGGAAAGGCTCTAGGGCAAGGTGCCGGCAAAGCGAGAGCTTACTTTTCGCTGTCCATGTGCCTGAGCTGGGCTTCCGGATAACGGGTGCCCTTGGCAGCACCCTTCGGCACGGCGCGTTCGATGGCAGAAAGATCGTCAGACGTCAGTTCCACCGCACGGGAGCCGAGCGCTTCTGTCAGGCGATCACGGCGGCGGGCGCCGACCAGCGGCACGATATCCTTGCCCTGTGCCGCCACCCAGGCGATGGCGACCTGGGCGACCGAGGCGCCCTTGAGTGTGGCGATCTTTCTGAGTTCTTCGACCAGAGCAAGGTTCTCATCAACGTTGCCGTCCTGGAAGCGCGGGCTGACGGCGCGGAAATCGCCGGCGGACTGCTGGCCCTTCTGCCAATGGCCGCTGATGAGGCCGCGCGACAGCACCCCATAGGCGGTGATGGAAATGCCGAGCTCGCGGGTCGCGGGCAGGATTTCATCCTCGATGCCGCGGGAGATCAGCGAATATTCGATCTGCAGGTCGGCGATCGGTGCCACGGCAGCAGCCCGGCGGATCGTATCGGCGCCGACTTCGGAGAGGCCGACATGGCGGACGTAGCCGGCCTTAATGAGATCGGCGATTGCGCCCACCGTATCCTCGATCGGCACGTTTGGATCGAGGCGGGCAGGGCGGTAGATGTCGATATAATCGACGCCGAGGCGCTGCAGCGTGTAGGCGAGGAAGTTCTTTATGGCGATCGGACGGGTGTCATAGCCGTTCCAGCCATTCGCGGGATCGCGCAGCGCGCCGAACTTGACGCTGACGACAACGTCCTCTCGCTTGCGGCCCTTGAGCGCCTCGCCGATCAGCATTTCATTATGGCCCATGCCATAGAAATCACCGGTGTCGAGCAGGTTGATGCCGGCATCGAGCGCCGCATGAATGGTGGCAATGCTCTCAGCGCGGTCTGACGGGCCGTACATGCCCGACATGCCCATGCAGCCGAGGCCGATGACCGAGACTTCCGGGCCGGTCTTTCCCAAACGATAGGTCTGCATCTTCTTCTCCTTCAGCGGCGCCCGATGGCGTCTTCGGATCCTGTTTTACCGCGGCCGAGTTTGTGCGATAATCCGGATAGTCTCGAACAGGCCGTACGGAAAAATGCACAGTGGATGATCTTCCCCTCAGTGATCTGGATGCCTTCGCCGCAATTGCAAGGGAGCGCAGTTTCCGCTCCGCGGCCCGCAAGCGCGGGGTTTCCGCTTCCTCACTCAGCGACTCCCTGCGGCGGCTGGAAGAGCGCCTCGGCGTCAGGCTTCTCAACCGCACGACGCGCTCCGTTACGCCGACGGCTGCGGGCGAGAGATTGCTTGAACGACTTTCGCCGGCGCTTTCGGAAGTGGCGGCTGCGCTCGGCCAACTCGACAGTTTTCGCGACAATCCGGCGGGTACGCTCAGGCTGAATGTACCAAGCATTGTCGTGAGGCTTTTCATGGCTGATCTCGCCGTGCGGTTTCTGGCGCTTTACCCGCAGATCACGCTTGAAATCATCGCCGAGGATACATTTATCGATGTGCTGGCCGCCGGTTTCGATGCCGGTGTTCGATACGACGAGAGGCTGGAGCGCGACATGATCGCGGTGCCGATCGGTCCACGCAGGCAGCGCTATGTGACGGTGGCCGCCCCCGCCTACCTTAAGCGGCGCGGCTTACCACAGCATCCGCGGGATCTGCTGGAGCACAGCTGCATCCGCCATCGCTTCCTAAGCGGAGCCTCGCTCCCCTGGGAATTCGAACGTGGAGAAGAGGTATTGGTCATCACGCCGTCAGGTCCCGTCATCGCCAACGCGGTTGAGATGGAAATCGAGGCGGCGCTTGCCGGGCTCGGCGTTGTCAGAACTTTCGAGGAGCTGGTTGTGCCCGGTATCACGGATGGCCGGCTGATGCCGATCCTGAGCGAATGGGACAGCGAATTTTCCGGCCCGTTCCTCTATTATCCGAGCCGTCATCATATGCCCGCACCGCTGCGGGCTTTTGTGGATTTCGTGCGGATGGAACAGAGAAAGAGCGCCTGAACCATCTATTTTGCCCGCCTCGCCATCAAAAACATTGAAATGTTCACGGATTGTTTCGGCCATTTCAATGAGCTATGTCATAGATCCGGCGACCAGATCGTCTTTCCAGAAAATATCAGCTGTAGAGATGCTTCATGCTCGATCCGAAATTCGTTCGCCGCGGCCTTTTCCTGGTCTTCATCATTCTCTTTCTGGACGTTATCGGCATTGCCATCATCATGCCGGTCCTGCCTGTCTATCTGGAGCAATTGACGGGCGGAACGGTCAGCGATGCGGCAGTCGATGGCGGCTGGCTCATGCTCATCTATTCGCTGATGCAGTTCCTGTTTGCGCCGCTGCTTGGAAACTTGAGCGACCGTTTCGGGCGCCGTCCGATCCTGCTGCTTTCGGTACTGACCTTCGCATTCGATAATTTCATCTGCGCTGTGGCCACCAGCTACTGGATGCTCTTCGTCGGCCGCGTGCTTGCCGGCATCAGCGGCGGCAGTTTTGCGACCTGCTCGGCCTATATCGCCGATATCAGCAATGAAGAGAACCGCGCGAAGAATTTCGGCCTGATCGGCATCGCCTTCGGCGTCGGTTTCACCGTCGGCCCGGTCATTGGCGGCTTTCTTGGGGAGTTCGGGCCGCGCGTGCCGTTCTTCGGTGCGGCAGCGCTTTCCTTCGTTAATTTCGTCGCCGCCTGCTTTTTGCTGTCGGAAACGCTCGATGCGAAGAACCGCCGCAGGTTCGAATGGAAACGCGCAAACCCGCTCGGTGCGTTGCGACAGATGCGGCACTATCACGGCATCGGCTGGGTCTGCCTCGTGATGTTCATGTTTTTCCTCGCCCATGCCGTTTATCCTTCGGTTTGGTCCTTCGTCACGACCTTCCGATACGGATGGAGCGAAGGGCAGATTGGCCTGTCGCTCGGCATCTACGGCATCGGTGCCGCGCTTGTCATGGGGCTCGTGCTACCGCGTGTCGTGCCTGTTCTCGGTGAATGGAAGACGGCGCTACTCGGCCTGTCTTTCTCGATGGCCGCCCTCACAGGTTATGCTTTCGCCTGGGAGGGCTGGGTCGTCTATACGGTGATCGTGTTGACAGTCATGGAAAATGTCGCCGACCCGCCGTTGCGCAGCATTGCCGCCGGCAAGGTGCCGCCCTCGGCGCAGGGCGAGTTGCAGGGCGCGCTCGCCAGCATCAGCAGTATTACAACGATCATCGGCCCGCTGATCTTCACGCAGATGTTCGGCTATTTCACCAAACCAGATGCGCCGATCACTTTCGCCGGTGCGCCCTATCTCTTGGCAGCCGTCTTCATCTTTGTCGCCGCAGTTGTATTCCTGATGCGGGTGACGACTTCGAAGGCGCCGGCGGGAGCTTTCAACGCCGCTGAGTGATCCATCAAAAACAGTGAAGCTGTGATGAATTTTTCAGCATCTGCCTGTTTTGGGATGGTTCTTTGCGCCGCTTTGCTCTAAGCCGGCATAATATTTTGCCGCCCTGCGGCCGTTAACGATTCAATCTCAGGAATAGTGTCATGGACACGCCGATCGACGTGCGCACCATTGCGCCTGCAACCGACAACCGCTGGTCTGCGCATATCCGCGCCACGCTGATGCTCGGCGTGCCGCTGATCGGTGCGCAACTGGCGCAATTCGGCATCGGCATGACCGACGTGATGATTGTCGGCCAGCTCGGAGCCGAAAATCTCGCGGCCATGGTGCTTTCGGCGCAATTCCTGTTCACGATCCTGATCTTCGGCTCGGGCTTTGCCATCGCCGTCATCCCGATGGTGGCACACGCTTATGGCAGCGGCGACGTGGTGACGGTTCGCCGGTCGCTGCGCATGGGGATCTGGGTGGTCATCTGCTATTGGCTGCTGATGCAGCCGGCCTTCTTCAATTCCGAGGCGATCCTGCGCTATTTCGGGCAGAAGCCTGAGGTCGCGAAGCTCGCGCACGGCTATATCATCATCGGCCAGTTCGGCGTGCTGCCGGGCCTGCTCTACAATGTCATGCGCGCGCTCGTCAGCGCCATCGGCAAAGCGGGCGTCATTCTCCAGGTCACGATCGCCATGCTGGTGCTGAATGCGATCGGCGCCTACATCCTTGTACTCGGTCACTTCGGCCTGCCGGTCATGGGGCTTGAAGGCGCTGCCATCGTCTCTGTCGCAGTGCAGGCGGCCGGTTTCCTCTTCATCCTGTCCTATGTGCAGGGCAGGGAAGAGACGCGGCGCTACGAGATCTTCGTTCGTTTCTGGAAGCCGGACTGGCATGCCTTCTTCGAGGTCATCCGCTTGGGCTTGCCGATCAGCATTACGATCCTCGCCGAAGTCAGCCTGTTCACCGCCGCCTCTCTGCTGATGGGCCATATCGGTACGATCGAGCTTGCAGCGCACGGCATCGCGCTGCAGTGGGCGTCGATGGCCTTCATGATTCCACTCGGCCTCGGTCAGGCGGCAACCGTGCGCGTCGGTGTCGCGCACGGGCAGGGCGATCATGCCGGGCTGGTGCGGGCCGCGATCACGGTGCTGATCATCGCCAGCATCGCCGCCATCATCGGCAGCATCATTTTTGCGACCATACCGCAGCTTCTGGCACGTCTGTTTCTCGATGTCAGCCTGCCGGAGGCGCCGCAGGTGCTGGCATATGCCGGTCCGCTGATCGTCATTGCCGGTCTCTTCCAGTTTGTCGACGGCCTGCAGGCAATCGCCAGCGGTTTGCTGCGTGGGCTGAAGGATGCGCGTGTGCCGATGATCCTGGCGCTGATTGCCTATTGGCCGATCGGCTTCTTCCTCGCCTGGGCCTTTGCCTTCCCGCTCGGTTTCGGCGGGCTCGGCATCTGGTTCGGCTTCCTCGTCGGGCTTGCGGCCGCTGCCGCCATGCTCTGCGCGCGCTTCTATATTCTCGTTCGCCGGGAAGGGACTGCGACCGGCGCTTGAGCCGGCCGCCTTATCAGCCGTTAGGCCGCAACAGGCTTGTAGCTGGCGATATCGGCGCGAATGCCGAGACGCGCAAACATTTCCTGCGGGTTGAAATTGGCGGCCTTATGGGCCGCTGTAACAACAGCCCGCACGCGCTCGACGACATCGGCGCTTTCCCATTCGGCGACTGTCACGAAATTGAATTCGCCGGGACCGGCAACCTGTTCCAGCACCGTATGATTGATGAAGCCGTCCTGTGCCTCCAGCACCTTATGGGTCATCATCACATTGACGAGAAATTCCTCGCGCGCCGCTGCCGGCACGATGAATTTGTCTATCCTGTAGAAAGCTCCGCTCATCCAGTCTTCTCCTGCATCTGAGGTGTTGCAAGCAGTTCTGTAATTCCTCAAGTTAAGTTGAGGTCAATATGCGGAGAAAGAAAAGACCCGCTTGGGCGGGGCAATCCCGCCGCGGACGCCAGATGCAGGAGAATTCGGCGATGTTTACAACGCGTCCGCCCTTGTGAAGCCTCATGGGAGGCTCAGGGGCCAATCCGGCGAAACATCATAACCTCATCCACTTCCACGCCGTCTTGGAGAAACGCGCCCGGAATTCGGCCTATCTCAACGAAACCTTCGCGCTCGTAGAAACGGCGTGCCGCGGGATTTTCTGCATTGACCGCCAATTCGATCTGCCTGATCCCGTGGGCGACGGCATGGTTCGTTATTTGCTCCAGAAGTTTACGAGCAACGCCTGTTCCTCGCTGGCTGGCGCGCACGTAAACCATGATAAGGGTTGCCCGGTGCGCCATCTTGCTTGGCTTTTGCCACATCAACCCCATGATCGCGACCGGTTCATCCTGCTGAAAGGCGACGAAGACCGGCATTTCAATCAACCGGCTACTCCATTCATCAAGAGACAATATCTCCCAATCTTCCGCGCGGCTCGCGAATGCGGCGGGGTCGGAACGCAATGCCTCAAGCCGAATCTGTTTGAAAACCTCCCCATCTTCCGGCTTCAGCAGTTTGATAATTCCGTCAGACATGGCGCCGTTCCTGAGCTACGAGACGGGCTGGCATAAATTCTGTAAAATACGTTTGGCAGGCGATACCTTGATAAGACGACCTCCGCGATGAACGAGGAGATCGTGTTTTTGGTCAAAAGCTGGACTGATAGGCCGCCTTCAGCGTTCGGCGAGCGCCGGTTCGCCCTTCTTCTCGCGCACCATGTTGACGAAGCGGCGGAAGAGGTAGTGGCTGTCCTGCGGGCCGGGGGAGGCTTCGGGATGGTGCTGGACGGAGAAGACCGATTTGCCGAGAACGCGCAGGCCGCAATTGGTGCCGTCGAACAGCGAAACGTGAGTCTCCTCAACGCCTTCGGGCAGCGACTTCGTATCGACTGCGAAGCCGTGATTCATGGAGACGATCTCGACCTTGCCGGTCGTGTGGTCCTTCACCGGATGGTTTGCGCCGTGGTGGCCCTGATGCATCTTCTCGGTCTTGGCGCCGAGAGCGAGGCCAAGCATCTGGTGGCCGAGGCAGATGCCGAAGACTGGGATATCGGTGCTGATCAGTTCCTTGATGACGGGCACGGCATATTCGCCTGTCGCGGCCGGATCGCCCGGGCCGTTCGACAGGAAGATACCGTCCGGCTGCAGGGCGAGCACGTCCTCAGCGCTGGTCGTTGCCGGCATGACGGTGACCTTGCAATCGAGACCGGCGAAGAGGCGCAGGATGTTGCGCTTCACACCGTAATCCAGGCAGACGACATGGTACTTGCTGTCGGAAGCGCTGAGTTCGCCGTAGCCGTCGTTCCAGACCCAGGGTGTCTGCGACCACTGCGAGGACTGGCCGGAAGAGGCGATCTTGGCGAGGTCGAGGCCTTCGAGGCCGCTCCAGGCCTTGGCTTCCGCCTTCAGGGCTTCAACGTCGAAATTGCCCTGGGGGTCATGGGCGATGACAGCGTTCGGCGAGCCGTTTTCGCGGATCCAGGCCGTCAGCGCGCGGGTATCGATGCCGCAGAGGCCGATGATGCCACGGGCCTTCAGCCAGGCGTCGAGATCCTTGGCGGCGCGATAGTTCGACGGTTCGGTAATGTCGGCCTTGAAGATCACGCCGACCGCGCCGTGGCGAGCTGCCGGCGTCAGGTCTTCGATATCTTCTTCGTTGGTGCCGATATTGCCGATATGGGGGAAGGTGAAGGTAACGATCTGGCCGAGATAGGAGGGGTCGGTGAGGATTTCCTCGTAACCGGTCAGTGCCGTATTGAAGACCGCTTCGGCCTGGACTTTGCCAGTTGCGCCGATGCCCTTGCCTTCGATGACGGTGCCGTCGGCAAGAACGAGCAGGGCGGTCGGCTTTTCGGTGGTCCAGGGTGCTGTCGCGGTCATCTTCATCCCGTTTCCGGCGGGCTTTTTGCGTTGGGATACGCGAGCCGGCCTTTTGATCTCGCAGGCGCAGGCGCGCGCCTTTGGCCGCGTTTGACGCCTGATCACGAATTTTGGTGCAGGTGGCGGTAGATAGCCACGCTCTTTGTCTAGGTCAATCTTTGTACCGCAGATTGCGGTACTTTTCCTGCTGATATTGGCCGGATTCTCGCAATTTATTTGATCCCATGCATCAGCGTGGTTTATGAAAGCGCCATTTTAAAAGGAGTAGTGACATGCTGCGCGATCAACTCGCCACTGAGCTCAAAGAGGCCATGAAGGCAAAGAAGATGGACCGACTCGGCACCATCCGCCTCATCCAGGCTGCGATCAAGGATCGCGACATCGCCAATCGCGGCGCCGGCAAGGAAGAAGCAGGCGACGATGAAGTGCTGCAGATCCTCGCCAAGATGGTGAAGCAGCGCGATGAGTCGGCGAAGATCTACGAGGACAATGCCCGTCCGGAGCTTGCCGCGAAGGAACGCGCCGAAATCGCCGTCATCCAGGACTTCCTGCCGAAGCAGCTTTCCGACGATGAAGTGCGCGCCAATATCGCCGCCATCATCAAGGACGTGGGCGCCGAAGGCCCGAAGGACATGGGCAAGATCATGGCTGCTCTCAAAGAGCGTTATGCCGGCCAGATGGACTTTGCCAAGGCTTCCGGCACGGTCAAAGAGCTGCTGAAATAAGACGTCTCGCCTGCGGTTGTTCTTCGACCGCAGGCCCCAGCACTTGCTCGGTGGCGGCGTCTATGATGGCGAATTTCGCCGCCTGATAATTCCAGTATTCGAGTACGAAACCGCGCGAGAGCCAGAAATCGCCCTTTCTCGGCGGTTCGGTCCAGCCCACGCTTCCCATATTCGCCGCCTGCGTGAGCAAGCGCTTCAGGTGCGTGTTGGAGATCATGAACTGGTCGCGGATCTCGCGCAGCGACAGCGGGCCGACGACGACGTAGTCGGCAGAACGCGGAAAGCCCGGCAGGCGCGAAATCAGATAGTCCATCACAAGGCCGCCGGAATTAGCCCAGTTGAAGAGATTGAAGGTGGCGCCGGGATCGCGGACAGCTTCGGTCTCGATGATCTTTTTGGCAATGAGCGGCTGGAGGCGGGCGATCAATGTGGGATCGGCCGTCAGATTTTCCGCGCGGCCACCACCATCGAGGTTATCCAGAATCATCAGGTGCGCGACCAGCCATTTGGTGAAATGCTGTTCAGCCGTTTCCGTCGGTTCGAGAAAGCGGGTGCGCCTGTCTTCGCCCGGAGCGGACCGCAAGAACCGATAGACCAACATTTCCTGCACGAAGGCGGCTGCGGTGTTGCGGCTGGCGATCTTGTTCTGGACGGCGAAATCGATGAACCGGCCAGAATAAAGGCCGCGCTTCTCATCGCCTGGATAGCCGTAATAGAGAGCGAAGCCCGCATGCGCCATCAGCCAGCGCTGTTGTGCGGCGAATATTGATGCAATACGCGGGCTATCGCGGTAAATTGCGAGCATTTGATTGGCACAATGAAGAATTGCAGCAAGAAAATTATCGTCAGCTGCAAGTTTTTCTGCGGTGTGGGCCATAGCGCTGTCCAGGAGTTTTGCGCATTCATCTGCCACGCCTATTGGAAGTGTCAATGCTTTTGTATTTCAGGGGTTAATTGGTAAGGTAAAGCTCAATAAAAGCTGCAGCGCATAAGCCCAAAAATAAGAAGGCAGGAGCTGGGGGCGCTCCTGCCTTCTTGCTCTTTGCTTCCGTCAGCGACGCAGGGTTGAAACCCAAGCCGGCGGGTATTTGCAAAGGCACCCTTGCGAGGCGGCGCCGGGGGTAGGGATGGTGCCTCGCTTGGGGATCGCTTTGTTGAGATCGAACTTATGGCCAGGCCCCGGCTTATTCAAATTACAAAAATATAATAATCTCGGATTCGGCCTGCCGGGCTGCAAATATGGAGGCGCGCGGCGTTCCTCCGAGCGGAAGGTGCAAACTGGTCGAATCTTTATAACAAATTGTTTTTACTTGCTCTTTCTAAAGAGCGATTTTCGCGGAGTGGATAATGCCGGTGTCTCGAAAGTTGAGATATGTCAAAAATGTCGCACCCTCTACCAGGGCCCCGATAACGCTTTGTTGAGTGGCGTTTGCCGAGATTTTTGACAGGGTTTCCGGCCCTGTGAAAAGCGGGATTTAAGGCAGAAGTTTCGTGGCGCAGCATGGCAAAGCTGCTTATATGGAGGTTCTGCAAGAGGTAGAGATGCGCTTTTCACCCACCTTCCTGGACGATATCCGCGACCGCGTTCCCATATCGAACGTGATTGCGCGGCGCGTGAGCTGGGACAAGCGCAAGACCAACGTATCGCGCGGCGACTATTGGGCCTGCTGCCCCTTCCATGGCGAGAAGTCGCCGAGCTTCCATTGCGAGGACCGCAAGGGTCGTTACCATTGCTTCGGCTGCGGCGTGACCGGCGATCATTTCCGCTTTCTGACCGAGCTTGAGGGCCTGAGCTTTCCCGAAGCCGTTCAGACGATCGCAGACATGGCTGGCGTGCCGATGCCGGTTGTCGATCCGCAAATGGAAAAGCGGGAGAAGGAGCGCACTTCGCTTCTCGACGTCATGGAAATGGCGACGCAGTTCTTTCAGGATCAGTTGCAGACGGCCAATGGCGCCAGGGCGCGCGCCTATCTGCGCGACCGCGGGCTGACGGGCCGCACGATCGAGACCTTCAGGCTCGGGTTTGCACCCGACAGCCGCAATGCGCTGAAAGAATTTTTGGCCGGCAAGGGTGTCAGCAAGGAGCAGATCGAGGCGTGCGGCCTGGTGGTGCATGAAAACGTGCCGGTCTCCTATGACCGGTTCCGGGACCGCATCATGTTCCCGATCCTCTCTTCTCGCGAGAAGGTCATCGCCTTCGGCGGACGCGCCATGTCGCCGGATGCGCCGGCGAAATATCTCAATTCCAACGAGACGGAGCTCTTCCACAAGGGCAGTGTGCTTTACAATTTCGCCCGTGCGCGCCGCTCAATGCAGGGCACGAACGGCGAGGGCACGATCATCGCTGTCGAAGGCTATATGGACGTCATCGCGCTGCATCAGGCCGGCGTCGAAAATGCTGTCGCACCACTCGGCACGGCATTGACCGAAAACCAGCTTGATCTGCTCTGGAAGATGACATCGCAGCCGGTGCTCTGCTTCGATGGTGACAGTGCCGGCATCCGCGCTGCCAATCGCGCCGCCGATCTTGCACTGCCGCATCTGAAGCCGGGGCGTAGCGTGCGTTTCGCGCTGCTGCCTGATGGCAAGGATCCCGACGACCTCGTGAAGCACGAGGGCAGGGCGCCCTTCGACAAGGTCATGGCGCAGGCAAAGCCGCTTTCGGAAATGCTGTGGGATCGGGAGGCGCGGAGCGGCAAGTTCGACACGCCGGAAGCGCGCGCCGAACTGGAAGCGCGGCTGAGACAGCTCGTGGCCGTCATTGCCGACGAAAATGTACGCCGCCATTACCAGCAGGATATGCGCGATCGCCTGAACAGCTTCTTCCAGCCACAGTTCCAGAACCGCGGCGGTGGCGAGCGGCGCAATTTTGGTGGTAGCAATTTTCGAGGCCAGAAGGGTGGCGCTCCCGCGGGACCTCGAACCCCGGTCGCAGCGTCGGATCGTCTGGCTCGCTCGGGTCTCGTGCGCGGCCATCAGGACAATGCGGCGCTCAGGGAATGCGTGCTGGCCCTGACGGTTATCAATCATCCTGCCTTGATGCTTGACGATTACGATGAGATTGCCGCAGTCGATTACGACAATCGCGAGTTGCAGAAACTCTGGGCGGCGATGCTGGGGGCGGCGGCAGTCGTTGCCGGGCCGCATCTGACGCGTGATTATCTGATGGAATGCCTCGACGTCGCGGGTTTCGGCCCGCTCCTGAAAAACCTCGATCAGCAGGTGCGCAACGCCCGGCTCTGGACGGCGACCGAGGCGGCGGCGATGGAGGACGCCCGCGAGGGCTATCGTCAAGCGCTTGCCTTCCACAAGCGCGCCAAGGATCTGCGCTGGCAGAAGATCGAGCTGGAGCGCGATATCGCGCAGGCGACGGAGGCCGGCGATGATTCCGAGATTGACCGGTTGATGCGCGCGTCCCAGGAAGTGCATTTCGAGGCGCTGCGGCTTGAGAACCAGGAAGCCATCATCGACGGCTTCGGTGTGCTCTCCGGCCGCGTCAAGGGCGCTGCGAGCCACTGATGCCGCAGACCGAACGCGACGAACCGCTATTCTCCGCCTCCGATGCCCTGTTTGCAGGCACGGCGCAGCCGCTCGACGTGCTGAAGCGCGTCTATGGCTATTCCGCCTTTCGCGGCAGGCAGCAGGAAGTGGTCGAGCATGTCGTCGCCGGCGGCGATGCCGTCGTGCTCTTCCCGACCGGGGCCGGCAAGTCGCTCTGCTTCCAGATCCCGGCCCTTTGCCGCCAGGGTCTCGGCATCGTCGTCTCGCCGCTGATTGCGCTGATGCGTGATCAGGTCGAGGCGATGAAACAGCTCGGCATTCGTGCCGCAGCGCTCAATTCCTCGATATCGCGCGAGGAATATGTCGCAATCCGCCGCGGCATTTCCTCCGGCGATCTCGACCTGCTCTATGTCACCCCGGAGCGTATCCTGATGGATGGTTTCCGCGAGTTGATCGGCAATGCGAAGATCGCGCTGTTCGCGATCGACGAAGCGCATTGCGTCTCGCAGTGGGGCCATGATTTCCGGCCGGAATATCGCGAACTCGGCAAGCTCACCGAGCAATATCCCGACGTGCCGCGCATCGCGCTGACGGCTACCGCCGATCCGCACACGCGGGAAGACATTATCGAGCGGCTGATGCTCGATAATGCCGCTGTTTTCACGACGAGCTTCGACCGGCCGAATATTTCCTATGAGATCGTCGAACGAGATCAGCCGCGCCAGCAACTCCTGCGCTTTCTCTCCGGCCACAAGGGCAACAGCGGCATCGTCTATTGCCTGTCGCGCGCCAAGGTGGAGGAAACGGCGGACTGGCTGAACACGCAGGGCATCCGGGCGCTGCCCTATCACGCCGGCATGGACCGGGCGCTGCGTGACGCCAACCAGGATGCCTTCCTGAAGGAAGAAGAACTCTGCCTTGTTGCGACTGTCGCCTTCGGTATGGGCATCGATAAGCCGAATGTGCGCTATGTCGCCCATCTCGATCTGCCGGGCTCGGTCGAGGCCTATTATCAGGAGACAGGCCGCGCGGGACGTGACGGCCTGCCGTCCGAGGTATGGATGGCTTACGGCATGGCCGATGTCATCCAGCGCCGGCGGATGATCGATGAGGGCAATGCGGCCGACGAGATCAAGCGTATCGAGCGCGGCAAGCTGAATGCGCTGCTGGCGATCTGCGAGACGGCATCCTGCCGGAGGCAGGCGATCCTGGCGCATTTTGGCGAAGCACACGGGGGCAAGTGCGGCGGCTGCGATACCTGCCTGAAGCCGGTCGAGACCTGGGATGGAACGGAGGCGGCGATCAAGGCGTTGGCGGCAGTCTATCGCACCGGCGAACGTTTTGGCGCCGGCCATGTCATCGACGTGCTCGTCGGTAATGTCAACGAGAAGACCGAGCGCTTCCGCCATGTCGATATGCCCGTCTTCGGCGCCGGCAAGGATATTGCTGTTCGGACATGGCAATCGGTCTATCGCCAGCTTATGGCGATGGGGCTGATCCGTGTCGATCACGAGGCTTTCGGAGCTCTGAAGCTGGAGCCGGAGGCGCGCGCCGTCTTCAAGCGCGAGCGCGAGGTCTTCTTCCGCAAGGATCGCGCGCCCTCCGAACGCCGGGCGAAAAAGACCGAGCGCGCGGAGCGCAGGACCGGACTTTCGGGTGCGGACGGCGCGCTCTTCGAAGCGCTCAGGGCCGAGCGAATGTCGATTGCCAAGTCGCTTGGCGTACCGCCCTATGTCGTCTTCCCGGATACGACGCTGATCGCCTTCGCCACCGAGCGGCCGCGCAGCCGCAGGGAACTGCTCGGCATTTCCGGCGTCGGCCAGTCGAAGCTCGAACGTTACGGCGACGCTTTCCTCGATATCATCCTCTCGCACGACGAATAGTGCGGTTGCACATGCCTTGCGCTGCAATCGGCAAAGATTTCTGCTAGGCTTCCTGCAGAGTTTTGGGGGAACTTCAATGGCACAGTTCAACAGAGCAGTGGCGTCATTGCCCGGACGTGAGCGGATTGCGAGGCATCCGCATGGCGGGCAGGTCTTCATTCATGCAACGGCGGAGGAAACGGCCGGCGCTTACGGCATCTGGGAAACCTTCTCGGCGCCGGGAACCGGTCCGTCGCGGCACATGCATACGCGCGAGACGGAGGTCTTTCGTGTCATCGAAGGAAACTACCGCTTCTGGTGCGGAAACGAGATGATCGAGGCGCCAGTCGGATCCGTCGTCGTCTTGCCGCCGAACGTGCCGCATCATTGGCGCAATGTCGCAGACACAATGGGCCGGATGATGGGCTTCGTCACGCCCGGCGGGTTCGAGCATTTCTTCTTGGAGCTTGAACGGGCGGACGCCAGGACGCCCGAAGTGATCCTGCCGATCCAGGAGCGTTTCGGCCTCGTGGAGATCGGCGATGGTCCTGATCCTTAAGATATCAGATGCATAGAGGGCGATCAGGCGAGATCGAAATCTCCTTGAGAGATAGGTCTTCAGCAAATGCCTCGACGTGTCTTCCGGCCGGCCGGCGTCTTTGTCGTGCGCGCCCCTGAATGGCTTCGAAGCGGACAAGGGGCGAAATATGCATAACGGGGTTGCCCGCAGCGAATTGCCTGCAAAAAAATCGTACGGGATCAGCGACATCAGCACTCGCTTTGTGCTAATGGCAGCCCCCATCTGAGGACGTTTTTGGGATAAGGGCGTTTACAATGACAAAAGCATTTCTCTCCCACCTGCAGTCGGAGCTTGCCTCGCTCAGGGATGCCGGCCTCTACAAGTCCGAACGCGTCATCACATCGAAGCAGGCAGGTGAAATTGCCATTGCCTCTGGTGAGCGCGTGCTGAATTTCTGCGCCAACAACTACCTGGGCCTCGCCGATAACGAGGAACTGGCGGAAGCCGGCAAGAAGGCGCTCGACCGCTATGGCTACGGCATGGCGTCCGTGCGCTTCATCTGCGGCACGCAGGAAGAGCACAAGCAGCTTGAAGCACGCATCTCTTCCTTCCTCGGCATGGAAGATACGATCCTCTATTCCTCCTGCTTCGATGCCAATGGCGGTTTGTTCGAGACGCTGCTCGGCGAAGAGGATGCAATCATTTCCGATGCGCTCAACCATGCCTCGATCATCGACGGCGTACGCCTCTCCAAGGCCAAGCGCTTCCGTTACGCCAACAACGACATGGCGGCGCTGGAAGAGGAGCTGAAAAAGGCCGAAGGCAGCCGCTTCAAGCTGATCGCAACCGATGGCGTCTTCTCCATGGACGGCATCATCGCCAATCTCCAAGGTGTCTGCGATCTCGCCGAAAAATACGGCGCGATGGTCATGGTGGACGACAGCCATGCCGTTGGCTTCGTCGGTAAGCATGGCCGCGGCTCGCCGGAATATTGCGGGGTCGAAGGCCGGGTCGATATCATCACCGGCACCCTCGGCAAGGCGCTTGGCGGCGCATCCGGCGGTTATACGTCGGCAAGGGCTGAAATCGTCGAGTGGCTGCGGCAGCGTTCACGTCCCTATCTCTTCTCCAACACGCTGGCGCCGGTCATTGCGGCTGCCTCGCTGAAGGTTTTCGACCTCATCGACAACGGCGATGCGCTGCGCGAGCGGCTGTCGGCCAATGCGGCGCTGTTTCGCACCGAAATGACCAAGCTCGGCTTCACGCTTGCCGGCGAGGGGCATCCGATCATCCCGGTCATGTTGGGAGACGCGAAGCTCGCGCAGGATATGGCCGCACTGATGCTGAAGAAGGGCGTCTATGTGATCGGCTTCTCCTTCCCCGTCGTGCCAAAGGGGCAGGCGCGTATCCGAACGCAGATGTCGGCTGCGCATTCGAAGGCGGATGTCGAGCGGGCGATATCAGCCTTTGCCGAAGCCGGCCGCGAACTCGGCACTATCTGAGAGCCTTGAGGAGAAAAGATCATGTCCAACATGATGAAAGCACTGGTCAAGGCGAAGCCCGAAGTTGGCCTCTGGATGGAGCATGTGCCGGTGCCGGACGTCGGCCCGAATGACGTGCTGATCCGTGTGAAGAAATCGGCGATCTGCGGTACCGACGTGCATATCTGGAACTGGGACCAGTGGGCACAGAAGACCATTCCGGTGCCGATGGTCGTCGGCCATGAGTTCTGCGGCGAGATTGCCCAGATCGGCTCGGCCGTCACCAAATATAATGTCGGCGAACGTGTCTCCGGCGAGGGGCATATCGTCTGCGGCAAATGCCGCAACTGCCGCGCGGGCAGGGGGCATCTCTGCCGCAACACGCTCGGCGTTGGCGTTAATCGGCCGGGCTCCTTCGGGGAGTTCGTCTGCATACCCGAAGCCAATGTGGTGCCGATCCCAGACGATATTCCGGATGAAATCGCGGCGATCTTCGATCCGTTCGGCAATGCCGTTCACACCGCGCTTTCCTTCGATCTCGTCGGCGAAGACGTGCTGGTCACCGGTGCAGGACCGATCGGCATCATGGGGGCGCTCGTTGCCAAGCGCTCCGGCGCGCGCAAGGTCGTCATTACCGACATCAATCCGAACCGGCTCGATCTCGCGCGCAAGCTTGGCATCGATTATGTCGTGGATGCATCCAAGGAAAACCTTGCCGATGTGATGAAGGCGATCGGCATGACTGAGGGCTTCGACGTCGGCCTGGAAATGTCGGGCGCAGCACCCGCCTTTCGCGACATGATCGACAAGATGAACAATGGCGGCAAGATCGCCATCCTCGGCATTGCGCCCGCCGGTTTCGAGATCGACTGGAACAAGGTGATCTTCAAGATGCTGAACCTCAAGGGCATCTATGGTCGCGAGATGTTCGAGACCTGGTACAAGATGATCGCTTTCGTGCAGGGCGGTCTGGATCTCTCGCCTGTCATCACTCATCGCATCAAGATCGACGAATTCCGCGATGGATTCGAGGCAATGCGCTCGGGCAATTCCGGCAAGGTCGTGATGGACTGGATGTGAGGAGGACGAAGCGACAGCGCAACGGCATGGAGATGGCATCCGTCAATCTGCGCTGTATTACGGCGCTCGATCTGTCGGCCCTGACGGTGAACGCCTATGACGAGCTGTCACGCTAGGCGGTGGTTTAGGGCACGATCTCTATCGGCGTATGATCGGGGACGCGTGCCCAGATATCGCGCATCTCCTGGTCAGTGACGGCAATGCAGCCATCCGTCCAATCCCAAAGCAGGTGCATGGTCTGAAGGAAGCCCCAGCCATTGGGAAGGCCGTGGATCATGATATCGCCGCCGGGAGGATATCCCTTCAATTCGGCGTTCTGCCGATCGGCCGGATTGGGGTAGGAGATATGCAGACTGAGATGCGCCATGGACCGGGGATTTCGCCAGTCAATCTCATAGCGGCCTTCCGGTGTCTTCTCGTCGCCTTCTCGCTGCTTTGGGCCCTCATCGGCAGCGCTTCCAAGAGAAATCCGATATGTCGAAAGAGGCGTCTCGTCTCGGAGGAGAACCATACGGCGCTCGGATTTATAAACGCGAATGAGGTCGGCTCGTTGCTCCAGAGGCGCATTCGCAGGCGTTGAACCCGAGCCGATCCTCGCCATCACTTTCGTATAAGCGAAAACGCTGACGGCGATGGCGGCCAGAAGGATCACCCTGTTTCTCGTCATGATCCTTGCCACCGAGATTCCCCATAATCGCGTACAGCTTGTTTTCACAACTCATGTTGGCGATTTGCGAAGAATCTATGGCGTGCGGTTGGAGCGATACGCGGCTATTCCAGTGTTTGTACAAAAGCCCTTGTCTTTTCCCGGTGACATACTAGATAAGCTTCGCAATCGCTGGCGCGGTTCAAAGCCTGTGGATAAGGCTTTTTCCGGGTTTTCGGTGGCTTTTTTTGTGGAAAAGCTTGACGAGAACAAATTTTGTGGGAATCACCGTTCCACTTGAGCGGTGAACTGGGTCAAGGCGGATCGCACAACCATGGCCGGAAATCCAATGGCAATTGAATTTTGCTGTCCGATGCCGGCAATCGTGGTTAATCAGGCTTTAAATGTCATCCCGTTAGGTGGGTATAGGTGATTCGAGGCCGGTGCGCACGCGCTCTGGGCCACGAGACTGCCATTCACTACAGCGAGTATGAATAGCGTCAGGAAGGCGACGATATAAATGGCAACGAAGGTCAAAGAGAACGAAGAAGCGGAAGTCGAACGCGACGGCGCAAGCGACGGCCCTCTTCTCGATCTTTCCGATGACGCGGTCAAGAAGATGATCAAGGCCGCCAAGAAGCGCGGCTATGTGACGATGGACGAGCTCAACGCCGTCCTGCCTTCCGAAGAAGTGACGTCCGAACAGATCGAAGACACGATGTCGATGCTGTCGGACATGGGCATCAACGTCATCGAGGATGAGGAAGCCGAGGAAGCCGGCGCTTCCGGCGGCGACGACGACGACAGCTCTGATAACGATGACAGCGAGGGCGGCGAACTTGCGCCTTCCGGCGGCACCGCGCTTGCGACCGCCAAGAAGAAAGAGCCGACCGACCGTACCGACGACCCGGTGCGCATGTATCTGCGCGAGATGGGGTCCGTCGAGCTTCTGTCGCGCGAAGGCGAAATCGCCATCGCAAAGCGCATCGAGGCCGGCCGCGAAACGATGATCGCAGGTCTCTGTGAGAGCCCGCTGACGTTCCAGGCGCTGATCATCTGGCGCGACGAACTCAACGAAGGCACCACGCTCCTGCGCGAGATCATCGATCTCGAAACGACCTATTCCGGTCCGGAAGCCAAGGCTGCGCCGCAGTTCCAGAGTCCTGAGAAGATCGAGGCTGACCGCAAGGCTGCCGAAGAGAAGGAAAGGACCCGGCGTTCGCGCTCCGGTGACGACGACATTACCGATGTCGGCGGCGAAGGCATGCCTCCGGAAGAGGAAGAAGAGGACGAGGACGAATCGAACCTCTCTCTGGCGGCGATGGAAGCAGAGCTTCGCCCGCAGGTCATGGAAACGCTCGACATCATCGCCGAGACCTACAAGAAGCTGCGTAAGCTGCAGGACCAGCAGGTCGAGCAGCGCTTAGCTGCCACCGGCACGCTGTCTTCCGCCCAGGAGCGCCGCTACAAGGAGCTCAAGGACGAACTGATCAAGGCCGTGAAGTCGCTGTCGCTCAACCAGAACCGCATCGATGCGCTGGTCGAGCAGCTTTACGACATCAACAAGCGCCTTGTGCAGAACGAAGGCCGCCTGCTGCGGCTGGCCGAATCCTACGGCGTCAAGCGCGACTCGTTCCTGGAACAATATCAGGGCGCCGAGCTCGATCCGAACTGGATGAAGTCGATCGGCAATCTGGCCGCCCGCGGCTGGAAGGAATTCGCCAAGAGCGAGAACACGACGATCCGCGACATCCGCCAGGAGATCCAGAATCTCGCAACGGAAACCGGCATCTCGATTTCGGAATTCCGCCGCATCGTGCACATGGTGCAGAAGGGCGAGCGCGAAGCGCGCATCGCCAAGAAGGAAATGGTCGAAGCGAACCTTCGCCTCGTCATCTCCATCGCCAAGAAGTACACGAACCGCGGCCTGCAGTTCCTCGACCTCATTCAGGAAGGCAATATCGGCCTGATGAAGGCGGTCGACAAGTTCGAATACCGCCGTGGCTACAAGTTCTCGACCTATGCGACATGGTGGATCCGTCAGGCGATCACCCGCTCGATCGCCGACCAGGCCCGTACGATCCGTATTCCGGTGCATATGATCGAAACGATCAACAAGATCGTCCGCACTTCGCGCCAGATGCTGCATGAAATCGGCCGTGAGCCGACGCCGGAAGAACTGGCCGAAAAGCTCGCCATGCCGCTCGAAAAGGTCCGCAAGGTCCTGAAGATCGCCAAGGAGCCGATCTCGCTCGAAACCCCTGTGGGCGACGAAGAGGATTCGCATCTCGGTGATTTCATCGAGGACAAGAACGCACTGCTGCCGATCGACGCCGCCATCCAGGCGAACCTGCGCGAGACGACGACTCGCGTTCTGGCATCGCTGACGCCGCGCGAAGAGCGCGTGCTGCGCATGCGCTTCGGCATCGGCATGAACACCGACCATACGCTCGAAGAAGTCGGCCAGCAGTTCTCGGTCACCCGCGAACGTATCCGCCAGATCGAGGCGAAGGCGCTGCGCAAGCTCAAGCATCCGAGCCGCTCTCGCAAGCTGCGCTCGTTCCTCGACAGCTAAAGAGTCGACGAGGATTGAAATCAGAACCCGGTTAGCCTCGCTGGCCGGGTTTTTCCTTGCAGGAGAGGTATGAGCGGATTAGCCCGATTGATGGTTCTCGCGCTGCTTGTCCCCATATGGTGACGGGCCTATAATTCCGGTTGCGGGGGAAGAGAGCGGTCGCGGCGTGCGAGCGGTATCATGTGCCGCGTGACCATGGCCTCCGCCAGGAGGTGCAGCATGACCACCTACATTCTGCTGATAAACTGGACCGATCAGGGCATCCGGAACGCGAAGGACTCTCCCAAGCGGCTGGATGCGGCAAGGAACCTGCTTGGCAGCATGGGCGGTTCCTTCGACAAGTTTTATCTCACCATGGGCGAGTACGACATGGTTGCCGTCTGCGAGGCGCCTGATGACCGCGTGATGGCGCGCTTCACGTTGTCCCTTGCTGCGGGCGGCAATGTGCGCACGAAAACCTTGAAAGCGTTTCCGGAAGTGCATTATCGCGACATCATCGCGTCGCTCACATAGATCAGGATGGCGATAACTGGTGATGAGCCAGATGCGGCGTTGCGGTTGTCCCGCGGCGCTGGCAGTGTCGCTGCGCCTTGAACCCAGAGCATGGATTTGCCTTGCCGATGGAACATGCCGGCCTGTTGCAGAGAGTGAAGTTCGATCCGGCCTTGCCGGTGTCGCTCGTGCTGCATCTGGGCATCGGCTTGCTCCTGCTCGCTTTCCTGCCTGAGGTGGAGCCTGTCAGGCCGCCGCTGGAAGACAGCATCGACGTTGAAGTCGTGACACCGCCCGCAATCGCCACTCCAATTCCGCCGCCTGCCGTTCGGCAACCGCCGGACAGAGAGAATTCGGCGGCGGAAGAGGCGGCGCCCGCAGCACCTGAGACAGCGTCGAGAGAAATAGCTCCTTCCTTGCCGGCATTGCCGAAGCCGGTCATATCCGGCCCGCCGGAGTTGACGCAGGCAAAAGTGCTCTTTTCGGGGAAGACGCTGGCCAGTCCGCGCAGCCGGAAAGCGCGTGAGATGCTCGCTACATTATCGGGCGGCGAGCGCAATCTGCAGCTCTGCAATCTCGAAGCCTTGGAACAGGTCAGCCGTTCCCGGCCTGGCTCTGCGCCGGATCTCGTTGCGCCCTATGCCATGAAGCCGGAGAAGGTGAGGGGCGCCAGCGTCGAGGTCGAGGGTGGGGCTTTCCGGAGCAAGGGCAATTGGTTCAATATCTGGTTCCGTTGTGAAGTCGATCCCACTGGCAAGGCGGTCGTGGCCTTTGCCTTTGCGATCGGCGAGGCCATTCCGAGGGATGAGTGGCAGGAGCGCAATCTGGTCGCCGAGGATGGCGAAGCCGACCAATGAGCTTTGGGCCTGATGATCACGAGGTTTTTTTGATTTGTGGCTTGATGCTGCCGGTTTTAGAGGCCACATCGCTGCTGTGACAGAAGAAGACGTCGAACCGGCAGATACCGACCACGAGAAGGAGCACGAGGAGCCTCGCGTTCGCTGGGGTGTTGTCGCGTCTGTGCTCCTGCATGTGCCGATCGTCGCGCTCCTCATATTCGGTTTGCCTGATATCCAGCCGAAGCCCGCCGAAGACGAGAGCGTGAAGGTGGAGCTCGTCCCTCCGCCGGAAGAGAAGAAGCCGGAGGAAAAGCCGAAAGAGGAAGAGAAGCCGAAGGAACAGGCGAGGGCGAAACAGCCACCGCCACCACCACCGCCACAATCACCTCCACCTGCCGCAGAGACGGCAGAAAAAACGAGGCAGACGCCTATGCCGCCTATGCGTCTTGTCACAGAATTTGGCGACAAGAACAGCGGTCCAAAAAAAACGTTGGCGGGCAATTCGTCTGAAGGCGAAGCAAAGCCGGCGACGACGCCGCCAAAGCGCGATGTTGAGCCGCAGAAAATGCCCACAGAGGCCGCCGCCGAGAGACCAAAAACTGAGACGCCTCCATCAAGGCCCGTTCCAGATGATGTGAAGCTTCCGGAAGTTGCGGCCGCTGATGCTTCTCCGGAGCCAAATGGGCCGCCAGCAGATGTGTCGGGTGAAGCCAAGACCAGTCTCGAGCAAACCAAGGCGCCGGCGCAGAGAACTCCTGAAAAGCCAAAAGAGGTGGCGAAGAACAATGATCTGGCGAATGCCAAGACGCTGTTTTCTTCCACTGAGGACGGAGCCTTCCTTGCGCAGTCCGCAATCGACGGTCTCCCACGCAGCAAAAGGGTGGCCGTTCTTTGCGCCAGTGAGCTTCGCGCCCAACTCGCTTACGGTTCTCCGAGTTATCAGCCCTATGCACTGCCCCAGTACGGGTTGCCAGCAGGAACCCTGTTGAATATTGACGATGCAGCTTTTGGTACGGCCAAGGGTTGGTACCATGTTCGTTTCCGTTGTGAGGTGGATGTGGATGCCACGAAGGTGGTTTCGTTTGCCCACGAAGTGGGCGGCTTGATCCCCCGTAACCAGTATGGAAAATACGATATTCGCGAATAGTCGTCGGCACCTTGGCCGCTCCATTCGCAACAAGCCACGCGCAAGGAACCATCTCTATCGTTTTCCCATGCCCGTTATGGTACGGTAGCGAAGGGACAAATGATATGTCGAACGAGATCGAGCACTTCTTCGAGCGTCAGGAAGAAGCTGTCAGCCTGATGTTTCTGGAACACAAGGCAGACGAGCTGACCGACATTCTGGTCGCGGCCCTGGAAGAGGCTTTCGAAATTCTCCTGGAAAGCGCGCCGGCCGAAACCTTCCACTAAGGCGCTAGCACCGGCTCTCCGGCAGAGCTTCTTTCCATTACAGGATCGTCATGGTCGTTCCGCTTCAAGAGGATGGCAGGCTTCCGGTTTCGCTTCGGAGCCATCTTGGCGGCTATGAATGGCGGCGGGATGCTCTCGGCCGTTCCTCGGCATGTGTTTTCCGCCTGGAAGCCGAAAGGCGTCCCGGGCTTTACCTGAAGGTCGAGGAGGCGGGTCCGTTTTGCGAGCTTGCCGACGAGGCCGAGAGGCTCGTCTGGCTTGCGAGCCGCGGCCTTCCATGCCCCGAGGTCATCGCTCACGAGAGCGATGGCGAACGCAGCTTCCTCTTGATGACGGCGTTGCCGGGCGCCGATCTCGTGACGGCTGCAATGCTGTTGCCGGAAGAGCGCGTCGAAGTCCTCGCCTCCGCGCTCAGCATACTCCACAGCCTCGATATCAGCGCCTGTCCGTTCGATCATCGTCTGAACAATCGCCTTGCTGCCGCCGAGGCGCGTATGCGGGCGGGCGTCGTCGATGAGACGGATTTCGACGAGAAGCGGCTCGGCAAAAGCGCCTTCTTCCTGTTCGGCGAATTGCAGCGATTGCGGCCGGCAAGCGAGAATCTCGTCATTGCGCATGGCGATGCCTGCCTGCCGAACTTCTTGACCGCAGATGGACGGTTTGCCGGTTATATCGATTGCTGCCGCCTTGGCGTTGCCGACCGCTATCAGGATATCGCGCTTGCCTGCCACAGCATCGCCTATAATTTCGGCGAGGAATTCGTGCGGCTGTTTCTCAATGCCTACGGCCTGTCGATCATCGATCCCGTGAAGATGGATTACTATCAGCTTCTCGACGAGTTCTTTTAAAGCGATTCCAGCAAAAGTGTGCAGCGGTTTTCCGTCCGGAATTGCGCGAAAACAAATGCTCTCGCAGCCGCTTGCCCGGTCCGCTGTCGGCTGGCAAAGTCGGCTGCGAAGGAGATCGCCATGGCAGCCAGCCAGTTCAGGATGCTGAACTCGTCCGTGCCGGGCCTGGAGGCCGTGGTCGCGACGACGAGCCATCGGTTCGCGCGCCATACGCATGAGCAGTTCGGCATCGGCCTGCTCTTCTCAGGTGCGCAGAAATCGCTGAGTGGGCGCGGCATGGTCGAGGCGGAAGCCGGCGATCTCATCACCGTCAATCCGAATGAGGTGCATGACGGCGCGCCGATCGGCGAGGCGCGCTCCTGGAGCATTCTCTACTTCGATCCCGCCGTCATGGATGGTCTTGCGCGCGAGGTAGCAGGGGGCGGGGTTCGCCGCTCGGAGATTCCGCGCCCCGTCATTCACGACAGACCGCTCGCCGACCGGTTCCGCGCGCTGTTTTCTGCCGTCACCGGCAATGAGGAGCGGCTGCGCTGCGAGGAACTGCTGCTGTCAGTCATTGCCGATGCGATGCGCGAAACAGTGATGGGGGACGTGCCGGAGAGGGCGCCGCATTCCATTGCCCATGCCCGCAGTTTGATCGACGATGATCCGTCCGCGGAAATTTCACTCGCCGATCTGGCGCGCGAAAGCGGGCTCAGCCGGTTTCAGGTGCTGCGCGCCTTTGCAAGGGCGACGGGTTTTACGCCGCATGCCTATCTTGTTCAGGCGCGTGTGCATCTTGCCCGCCGGCTGATCGCCCGCGGCGCGCCACTGGCGGAGGCTGCCGCCGAAAGCGGCTTTGCCGACCAGAGTCATATGACGCGCGCCTTCGTCTCGCGCTACGGCCTGACGCCCGGCGCCTATGTGCGCGGTCGTTCCTGAGCGCTTGCAATTTCGTTCAAGACGTCATGCCTTTTAGCCTGTTTCCTTCTGCCGTCTCGAAAGGAGCAGCAGATGAGCCGGGAATTTCAGGGTTATATCTATCTCGCACTGGCCATGACGACGGTCGGCAGCACAGTGATTGCCAGCAAGGTCATCGCCTCCGGGTTGCCGCCCTTTACGGCGACGGCCTTGCGTTTTGCGGTGGCTTTTCCCTTCTTCCTTTTCCTGATGCGCTGGACGGGATCGCGATTGCCGCGGCTTTCCGGGCGGGACTGGCTGATCCTCGTCACGCAGGCCGGCGCAGGAAGCGTCGGATATACGACCTTGCTGATCTCGGGCCTGTCGCTGACATCAGCGGCCAATGCCGGCGTCATCATCGGCACGCTGCCTGTCGTCTCCGCGGCGATCTCCATCCTCGTGCTTGGCGAGAGGCCGCAGCGCTTCCTGCTTCTGGCGATCGGTCTTGCGGCGGCTGGCGTCTTTTCCATCGTCTTTTCGCCGGCTGCCGGAAGCGGGTCCCTTACCGGCGACATGCTGATTTTTGGCGCTGTTATCTGCGAGGGGCTATTCATCCTGTTGAACAAGCGGCTCGGGAGGGCGATCCCGCCGCTGACGCAGTCGGCGCTGATGACAGCCATTGGTTTCGTCGTTGCCGGTGTGCCAGCTCTGTTCGAGCATCATGATATCGGCATCGCTTCGCAACCCGCTTTGGTCGCGGTTGTCTACTATGCGCTGGTGCCGACCGTCGGCGGCTTCATACTCTGGTATGCGGGAGCGGAGCGTGTCAGCGGCGCTGAGGCCTCTCTATTCACGGCCGTCGCACCAGCAACGGCTGTCATTTTCGCCTTCCTGGTTCTTGGCGAGGCGATCGGCTCCAACCAGATTTTCGGGATCGCCTGCGTATTGGCGGCCGTCATTGGCCTTGGCCTCACGAGCCTGCGTCGGGTGGCGAGAAGCTAGGCGCGGCGAAAGACGTTTCGATACTCCCGTGGCGTCATGCCGGTCTGTGCCCTGAATTGCCTGTTGAAGTTTGCGAGCGAACCATAGCCGACCGCATCGGCAATATGGCCGACGGGCTGGCTTGTGGCGGAGAGGCGGGCGCAGGCGTCGCCGATGCGCATGCGGATCAGATAGTCGGAGACGGTCGTGCCCGTGTGGCGACGGAAGAGCCGGTGCAGGCCGGAGACGCTGAGGGCTGCAATATCGGCCAGTTCTTCCAGGCCGATCGTGCGTGCATAGTGCAGATGCAGGTGGGTGAGAATCCGGTCGATGCGCTCACGGCTTTCCTGCAGTTCCGGGCTCTGGCCGGGGGTGCTGGCAAGCGCGGATGCCTGCCGGTCGGTGGCGACGCGTCCGAGAATATTCAAAAGGGATAGGAGCCGTTCGGCGGGTGGTTTTGAAAAGACCGCCTCGATTTCGCTGCGCACGGCGTCGGCTGTTTCCTTTGAAAACTGTAATCCTCGATCGGCGCGCGACAGCATCGCTTCGATCGGGGCGAGCTCGACCGCGCCAGCCGTCACTTGACGAATCCAGTGCGGATGAAACCAGAGAACCAGCGCGATATGCGGGGTGGTCTCGTCATATTTCGCGCGGGATACCCAGGTGTGCGGCAGGTTGGGGCCGACGAGCACGAGATCGCCGTCCCCATATTCCCCGGTATGGTCGCCGATGAAGCGCTGGCCGATGGAATTCAGCGTCAGGGTCAGCTCGAATTCGGGATGGTGGTGCCACTGGAAAGGGATCGCCTCATCCAGCCGTCGGTTCAGCATGCTCCAGGACGCATCGGCATGCCGTGGCAGGATTTCGAGATAAGGCCTCATCGGGCGCCCTTCAGGTCATTGACGCCAGAATAGTATCATAATCCGCCAAGGTGGCACAACATGAGCCGCGATGCGAGGCTACACTCCCCATCATAGCCTGAAACCACAGGAATGGTTCAAATGATGGGAGGATCTCATGGAACTGGCAGTGAAACGCGACGCTCATCCGACGGCCTCGTCGGTCACCACCCAGCTCAAGGACATCAAGAAGAAGCTGCCGCTGCGGGTGCTCTCGGCGGCGGACTGGCAGCACTGGATCACCAAGGGCTATGTGATCGTTCGCCAGGCCGTTCCTGCGGACAATGTCGCGCGGCTTGTGGACGTGCTCTGGCGTTTTGACGAGAAGGATCCGAACGACCCTTCCACCTGGTATGCGCCGCAGCGCCGCGAGCACAAGATGAAGGAGCTCAACAATACCGGCATGCTGGAGATCTACAATCACCAGGCGCTCTGGGATAACCGGATGGAGAAGCGCGTCTATGACGTCTTTGTCGATATCTGGGACCGCGAAGACCTGTGGGTGACGATCGACCGCGCCAACCTCAACCCTCCGAAGAAGGTGAAGGGCAATCCCAACGGCTTCATCCACTGGGATGTCGATACGTCCATCCGGCCGCTGCCGATTGGCGTGCAGGGCGTGCTGAGCCTCAAGAAGCAGGACGGCGATGTCGGTGGCTTCCAGTGCGTACCCTATCTCTTCGAGCATTTCGACGAATGGGTGAAGACGCAGCCCGAGGACCGTGATCCGATGCATCCCGATATGACCGGCCTTTCAGTCGTCAATATCGACATGGAGCCGGGTGACCTGATGATCTTCAATTCACTGCTCGCCCACGGCGTTCGCCCCAACCATTCGGATAATCGGGTGCGCATGGCGCAATATATCTCCATGCATCCGGCCGAATACGACAATGCGGAGGAACGTGAGGAACGGATCCGTCTGTGGCGAGAGCTCGACCATCCCAAGCGCGATGCCTTCCCTGGCGATCCGCGCGAATGGGAAAAGCACAATGCCAAGACTGCCGAGCTGACGCCGCTCGGCCGCAAGCTGCTCGGCCTCGACCGCTGGTAAGACGATATAAGATCACAAGCCGCGGAGGAGAACACTCCGCGGCTCTTTCACTATCATCGGCGTTATGCCTGCGCGGTCCGGCACGAATCTGCCGATGCTGTCCCTCATCCGCACATCTGCGGGTGAAATCGGCCGAGAACGAGGAGGGGACCGCTGACCCCTTGGGATGGCCGTTTGCCTACCCTATCTCTTTCGGAGAGATATCAATCCGGAGACGACATTCATGTCAGGCAAGCCGATCAAGATTCCGGGGCCGGATCATCCGATCACCGTCGAACACAATCCCTCCCGCGTCGTCGTCAAGCTCGGCGGCCGCGTGATCGCCGATACGCATGATGCGCTGACGCTTCGCGAGGCTTCCTATCCGCCGGTGCAGTATATTCCACGGAAGGACGTGGATATGTCGCTGCTGGAGCGCACCGACCACGAGAGTCATTGCCCCTATAAGGGGGATGCCTCCTATTACAGCATTCCTGATGGCGGCGAGCGTTCGAAGAATGCGATCTGGACGTATGAGGCGCCCCATCCCGCCGTTGCCAACATCAAGGGCCATATGGCCTTTTATCCTGATAGGGTCGATTCCATCGAAGAGTTGCCGTCGCCCGAAGCGGGGCAGTTCTAAGGGATTACTTGACTTCCACCTTCTGATCGATCGCATCGGGAAAAATGACGCCGGACGTGTAAGCGTATTGGGTTAATATGAATCCCCCTCAGGTTGCAGTATTCTCGTCGCGCGCGAGGAATACTGCAGGCCGGGGACCTCATGAAACTGGATCAGGTGGAGCTTCGCTCCGAAGTATTGGATATTCGTATCGTTGAAGGCCTCGGCGATGGTTCATTCAATCTTGAATTCGATGTCTTTCGCAGCGACGGATACGTTCTGATCCTCCTGGAAATACTGGCAGGGAGAGGCGATTTCCTTGTTCAGGGTTTCGATGAGGAAAATAGTGCCGCCTCTTCACTCTGGAGCCGGCAAAGGGTCTACATCGTGAGACCCGTCGAAGCTGCTCGCAGGATTGCTGTCGGCATGTTCGCAGCCGTCAACAGCAAAGTCCGGGCGACGATCGCCTGCTTCAAGCGGAAGATGGTCAATATATCAGGGGAATTGCCCTGTCCGCTGTGCCGGGCGCTCTCCAAAGTGCTCGTTGCTTCGGCACTTGCCTGGATGGGTATTCCTTCTCCGGACATTCAGGATGCGGCTGAGATTTCCACCACTCCCTCTGTCGAGCAGATGAGACAGCTTCTAAGCGGCACGGAGATCATAGGAAGTTCGCAGAACGAGCTGCTCGCTCTTGTCGGCCCGGATTTGCGTTCGGCAATCCTCGGTGTCATGGAGGAGACCATTTGGCTGCTCAACATGCGCGACCAGCTCCATACCGCCGCGTGCTAGAACGTCGGGCTGCTGCCCACCTCCACGTTGATGCGGCAATTGCGCGCCGGAGCTTATTCCGGTTGACATAGATCATTTTCGAGCAGAACACCGTTCCGTTCTTATAAGATTCCTATAAGTGCCTGGGGCTTGGCCGCAGGCCGGTGACTGAACAATGGACATAATAGTGAAAGAGCGGGAAAGCGTTCTGCGCCATCCCGGCTATCTGAATTTCGCTGCCTCCCGGGTCTTCTCCTCGCTTTCCTTTCAGTCCGTGGCGATCGCCATGGGATGGATGATCTACGAACAAACCCATAGCGCCTTCGCGCTTGCCCTCGTCGGCTTCTGCCAGTTTCTGCCGATGGCTGTTCTGACCTTCGTCGTCGGCCATGTCGCCGACCGGTTCGATCGCCGACGGATCGGACTTGCCTGCCAACTCGTCGAAGCGATTACTTCGCTGGTGCTGGCGATAGCGACGTGGCAGCAATGGCTTTCGCCGGCTGGAATGCTTGTTGCGGTCACCATCATGGGGGCTGTTGTCGCCTTCGAAAGACCGACCATGGCGGCGCTCCTGCCGAATATCGTGCCGGCTTCGATGCTGCAGAAAGCGATTGCCACCTCGACCTCGATGATGCAGACGGCGCTGATCATCGGTCCTTCGCTTGGCGGTCTTCTCTACGGAGTGAGCCCTGTCGCTCCCTTTGCGATGTCGGCCGTGCTGTTTGCCGCGGCGAGTTTCAACGTGATTTCGATCCGCATGGAATGGGCGCCCTCGAAACGTGAGCCGGTGACTTTGTCGTCCGTCTTCGCCGGGGTTTCCTTCATTCGCAGCCGGCCGGTGATGCTCGGCACCATCTCGCTCGATCTTTTCGCGGTTCTGCTTGGCGGCGCCACGGCGCTGTTGCCGATGTTTGCCAGTGATATCCTGCATGCCGGCCCGTGGGGGCTCGGCATGCTGCGCGCGGCACCTGCAATCGGTGCGCTTGCCATGTCGATTGTGTTGGCGCGACGGCCGCTGACATCGGATGTCGGCCGCAAGATGCTGTTCGCAGTCGCGGTTTTCGGTGTCGCCACCATCGTATTCTCGCTTTCCACCAACATCGCGCTTTCGTTTCTGGCGCTGCTGGTCATCGGTGCGTCCGATACGGTCAGCGTCGTCGTTCGCAGTTCGCTGGTGCAGCTTTTGACGCCGGATGAGATGCGCGGGCGTGTCAATGCCGTCAATTCGCTCTTCATCGGCACCTCGAACCAGCTCGGCGAGTTCGAATCCGGCATGCTTGCCGGTGTGGTCGGTCCGGTCGCAGCCGGCATTGTCGGCGGAGTCGGTACGATCGCCGTCGTGCTCTTGTGGACGCGGCTTTTCCCCGATCTCCTCAAGGTAAAGACCCTTCAGGGCTGATGGGCTCTCATCTCCTTGCCGCACGGCCGCGGACGTTAATTGACGCGGCAATGTCGGATGTGACCGGCGTCGAACGTCTTTCGGACGTTAACGCAAGAGGAGAAGTGCAATGTCTTATGTTGATGGTTTCATCGTCGCCGTTCCCCGCGAGAATGTCGATGCCTATAAGAAATTCTCCGCCTATGCCGGGTCGATCTGGAAGGAATATGGTGCGCTCGAATATGTCGAGTGCCTCGGCAATGACGTGCCCTATGGCGAAATGACCTCATTTCCGCGCGCTGTCATGGCAAGGGATGACGAGGTGGTGGTCTTTTCATGGATCCTCTACAAATCCAGGCAGCACCGCGACGAGATCAATACTAAGGTCATGGCCGATCCGCGCCTTTCCAGCGACAAATGGAAGATGCCATTTGACGGCAAGCGCATGATCTACGGCGGTTTCGAGGAGCTGCTGCGGCTCTAGTTTTAACTCATTTCCATTGACTCCAGAGGCAGGGCGCGCCACCTCGCAGGGACAATTTGCGACGGAGCCCGCCTTGCCTCAGACAACAATAACACTTTCCACCCGCGGCCAGGGCCTCTACGAATTCACCGATCAGGCCAATACCTTCGTGCGCCAGTCCGGCATGGAGGAGGGGTTGCTGACGGTCTTCGTCCGTCATACCTCCTGCTCGCTGCTCATCCAGGAAAATGCCGATCCCGATGTGAAGACCGATCTCAATAGCTTTTTTCGCCGCCTTGTGCCGCCGTCTTCCGATCCGTCCATGCGCTGGATCGTTCATACGACGGAGGGGCCGGACGACATGCCTGCCCACATCAAGGCGGCGCTGACGCAGGTTTCGATCGGCATTCCCATCAGCCATGGCCGCCTGGTGCTCGGCACCTGGCAGGGCATCTATCTCTTCGAGCACCGTGACCACCCGCATCGGCGTGACGTGGTCCTGCATCTCAGCCCATGATCTCGTTAACAGTTCTGAATGCCAACTGAATGGGCGGTTCGAACGGCATTCAGCTTCACGCGTTTAGTTTCGAGACAATCCCAAACGGGAGATCGAGGAAACACCACGAGGAGACAACCCCAAATGTCGCATTTCCTTGCCAAGGCTTCGCTTGCCGCACTGCTTGCTCTGAGTTCCATCCCGCTCGCGGGTTCTGTCGCTTTCGCCGCGCCGCAGACGGACTTCGTCGTCAAGGCGCAGTACCACCGTCCGCCAGTTCGCGGTTGCTCGCCGATGGAGGCCATCCGCAAAGCCCGTTATTCCGGCCTGCGCGACGTGCGCGTTTTCAACATCACACCGCGCCGGGTCGTCGTTGCCGGCCGGGATCGCCGTGGCTGGGACCGCATGACTTTCGCCAACGTGCGCGGCTGCCCTGTCATGTACCGCTAATTCCATCGGCCGGAGCCGGGAAAACCTGCGCTTCGGCCATTTTGCCTTGACCGCGACACTTTAGACCGTCTTCTCTCGGAACTGTATGTAAGTGATTCCGAAACAGGCTTCGGCAATTGCCCGCGCGCGGCTACTAACCACGAGGATCTTTTTCATGATGCAGTTTCTGGCGAAGGCGGGGCTTGCCGCCCTTCTTTCCGCTGCTGCGCTGGCCGGCACCGTTGTGCCGGCTTCCGCGCAGGTGAATATCATTATCGGCGAACCGGACCGTGGTCCGCCGCCGCCGGATTGGCGCCGCCCGCCGCCACCGCCGCCGGGATATGGCCGTCCGCCTCTGCCTCCGCCAGGTTACGGTCGCCCGCCGCGTGGCGGCTGCGATCCGCGCATGGCGGAAAATATCGCCGAGGATTACGGTTTGCGCCGCACGCGCGTCGTCGATGTCACGCCACGCCGTGTCATCGTGCAGGGCTGGAGTCGTCGCGGTCCCGACCAGATGACCTTTGGCAACGTTCGCGGTTGCCCGCTCCTGCGCCGCTGATATCGGCGTACGATTTTCACCACAAAAAAACCGCCCCTGCTGTCTGCAAGGGCGGTTTTCTTTTGAGTGGCGTTAGCGCGGGGCAGGGCGCCGAAGCGCCCTGAATGTTCTACTGCTCGATCGCGAACGTCACGCTGACGGTGACATTGTAGCTGTTTTCGCCGCCCTGGACCGGAACGGCAGCGACATCGGAGGCTTCCTTCATCATCGCTGCACGATAGATCGGCTGCGGCATCGGACGGACGACATTCTCGCTGATCTCGATGATGCGGCCGACCTCGACGCCGGCGGCTTGGCTCAGCGTCTTGGCTTTCTTGATCGCGTTGGCGACGGCGTTCTTGCGGGCTTCCTCAAGGGCTGCTTCCGGCTTGTCGTTGGTGAACTGGATATCGCCGCCCTGATTGACGCCGAGCGTGACGGACTGGTCGATGATCTCTCCCAGCTTGGAAAGGTCACGGACGCGCACGGTGACCGAATTGCTGGTCTGGTAGCCGATCAGCTCAGGCGGCTGCGGCTGGTTATCGACCGGCTGCGGGTAATTATACTGCGGCTGGATCGAAAAGCCCGAGGTCTGCAGGTCGCGCTCGGCAATGCCGCTCTTCTTTAGCGCAGCCAGCACCTCCTTCATGGCCTTGTTGTTCTCGTCGAGCGCTTCGCGGGCGGTCTTTGCCTGCTTGACCACGGCGAGATTGACGACGGCCATATCGGGAGCCAATGCCGATTCGCCTTCTCCGGATACGTTGATGACCGCTTCGCGCGGCTGGTTCTCCTCCGCCAGAAGCGGAGCGGATGCCGCGAGCGGCAGGCTCAGAAAGGCTGTGAGAAAGGCAGTCTTGGTGTAGTTCGGCGCCATGTTTGTTCCTCGGCTGTTTGCGTCCCTGCGAGCTTTGTGTCTGCGGATTGTGAAGCTATTGCGGCAATAGCGCGCATGAGAATTTCTCTACTATAAATAATGGGTTCGACCAAAGGGTGTGGGGGGAGAAACAACGCATGGTAGATGGTGGCGGCATATGGCAGTTGCCCGCGATTAAGCATCACCTTATAAAGAAGTGCTTTTCCATCTCATACTGAAGTTCCGCCTTTATGAAACTTGGTGCCTATGTCATCAACCTGAACCGCTCCATCGCCCGGTGGGAACAGCTTTCGCGAAAGGCCAATTCGCTGGAGCTCGATATCATCAGGATATCCGGCGTGGACGGTTCGCAGATCCAGCCGCACGACAAGGCGGATATCAACCAGCGGCAATTTCTTCTTCGCAACGGCAGGAACTATCTGCCGGGCGAGCACGGTTGCTACCGCAGCCACCTCAAGGCGCTTACCGAGTTTCTGAACAGCAGCAATGATGCTGCCATCATCATGGAAGACGATGTCGAGCTGCAGGCCGATCTGATGCGGCGCGCGGAGGCGGTGCTTGCCACCGTTCCGAAGGCAGAGTTGGTCAAGCTTCTCAATCACCGGTCCGATGGATTTAGATACAAGGCGATGACGAAATATCGCGATATCATTGGCCGCTGCATTCACGGGCCGCAGGGCTCGGCGGCCTGCTACCTCGTCACCCGATCCGGCGCTGAGAAGCTGCTGCGAACCATGTTCGTCATGGTCTATCCCTTCGATGTGGCAATAGAACGCGGGTGGTCGACTAAGGTTAATACCTTTACGCTCAAGAGCAATCTGCTAGAGCTAGGGGCAAACAGTCACGAGACCGCGATTGCGACGAAGCTCGATTACAGGCGGCAGAAATTCACGGGAATACGCCGCTCCGTCACTCATCTGCTTCGCGCCGCCGATTATGCTAGAAGGGTACGGTATTCTCTATGGTAGCGAGCGAAGAGCCGATTGCCACGCCCTCCCACCTCAAGCCGGTCCTTGTCATCCTGTGGCTGCTGTTGATTTCGGCTCCCATTGTGGAAAGCGACATCTATCGCTATGCGGCACTGCTGCTGATCGGGACGACCTATGCCTATTTCAGGCCGAATTTTCGCCTGCTGAAGGGTGACTGGCTGGCCAATGCCTGTCTTGCCTGGGGTGCCTATGCGCTGCTGCGCTTTTTCTTCGGCCTGATCGTTTACGGCGAGAAGGGGGCGTCCGATTGGCTCTACGCCTTTACGCTGTTTTTCCCGGCGGTCGGCATCGCGCTCTATTCCAGCCGCAAGCATGTTGAAACGGTCTTTACGATCTATTTCCCGGTGGCACTGGCCGCCCTGCTGGTCTCTACCGACTATCGGCTGATCCTTGCTGGCGACGACCGCATTTCGCCACTTTACCACAATAATCTGATCCACGGGGCCATCGGCTGCGGCTTCCTGATGATCGGCGCCCTCTACTGGCTGTTGCACGCCTGGGAGACCGGCAAGCTCCAGCGCCGTTCCGGCAACTGGATTGTTGCCGTCGCGACGCTCATCATCGCGCTCAGCCTTTTCAACATTTACGGCTCGAAGGCGAAAGGCGTCTGGCTGAGTCTCGTCCTCGTCGGGCCTCTCATGCTCGCTTCACTGCTGCTTTACGCAAACAGGCGCCGAGCCGCGTTGGTAGGGGCTGCTGTCCTCGCTCTCATCGCAGCGGCACTTTTTGTCGGCGGCGATGATATCTGGAGGTTTGCCGGCCCGACCTATGAGGCAACCGCACGGATCGAGACTGAAATCTCGGCGCATGGCGTATGGAATGCCGTTAGTTCCGCGATTGAGTCGAAAGATACGCCGGAGTCGATGAGCGAGCGGCTGCAGCTCTGGGCGAACGCCTCGGAAGTGATTGCCCAGGCGCCAGTTTTTGGTGCCGGCAACCACTGGCTCACGCTCTGGCAGTCTACGACCTATGCCGGCGTACCTTATACGCTGCTTCACAATGGCTATTTCGAAATGCTCGTCCGCCACGGGCTCTTCGGCATTATCGTTTTCGCCATTCTGGCGGTCGCCATGTACAGACGCGTCGTGGCCGCGTGGAGGGAGAAACTGATCAGCCTCAGCGCTTTGCTGGCCTATACCATGATCACACTGTTCTTCCTTGGAACGATCCTGTCCAATTCCAACAATCGGCTGGCGATCGGCGAATCGTTCTTCTTCGTGTTCTCCGCCGTCGCGTTTGCCTGCGGGATCATGTTGAAGAAGGGGGAGGTCAGGCAGGAGGCCAGCATGGTCGCCGGTGATCGGAAGGCTGCCTGAGAGGGTGATGAAACCCCGGCCCGAAAGGGATTGCTCAGCGCTCCTGCGTTGGAGCGCCCGCGTTGTCAGATACCGAAATCGTCCAGAAACGAAGGATGGATGGCGGTCTTCCTTGCCTCGCGCGCATCACGATAGCGCTGCTGGGCAGAACCCAAGCCATTAACGATCCGTTGCATGAAGCCGCTTTTGCGGCGTTTGAAAATCAAGTGCATAGCAAGCTCACTTTTCTTATTTTTGTTAGCCGGCGAGCATATAATTTGTGCGTGATGCTGTAACAATGGGCATTTTGGCATGCCACCTATGCAGAATATGACAGTGATGTGACAGTGATGTGACAGTGGCGCGGCCTCAGGCCACCCCACAACAGGCTGAGGACCTTCCCTCTCACCGTCGATGGTATCGGCTATGGCGGTACTGTAAGATGCTGCCGCTGTCGTCCTTTCGGGGGAAGAGACTGGCATGGAGCGCCGCCTTGCAGCTGTCCTGATTGCCGATGTCGTGGGCTATGGCCGTCTAAGCCAGGTCGACGAGGAGGGGACACGTCTGCGTTTCCAGGCGGACCTGAGAGAGATTGTCGAGCCTTCGATAGCCGAGCATAGCGGGCGGTTGGTCAAAACCATGGGCGACGGGCTGCTGGTCGAGTTTCACAGCGTCGTCGACGCCATGCGCTGCGCAGTGGACGTGCAGAAGCTGAAGGCGAAGCATAATGCGGAGATCCCGGCCGATCGCCGTCTCGATTTCCGCATCGGCATCAACCTTGGTGACATCATTGTCGAGGGTGACGATATTCACGGCGATGGCGTCAACCTGGCCGACCGCATGCAGTCGCTCGCCGAACCCGGTGGAATAGCGATCTCAGGCCCAGCCTACGACCAGGTGAAATCGAAACTCGACGTCGGTTTCGTCTCGCTCGGCGAGCAGAGGCTCAAAAGCATTGCCGAGCCCGTGCGGGTCTATCGTGTCGTGCTCGGCCCATTGGCGGCAAACAGAGCTGCCAACGCTCGCCGATATCCTGGCCGCTGGCGCATCGCAGCAATAGGCGTTGCGATCCTTCTCGTTCCGGCGGCAGCGGCGCTGTGGTGGCAGCCATGGGTGCTGCTCGAAACCCCATCGATTACCGGGCGTTTTGCCTATCCTTTGCCCGACAAACCATCCGTCGCCGTATTGCCATTCATCAATGTCAGCGGCGACGTCGAGCACGATCATCTCGCCGAAGGCCTGACCGATGACCTGATTACGGAACTCTCGAAAGTCTCCGGCCTCTTCGTCATCGCGCGCCATTCCGTCTTTGCGGTGCGCGATGATGGCGGCAAGATACAGGATGTGGCCGCCGAACTTGGTGTCCATTATGTGCTTGAAGGCACGCTGCAGCGCGCCGGCTCGCGATTGCGTATCAACGTCAAACTGATCGATGCGCTGACCGGGCTTTCCCTCTGGGCCGAGCGCTACGACCGCGAATATGCCGACCTCTTCGCAGTCCAGGATGACGTGATCGGCAAGATCATCGCAGCGCTTGCCATCAGGCTGAGCGAGGGCGAGCGCACGCAGCTGGCGCAGATCCCGACGGAGAATCTCGAGGCCTATGATTACTATATGCGGGCCGAGCAGGCGGGTCTCACCTATGGTGACGTGGTGACCTATCGCGAGGCGCTGTCCTATTACCAGAAGGCGATCGACCTCGATCCGAACTTTGCCGATGCACATGCGGGGATTGCCCGCATTGCCGTCGATGTCTGGCGCAACGACTACAACATCCTCTGGTCGGCAGCTGTTGCCCGCAAGATCGCCTATGACGCGGCAGGGCAGGCATTGAAGATCGATCCGAACAATGCGCGGGCGCATACCGTGCTTGCTCTGCTGCAATTGGTCGATGGCCGCCAGACCGAGGCACTGACATCGGCAAACCGTGCCGTGCAGGCACAGCCGAGCGACGCTGAAGCCAATGGCAATCTGGCCCTCGTGCTCGCTCATATCGGCAATCATGATCAGGCGATCAGCGAAATGGAAAAGGCGCTGCGCTTCGATCCTTCGCCATCATCAGGCTTCCAGTTGCTGGCCGGTATCGTTTTCTACATCGTTGGAGACGAGGACCGGGCGATCTCGCTGATGGAGGCTGCCCGCGACGCGCTTCCCAAAGCGGAGGCTGCGCGCGAATTTCTCACGGCAGCCTACATCGATGACGGCGATAAGGCGCGCAGCCTTCAGGAGAAGACGAA
Organism: Rhizobium sp. WYJ-E13; assembly: GCF_018987265.1. Classification (NCBI taxonomy): domain Bacteria; kingdom Pseudomonadati; phylum Pseudomonadota; class Alphaproteobacteria; order Hyphomicrobiales; family Rhizobiaceae; genus Rhizobium; species Rhizobium sp. WYJ-E13. The sequence goes on along the minus strand of NZ_CP076853.1, from coordinate 2,595,376 downwards.
GCTCCTGGCGCTCTTTCCCGAAAGCAACCTGACCTATTACAGCTATCTCTACGACTACTGGCGCAAGGACGATCTGAACAAACATCTGAGCAGGCTGCAGAAGGCCGGAATTCCCGAATGGCCCTTCGGATTTCGGGGCGAGAAGGACGATCAGGTCACCGGCGAGCAGTTGCGCGATCTCATCAGCGACAAGACCTGGACCGGCAAACACCGCAACGGCACGCAATTCGTCCAGTTCTTCGACAATGCCGGCAACACGGCCTATCGAAGCGCCAACACCAACATAACAGGCACGGTCGAAATTCAGGGAGACTGGCTCTGCGAAAAGTTCCCAGGCTATTTCATGGATCGGATGGTCTGCGGGAACGTTTATCGCAATCACGCTGCGGAAGAACCCGGCGCGACATATGTTCATGTCACGCCGCAGGCGCTGAAATTCTTCTCTATCGGGGGCTGATCACCGATTGGTCAGCTGCTGGGCAGAGGGATGCTGCCAGTCTTTCTGCGCCTTCTCCGAGATCAGGATGTTCTGCACTTCCGACCAGTGTTTTTGGGAATCCACCACCTTCGTTGGGTTCTTCACCAGCCCTTCGGCCGCACCCGGATCATAGCTGATATAGAGCTTGCCATCGATGATCCGCCAGGCCTTCGGATCGATATTGGTCGTCACCGTTCCGAAGGAAACGCCATCGGCGCAGTAGCCGCCATATTGCGGGGCATATTTGCCGGGATCCTTGGCGAACATGTCACGATGCTCGGCGCTGGCGAAATACCAGGTCGCGCCCAGCCAGTGGTGGGAATATTGCGGTGATCCTTCCACGGCCTTATCATCCGTGAAATAGGCGACCGGGTCATAGCCCTTGATCGCCACATCCCCGAAATAGCCCGTGTTGACGAAGTCTTCGGCTGTGGCCTCGTTTGCCAGCAGCAGGACGGCGATGCCGCCTGTAGCTGCAGCCTTCACAAATCCATTCCAGTGAGACATTTCAATGCTCCCGTTTTTCAGGCGCGCACGCTCATTTTCGCTTCGTGCATTCGTCATAGAGCCACTGACCCGTAAGGTCCGCTCCCTGACAGGCGGCGCCCGCTTTCAACAACAGAGTGACGGCGTCCCAGTGTGACCGCCATCCGGCCTGGGTCACCGGCGTGTAGCCGTTCCTTTCCTTCGGCTCGATATCGGCTTTCTGCGCAAGCAGGAAGGCAATGACATCGGCATGACCTTCCTCGGCCGCCGCATGCAGCGGCGTCATATTGTAGAAGTTGTCGTGGTCGTTGACGGAGGCGCCTTTCGCCACCAGCAGTTCCACGATATCCAGATGGCCGCCATAGGCCGCCGCATGCAGGGCCGTCAGCCCGCCCTTGTTGCGGATTTTGATGTCGCAGCCGCGGTCGAGAAGAAGAGTGACGACATCGGCCTTGCCGGACAGGGCCGCGATCAGCAGCGCCGGTTCCCCGGTATCATCAGGCTCGGAGAGGTTTACCCCCTGATCCGCAAGCTGCTTGACGCGCTCGACATTGCCTTCGCGCGCGGCATCATGCAGTGGGCCTGCCGTAGCAGCGGAGATCCCAAGGCCGAAGCAGATGACGCTGATCCAAAAGACATTCATCGCGCACCCCCGTCTTGCCATCCCTGGCTTCACAAGCGCGAAAGCGTGGTTAAGCTATCATGAATATGAGGGGGCGGCAATGAATGGAGATGTCGGGCTTGAGGAAGAATCGGAGAAGCTCACCCAGATGCATCACGCCGACGTTCAGGGTAGGGGATCACCCCTGTTCTTGCAAATGGGCCATGAACACTTCGGCCAGCGTTTTGTAGCCAAGGCATTTTCGCGGCTGATGAGATCTCGCTGAGAGATGATTGCAAGATCCGTATCGCCTAGCAGAAGCGGCGAATGCGGAGAAAATAAGGATTTCCGCTTGGTTGGGCGACGCTGACGGTCTGTTTCCAACCAAACCGCCAGCGCCTGCGCCGTGGTAACCAACCATGCTCCGCGCACCGCTAGACTGTGGCATCCGGCGACCGAAAGATATCCGTAAAATGTCGGGGATCTCGCAAAAAGAGCCCGCCGAAGCGGGACATGGTCGTCCGACAGTTGAGGTTCGTGGGGCAAAATGGAACCTCAGCCGTACGACCCGGACGCATTACATCGCTGAGTTAGGAAAGATCCCGGTGTCGAGACATAATTCGGTTGAGTAACGCATTTGATCAGGCATAGTCGCAGCATGCTTGATCTATCGTTTCCTTGGCCCATCGGTCCCGTCCCCATAGCCCTGACCGCCTGGGCGTCATATGGGCTCTACCGTGCTGTTGTGACGCGAGACGGGCTTACGTGGGTGTCCGCAGTTTCAATACTGGGGGTGGTGGCATTTCTGGCTGCACTTACTGCCCACCTCGTCAAACCCGCTTTCAACCTTTTCTTTGTGATTATGCTTGCCCAGTTTCTCGGTACAGCTGCGTGCTTCCTGTTCGGCAAGTTACTCTGGTCGGTTAAGAAAACGAAGCCGGAGCTGTCACTCAGGCGGCAAGCAAATGGAAAACTGCTTGAAGGCATGGCCATCATGGCTGGCTTCCTGGTTGTTGTGGACGGGGCTTTCTATTTATTCCCCGACGCCGGCAAGTGTACACATTTCAAAGATTACATGGCGGATAAGTGTGCTGCGCAGGAACTATTCGTAGGAATTCACGACCTTCCACTGGTGATTTATTTTTGTGTCCTTTTGGGCGTTCCTGCGCTGGTCGCGCTGATTTTATTCGTTTGGTTGACGATCAAGACAGCTGGTCTTCCAAAAGTTGACGAATCAAATGCGGAGAATAATGCCGGCGGGTAACGTTATGTGGTTTTCGGCGGCCTAGTACGGTTCCTTGGCTGCGGAAGCAGCATTGCAGAAACGGACTGCGGCAAACGTAGCAAGACATCCGATGATTTCGAACGCCTTACGGATTGTTTAAGGACTGAGATGCCAACCGAGCGCGACAAGATTGATGCACTCAAGAAAGAGATGCAGAAACTAGGAGGCGACAACGTCGGCCCTTGGGGTGTTAGGCGCAAGAAAAGAGATCCGCGCACGCCGCCTTGGGAGGTATCATATGACGAATATCCCAACTACTGGACCTACATTCGGCTGATCAAAGATTTCTTTAAGATCATGAGAGCGCTTTTTACGCGGAAAAAAGGCGCGTGAGGTCCCGGCTCTTCAAAAGCGGTTTAAAGTCCCTTTGAATGATTGGCGCGCCAATTTCAGAATTCCGGAACCTGGTGTCAAAATTCCGGTTTTTCGCGTCCGGCTACATTAGCTTTTTGAAAAGATGAGAAACTGGTGGGCCCGGAGGGACTCGAACCCCCAACCAAGCGGTTATGAGCCGCCGGCTCTAACCATTGAGCTACAGGCCCGGCACCCAGGGTGCGGTCAGCCGGGGCAATGGCACCCGCAGCTTGTGTCCGCTTAACGCAAATCCGGGACAGTCACAAGCCATCAGCGCAAGCATCTGTGGACGATGCATATTTCCGGTTTGCCCTCTGGAACCTTCGCACACGGGCTACATTTACTCCTGTCAGACTGGATCTGAAGAGGGCAATCGCAGAATGGTGGCTTCCCAGGGTGCCGTGGTGCTCATTGTCGAGGATGAGCCGCTGATCAGGTTCAATATTCTGGATGTGCTTGAAGATGTTGGGCACGTGGCGCTCGAGGCCGGGAATGCGGATGAGGCGATGGTGCTTCTGAAGGCCCGCGACGATGTCGATATCCTCTTCACCGACGTCAACATGGCCGGTTCGATGGATGGCATCCAGTTGGCCAAGCGGGTAAGGGCGATGCGGCCGAATATCGGCATCATCATTACCTCGGGCATGGTGCGGCTCGATCCCATGTCGCTGCCGGCCAACACCGCTTTCCTGCCGAAACCCTATCAGCACGAGGCCTTGATTTCGGCGATCGCTTCCATGAGGCGGTAGCTGCGGCCAGTTCTGGCCAGTTCAGGCAAGGCGCCTGAGATCGGGAGGCGCAGCCGAGCCTGAAGGGGAGGTCTGCTTCAAGCCCGGCCGCTGGCCCCGGGGGACCCGTTGGAGCATTTCCATTTTCTTCACGTCACGGAAATGCTCTATATCTTTGTTTTCACGCAATTCCGGACGCAAAGCGCTCAAGCACTTTTGCTGGAATTGCTCAGTTGTAGCTGCTCTTCAGCAGGTCGTTTTCCTGATGCGCCTTCTTCTCGTAGATCGTGAAGAGAGCCATCGAGAGCAGATAGGAGAGGAAGGGGTCTCCCATCTGCGTGGCGATATCGCGGGATGCGAGGATATGTCGTTCCAGCGCGCCGATATCTTTTTGCACGGTGGTTTCGTTCAAGCGGTTCATGCTGCCATCTCCAGGAATTGCGTCACGACGGAACGTGTCGGGACGTAGCGGGTGTAGAGGGGGGTATCGATGCCGAGGGATGCGCGCATCCTAGTGAGCACACGTTCGGAAACTTCGAAGGCGCCGCAGCAGACCGGATACTTGCCGTAGCCATCGGCCCGGCCGAGTTCATCGACTTCGGCGCCGGCGCGCTTGTAGACGCGCTTCAGATGCGGCTCATAGTTTGAGATCATCGTGTGGATGCCGTGGTCGAGGGCGCATTCGCAAAGTGCGAGCAGCAGCATGGAGAAGGCGCGGCCGGCATCGACATCGGGAAAATCGTCGGCGATTGCTTCCTCGTCGATGCACATGCGGGTGCCTTCCCAGATGCCGGGGGCGACGAGATTGGCTGCCTGCGGGAACGTTGCGCGGAAGACGTCGTAGAGGAGGGTCGGTCCGGTCGTCGGCATCAGGCGCATGCCGCCGTATAGGCGGGTGCGGGTTTCGTTGCACCAGACGAGATAGGCCGGGCAGAGCGAGTCATAGCTGTCGCGCTCGAAGGGGCCGATTACCGGAACGTTCCAGCCAAGGGTGTCCGCGAAGACTTTCTTGCGCAGGCGGAACATCTGGTCGAGTATGAAAGCGTATTTCTGATACTCATGTGCCTGAATGATAACGAACATTTTGCCCTCCAGCGTGTTGGGTTCGTGAGGGCAGAATGGTTCAGGACGGCGGGATCGGAAATTCCCTCATATGGGTGCCTACAGATGAGCCCCCGCATATGGGGGGGTCGTTTAGAGTCTTTCCTGGTCAGCATAAACCACTCTGAAACGGGCGGTCTGATCGACCGGCCCGTTTGAGCCAACAGAATGTTCCAAACTAATCCGGAAAAGCTTAGGGGTTGATGATGCGCAACTGCACGGCCCGCGAGGCGGCCGCGGAAATGGTGGCGCAGCCGAGCTTGAAGCGTGCAGTTTTCAGGTAGTCGCGGGTCGTATGCTCGGAAATGCCGAGGATGACGGCGATGTCCTTGTAGTCCTTGCCGAGTGCCGTCCAATGCAGACATTCGATTTCGCGCGGGGAAAGCGTCGGCACCGGGTCGTTCTCGCCGTGAAGCTCGTAGATGGCCTTCCGATGGATGACATGGGCGAGTTCGATCCACTCATTGCGATAGAGCTTGACCATGGAGGTCCAGTCATCGAGCGGAATGCGGGCATTGATCGACAGCAGCGCGCGGCGCTGCGCCTTGTCGGCAACGGGGATCGAATAGCCGTTTCCGCCGATCCCGTGCTTCTGGGCGTCGACGAGCATGGCATAGGCTTCCGGTGTCGGCTCGACCTCGCTCCAGTCGAAGGGCAGCTGGCGCTCGAAGCCCTGTTTGACGATCGGATCGACCTTCACATAGCTGTTGAGCAGATAGCGAGACACCCAGGCATCCGGATAGGTGGTGCGCACAAAAGGGGCGTCTATCTTTGCCGCAATGGTCTGAGCGAGGTGATAGGTGACATAGTCCACGGCATATCCCGCCTGGAAAATGCGGATGGAAGCATCGACATTTTCCGCAGCCTTGATCTGTTCGAAAACGGCTTCGAATTTTTGCGAATAGCTATTTTCCGTCATCGTGCCGCCTGTCTCAAACCGTTCAATCCTACCGCGAGGAATGTCAAAAATACAAGGCATCCCCACATATGCGGGGAATGACTTTTCCAGATCCATCTGTTAGCGCCTTTTCCGGGGAGGCTCCAGATGGACAGTAAGAGAACGTTCGATATCGCCGAATGCCATCAGGCCGCCAAAGGGCTGAAATCGAGCTGGCAGGACATGGCCGGCTCCGAGGCGCTGATCCGCGCGCTCGTCGCCGAACGCAACGGCGATACGTTGCTTGCCTTGTTCTGGACAGAGGTTCACCGGACGCTCTGCGAAGAGAAATAGTCACTCCTTTATCGTTACATCAGTTACGAATTCCTTCGATGTGGACGGGACTGCCGGATTGGCTGCTACGCAGCTTCCACGATGATTTCCGCGCGCCGCAAGGTTTTTGGCGGTCCCGAAAAGCTGTCCTGCCATTCCTCCGCTTCGATCGTTTCTTCGGCGAGAATGCCTGACCGGGCCGGACGATGCGATCGCTCATTGCGCCGCGAATATCTGCCGTTCCCGAAACTAGCCCGAAAATGGTCGTGCCCGAGGGAATATCGAAGGGCACTTGGAAACAGTGATCATTCGCCTGGCTGGAACGTGTGACATGGACGGTGAATTCGGTCATGGAGCGGCCATCGGCGAAGGTTCGGATACGTCGTGTAAAGCAGCAAGATGACAGGCATATCGCGAACGCATCTCACCGGCCATCAGGGCAGATGGCATATGAACACGTCTTCACATTCTTTCGTTAGATAATTGCGGTCTGGTACCGCAGGCAAGACGCTCGAAACAAAGTACAACAAAATATCCAGCATATTCGGGTATCTCGCTCAAATATGCTTGACGGATCGTTACGTTGCGGCGCAAGGCTGTTTGTGGAAACGATTACACAGCAGGTTGTTGTATCATATTGGGAGGATGGCCTGTATTGCGCGTTGGACACACAGCGCCTTGCGTGGAGACCGCGTGAAAACCGCTTGATGGCGGCAAGGCCGGCCCAATGGAATGGAAATGACCGAAAAGCGTGTGCATCTGGTCTTCAAGACCCATCTCGACATCGGCTTTACTGATCATGCCGAGAAAGTCCGCCGTCAATATCACGAGCGCTTCATCCCGCAGGCGATCGAGACCGGCGCGCATTTCCATGCCGAAAACCCTGAAGAGCCGAAGTTCATCTGGACAACGGGCGCGTGGCTGATCTGGGATCATCTGAATTCGCGCTCGCCTGCCGAGGTCGCAGCACTCGAGCAGGCGATCGAGCGGGGACTCATCCGCTGGCACGGGCTGCCCTTCACCACCCACACGGAGCTGATGTCGTCAGACCTGTTCCGCGCCGGTCTTTCCTTTTCGCAGGAGCTCGACCGCCGTTTCGGCAGGACGACGATTGCGGCGAAGATGACCGACGTTCCCGGCCACACCCTCGGCATGGTGCCTCTGCTTGCCGAGGCCGGCATCCGCTTCCTGCATCTCGGCGTCAACACCGCTTCCCCGCCGCCTGATGTGCCCGATGTTTTCCGCTGGCGCGCGCCCGATGGGGCGGAAGTCGTCGTCATGTACCAGCGCTCCTATGGCGAGACCTATTTCCCCGAAGGTTTCGACGACGGGCTGAGCTTTGCGCATACGCAGGACAATATCGGTCCGCAGAGCGTGCCGCAGACTGCGGAAGTCCATCGCGACATGCGCCGCCATGAGCCTGACGCGATCATCCGCGCGGCGACGCTGGAGGATTATGGTGCGATCCTCTGGGGGAAGCGCGAACGCTTTCCGGTGCTGGAGCTGGAGTTGGGCGACAGCTGGATCCATGGCAGCGCCGCCGATCCCTTGAAGACGGCGAAGTTTCTGGCCCTGCAGCGGCTCTATGACCGTTTTGCCGGCGAGGGGCTCAATAGGCGCAGGCTCGCCTTTGGGCGCGGGCTTGCCATGGTGGCGGAGCATACGTGCGGGGTGGATATCAAATCCTACCTGCGCGACGACAGGGCCTGGGCAAAAGCCGATTTCAAAGCTGCTCGCAAAACGGACTACCGGTTCGCCTATACCGAGGCATCGTGGGACGAGCAGCGCGGCTATATCGACCAGGCCGTCGCCGAACTCGATGGCGATGACCAGCAGCACGCACAGGCTGTGCTTGCGGAGCTTTTTGCGCCGCCGTTCGTCGACAGCATGAGCCGCGAAACCCGTCTCAGCGCCGGCGGCTGGTCGATCGAGCTGAATGAAGTGACGGGTGATGTCACGGCGCTCACATCACCGCAGGGCCGGCGGATCACCGGCCGTGCTGGCTCTCTGATCGCCTATCGCTATGAGAGCTACGATGCTGCCGACGTCAACAGGCATATGGACAGCTATCTCACCCATCGCCAGGAATGGGCGGTGCTGGATCACGACAAGCCGGGGCTTGACCGTTCGGGTGCTGCGCTCTCCAAGATTTTCATGCCTGATCTTAAAAGTGCCGGCGAGGGAGGGCTTCTGCTGTCCATGCCCACTGAGGCTGTTGAACGTTTCGGCGCACCGCGCCAGCTCGCTGTCGCGTTTTCGGCCGATGGCGATGCCTTGGAACTGCGCCTTTCGCTGCGCGACAAGCCGGCGAACCGCATGCCGGAGGCAAGTTTCCTTTCCTTTACGCCCGAGGTCGCAAAGGGCTGGGCCTTCAGGAAGATGGGTCTATGGCACCCATCCGGAAAATCTGCCAGCTCCGGTGGTGCTCAGCTTCAGGCCGTTACTGCAGTCCGGGGCGATTTCGAGGATGCTGGAGGCGGTGCAAGGGCGCTCCTCATCAAGCCCCTGGACACGCCGCTGGTCGCGCCGCAGAGCTGGGATTTCATGAGTTTCTGCAAAGGCTTGCCGGATTTTGAAGAGGGAATCCGCTTCAACCTGCACAACAATAAATGGGGAACCAACTTCCCGATGTGGTGGGAAGGCGATTTCTCGGCCCGTTTCCGTGTCAGTTTGGAATAGCCGTGCGTTCAACCGGCCCGCGACAGCTTTTGGCGTTGGTAGCCGAGAGCAGCCGGCCTGCGTGGTTTCGGCGCTTTCGGGCGAAATTTGACGAGGACTTCATTGCCATCCGTCGAGGCACGAGTGCGCTCCAGCCTCTCGCGTTCGGCTGTTGCCTGGAGCCAATGTTCGGCATCACGGCCGTGCGGCCTGCCTTCCGCTTCCCAGATCGCATAGGCTCGCTTGCATATCCACTCATGCCTGGAGGTGTTGCTCATAATTCCGTCCTTCTTGCGCCGATCTTTTCCCCCGCCTTCGATTCCACACGATCGGCCTCCCGCCAAAGGCGGCACTTCAAGCCGATCGTGTAGAAGGAGCCGGCAAAATATGCCGTCTTTCGATGGGGCCGCATGGCCTTTCGCCATGCTCACCGGAAGAACGATTTCACCTGAGATGTGTTCCCGACATATTCGGTGAAATTTCGCTTCAGGAGGCCGCAGAGGGAGGAGCGGTCATTCAGGGCGTGACCGCTCGCTGTTGGCTTCGTCGTGGTTGACGTTCCAGTCCCTGTGCGACCTCTGGCCGGGCGGTGTGCGGTGGATGGTGGCATCATCGGAATGAGTGATGTCGCGCGGCTTGGCGCTGGAGACGCCGTCGTTGCGGCGGCCCTCGTCCGAACGCGCGAACTGTCCTCCGGCATCTTTGCGGATTTTGTCTTTGCTGCTCACGATTCTATCCTACTCGCGGATACGGTCGGGCTGAACTGGCGGACGGCGCTTGGCCGCCATCAACAAGTCCAACTCGATAGAAGACGGACCGAAGCGGGTGAAGAGGCTTTCGGCCTGTTCGTTCTTGAGGCCGTATTTGGCGGCGAACTCATGAAGACTATAGGGGCGGCCACGCAGGGTGCGGCTGCGTCGTTCAGGTTGGTGAATTTGCGTCATTGCTGATCTCCCCAGACTGCTTGCGGGGGAAAAACCTGTCAGCGCCTTAAAGGTTCCAAATCCGCCTTTCCGATGTTGTCTACAGGCGAAAACGCTGTTTGAGCCTGTCTCGCCAACAAAAAATGCCGGCAAGTCTTAATGAATTTCAATCGGTTAGAACCTGCCGCGAGCAGGGTGGTCAGAAATGGCTTTATCACGCCTGTGTTACTCTATAAAATGAATCGTGTATCCGGTCCGAAGGAGGAGTCGAGCTTTTGTTTCCGCGTCGATCCGGACCGGGTCTTGAGGAAGCTGGCTTAATCCACAGAGGAGACAGACATGATGAATGCACTGCCGCCACTTCACAACGGACATGCGCCGTTTACCCTGCAGCAGCTCTTCCGCGAGGCGCTTTACGCCTATGAGGAATGGGACAGCGAATTGACGGAGCCGATCGTTACCTATGAAGGCAGGGTCATCCCTATCAGTTTCGTTTTCGAAGCCATGCGCGAATGCACCGATATCGTCCCGGCCAATATCGTCAGCGCCGTCACCGAACGGCTGACCAAACCCTGGGAGGGCGAGGGACCGTTGGACCAGATGACCTTTTCCACGGCGGCGCGCGTCATGCGCGTTCTGGTGCGCAAGCGCCTTCTCGCCAATGGTACGCCTGACATCGTCGCGCTTTCGACGCGCGCATCCGAAGGCGAACCGCGCGAATAGCCCTACTGGATCGCGGCATTGGCCGCGATCCTCCCCCATTCGGGAACCGTGCTCATTTCCAGCCGTTGAAACAGGCAGAGAAGGAATGAGCATCATGTTGAAATCCATTCTGCAAGAAATCATCGGATCCGGCGTCCGCAAGCCTCATCTGCCGCGATCGCTGGAACAGTTCCTGGGCGAGAAGAATATCTTGATCGTCTTTGCCGACGCCGAGGACGACAGGCCGATCATTCAGGACGAATTGCTGCGCAAATCGCAGATGCGGCTGATCGAAGACGATATCGAGGTCTTCACCATCGCCGGCGGCGGTGCATTCTCCCTATTCGAGGATGGACATGACCTTGATGCCGACGATGTGCGCGAACAGCTTCAGGGACCGCTCAACGGCGAATTCGGGTTGGTGCTGATCGGCGCTGACGGCAAGATCAAGCTGCGCTCGAGCGAACCGATGAGCGTGGAGGAAATCAGCCGCGCCGCCGATCTCCCTTCACCAGGCCACTGATCTCTCAGAGTTCGAATGCTTCCTTGAGGCCGAGACTCTTGCGTTCACGCAGGTCGAGATCGGCCTCGATATGGGCGATATGGTGCAGCATCAGATGGCAGGCGCGGTCGAGTTCCCTGCGTTCGATCGCCTCGATGATGTCCCCGTGTTCGGCATGGCCGCAGCTTGACACCGTCGATTGCCCGTAGAGCGCGATCACCAGGGATGAGCGGGCGACCAGCTCTTCCATGAAGCGCTGCATGATCGCATTACCGGATATAGCCGCGAGCGTCAGGTGGAAATCGCCCGACGCCTTGATCTCTGCCCGCCTTGCCGTCTGGCCGCGTTCGCTCATCAGCCGGCCTTCCTCCAAAAGCAATTGCTTCAGGTGCTGGATATCGGATGGTGTGATGCGGGCGGCAGCTTCCCGCAGAATGCCGGGCTCGACCAACCGGCGGGCGGCAAAAATCTGCCGGGCCTCTTCCGGGGAGGGATAGGCGACGAAAGCGCCGCGATTCTTTTCGACGCTGACGAGACCTTCATAGGATAGCGCTTGCAAGGCAGCGCGCGCCAACGTGCGGCTGACGTTGAAGAGATTGCCGACATCGCTTTCCGACAGTTTCGTGCCGGGTGACAGGCGCCGCTCGACGATCGCGTCCCTGATCGCATCGCGGATCTGCGGGACGCCCGTTTCCTGGGTATCGTCTTGACTGATGGCGCTGGCGGCAGATTTCATGAAATCGGTTTCCTTGATGTCAGTAAACATAGCCATCTTCGTCTCAAAAGTTAAACGGATTTTGTGAGCAGGATTTAGTCAGAATTGTATACGATCTTTTGCACGAATTGAGCACGAAAGCCCATTTTGTGTGCAGCGCGAAAAATATCCGCTCTTTCGTCAGGGCGCATTATGTCATGAAAAATTCATGATTTGTAAGGGTTTGGAATGCGCCCGGCAAATTGGCACGGCAGATGCATCGTCTTTCTCGAACAGAGGAAGACACGATGTCGAAAGCGGCAGAGATCGATATAGCATCCGTTTCCAAGGTCTATGGCGCGACCACCGCAGTGCATGCCATCAGCCTTAAAATCCCGGCAGGTTCCTATTGCTGCTTCCTGGGTCCTTCAGGCTGCGGCAAGACCTCGACGCTGCGCATGATCGCCGGTCACGAGACCATTTCATCGGGCGATGTCCGCCTCGGCAATGTCGTCGTCACCGATTTCCCGCCGGCAAAGCGCGGCACGGCGATGATGTTCCAGTCCTACGCGCTGTTTCCCCATCTCGACCTTATCGACAATGTTGCTTTCAGCCTGAAGATGAAGGGTGTCGACAAGGAAGAGCGTCGCGCCAAGGCGCTCGACATGCTGAAGCTGATGCAGATGGATGCCTATGCATCCCGCCGGCCGGCGCAGCTTTCGGGCGGCCAGCAGCAGCGCGTGGCGCTGGCGCGTGCGCTGATTACCGATCCGGAAGCTTTGCTGCTCGACGAGCCGCTCTCCGCGCTCGACCCGTTCCTGAAGATCCGCATGCGGGCGGAGCTGAAGAAGCTGCAAAAGACGCTCGGCATCACGTTCGTGCATGTGACGCACAGCCAGGAAGAGGCGATGGCGCTCGCCGACCTGATCGTCATCATGAATGACGGGCGCATCGAACAGGCCGCTGCACCGCGCGACGTTTTCGAGAAGCCGGCAACCGCCTTCGTTGCGCGTTTCATGGGCGATCATAACGTGCTTTCCGGCCGGGTGACATCGAGCGAGAACGGCGTTGTCGTGATGCAGGTGCCGGAGGGGCAGAGCTTTTCCGTGCGCGGGACTGGCAGGGAGATCGGCGAGCCCATCGATATCGGCATCCGCACCGACCGCGTGCGCCTCCAAGTGGCGACCGAATGGACCCTCGGTTTCAACGGTATCGTCTCCAACATCGAATATCGCGGCTCCTCGGTGAAGATCACCGTGTTCGGAGCCGGCAGCGACGACTTCACCGTCATCGCAAGTGACAGCGACTATTTCGCAAAGCCGGTCTCGGTCGGCGATGCGGTGTCTCTGAGTTGGGCTCTGGAGGATGCCGTCCTCCTCGGCCGCGTTTCCGCGTGACCTTCAGCATCAAAAAAGGGGAACTGCCATGACGACTGAAACGAAAACCACGACGAAAGCGGAAAAGGGTATTTCCCGCCGCTCGCTTCTGAAGACGGGTGCTGCCGCCGTCGGCGCCATTGCCGGCTCGGGCGCCATCACCGGCTTCCCGACCATCTGGGCGCAGACGAACATCACGCTTCGTCAGTTCGGTACCGGCGTTTCGAACATCAATGCGATCGCCGAGAAGTGCAAAGCCGATCTCGGTATCACGCTGGAGATGACGGCGACCGATTCCGACGCCGCTGCCCAGCGCGCCGTCACCCAGCCTGACAGCTACGACATTGCCGATATCGAATACTGGATCCTGAAAAAGGTCTATCCGGCCGGCGTCATCCAGCCGATGGATGTGAAGAAGCTGAAATATTACGACCAGGTCGTGCCGCTCTTCAAGAACGGCAAGCTGAAGCCAGACAGCGTCATTGCCCAGGGCACGGCACCGCACACCGTTGGCTACGTCGAAAGCAAGGATGCCAAGACTTTCGCCAAGGGGGAGACCGAGCTCTTCACCATGATGCCGACGATCTACAATGCTGATACGCTCGGCATTCGTCCCGACCTCGTCGGCCGCGAGATCACCACCTGGGCTGATATCATGGATCCGAAGTTCAAGGGCAAGACCTCGATCCTCAACATCCCGTCGATCGGCATCATGGATGCCGCGATGATCATGGAAGCTCTGGGCAACATCAAATATGCCGACAAGGGCAACATGACCAAGGCGGAGATCGACAAGACGATCGAGTTCCTGATCAAGGCAAAGCAGGACGGCCAATTCCGCGCCTTCTGGAAGAGCTTCGACGAGTCGGTCAACCTGATGGCATCGGGCGAGGTTGTCATCCAGTCCATGTGGTCGCCGGCCGTCGCCGCCGTCCGCTCCAAGGGTATTGCCTGCAAATATCAGCCGCTCAAGGAAGGCTATCGTTCATGGGGTGGCGGTCTCGGCCTCGCCGCGCACCTCAAGGGCGCGCAGCTCGACGCCGCCTACGAATATATCAATTGGTACACCTCTGGCTGGGTCGGCGGCTATCTCAACCGTCAGGGCTACTACTCCGCTTGCATGGATACCGCCAAGAACTTCATGACGGCAGACGAATGGGGCTACTGGATCGAAGGCAAGGCGGCGCAGGGTGATATCCTTTCGCCGGAAGGCAAGGTCATGGAAAAGGCCGGCGCTGTTCGCGATGGTGGTTCGTTCGAAGAGCGCATGGGTCATGTGGCATGCTGGAATTCCGTCATGGATGAAGACCGCTACATGGTCCGCCGCTGGAACGAATTCATCGCCGCCTGAGGCACGTCGGCGTTTGCCGCTTTTCCTCCCCTCGTGGGGAGGGTTGGGGAGGGGTCTTTGACGACCTCTCCTTTCTTCCTTGATGAACGAAAGGACCAGACATGGCCACGATCGCTTCAGAGCAGACGATACCGGCAGCGGAGACGCCCAAACGCGCCTTCCGGCTTGCGCCATGGGCGATCTCCTATCTGCAGGCCACGCCGCTGATCGCCATCCTCGGCTTCTTCTTCATCCTGCCGATCGCCATGATCGCGGTCGTCAGTTTCTGGGATTATGATTTCGCCGGTCTCTATCCCGATTTCCTGACCATGAACTATACCGAGACGCTCGGTTCATGGGTGACGTGGAAAACCTATCTCAACACGCTGAAATTCACCGTCATCGTCTGGGCGCTGACGCTCTTCATCGGCTTCTGGGTCGCCTATTTCCTGGCCTTCCATATCCGCAAGACCTCGACGCAGATGATCCTCTTCCTCGTTTGCACCGTGCCCTTCATGACATCGAACATCATCCGCATGATCTCGTGGATCCCGGTGCTCGGGCGTAACGGTCTCGTCAATTCGGCGCTGGTGCAGATGGGCATTGTACCGCAGCCGGTGGAATGGCTGCTCTATTCGGATTTCGCCGTGGTGCTCGCCATGGTGCATCTCTATACGCTGTTCATGGTGACACCGATCTTCAATACGCTGATGCGCATCGACCGTTCGCTCTTCGAAGCGGCGCGCGATGCCGGTGCTTCCGGCTGGCAGGTTTTGTGGAATGTGGTGATCCCGCTTGCCAAGCCTGGCATGGCGATCGGCACGATCTTCGTTGTCACGCTTGTCATGGCGGATTTTTCCACCGTGCAGGTCATGTCGGGCGGGCAGAGTGCTTCGGTGGCGCTGATGATGAAGAACCAGATGTCGTTGCTGCAATATCCGGCCGCTGCCGCCAATGCGGTCGTGCTGCTGGCAGTGGTGCTGACGATGGTCGCCGCGATTCTGCGCGTCGTCGATATCCGCAGGGAGCTCTGAGATGAATCGCGAAAAACGCTCCTTCCAATTCTATGTGCTGGCACTCTTCTTCGCTGTATTCGTGCTCTTTCTCTACGGGCCGCTCTCGGCAATTGTCATCCTCTCCTTCCAGGGACCGGATGGCGGCCTGACCTTCCCGCTGAACGGCGTCTCGACGCACTGGTTCTTCAATCTCTTCGAGAAGCAGGCGGTCGGCGATTTCGGGGCGTCCTTCCAGCGCTCCTTCATTCTCGGCCTGATGGTGATGATCGTGACCGTCGTGGTTTCGCTGATGGCCGGCCTTGCCTTCCGCCGGCGGTTTCGCGGCTCATCGGTGCTGTTTTATGCGACAGTCGCAAGCCTCGTCGTGCCCTCGATCATCATCTCGCTTGGTATCGGCGTCGTCTTCCAGCAAGGCGGTTTGCGGCCGGCATGGTATTCCTCGGCCTTCGGTGCGCATCTGACCTGGACGCTCCCCTTCGGCGTGCTGATCATGTTCGCCGTCTTCAATCGCTTCTCGCCGGCATACGAGGAGGCGGCGCGCGATCTCGGGGCGACCTCCTGGCAGACGTTCCGGCATGTCGTTCTGCCGATGATTGCGCCGAGCCTGATCGGCGTCGGTCTCTTCGGCTTCACGCTTTCCTATGACGAATTCGCCCGCACCCTGATGACGTCAGGCACCTACAACACGCTGCCGCTCGAAATCTACGGCATGACCACGAACGTCACGACGCCGGTGCTCTATGCGCTCGGCACGGTCACGACGCTCTTCTCCTTCACCATCATTCTCGTCGCGTTGGGCATCATGATGATGCTCGGCCGGCGGCAGGCAAAGACCCGCTGACATGCGCATATTGATCGTCAATCCCAATACCACCGCTTCCATGACCGAGAAGGCGGCAACTGCCGCTCGTGCGGTCGCTGCCGCCGGCACCGACATCATTGCCGCGACCTCACGCATGGGGCCTGTTTCCATCGAGGGGCACTACGACGGGGCGCTCGCCATTCCCGGTCTGCTGACGGAACTGAAAGAGCGGCAGGAGGCCGGCTACGATGCGGCGATCGTCGCCTGTTTCGACGATACCGGGCTCGATGCCGCGCGCACCTTCGCTGACGTGCCCGTTCTCGGGCTCTGCGAATCCGCTGTCGCGACAGCAGGCTTCCTTGCCCAGCGCTTCACGGTGGTGACGACGCTGGAGCGGTCCCGGGTGCTGATCGATAATCTCGTGCGTCGTTACGGCATGGGTGGTCGTGCGAAGGTGAGGGCATCGGATATTCCGGTGCTGGAACTGGAAGATGCTGGATCGGGAGCGATCGGTAAGCTGAAAGCGGAAATCGAACGGGCGCTTTCGGAAGATGGTGCTGAGGCGATCGTGCTCGGCTGCGCCGGCATGACGGATCTGGCGCGTGAGCTGCAGGATATCTACGGCGTGCCTGTCATCGATGGGGTCGCGGCTGCCGTGAAGCAGGCGGAAGCGCTGGTCTCGCTCGGCCTTTCGACCAGCAAGCGCGGTTCCTATGCCTCTCCGCTGCCCAAACATTTCACGGGTGCGATGAGCGGTTTTGCGCCGATCCGGGCAGCCGGCTGAACGTAGTGCGAAAACTCGCAATGGTGCATAGCGCCAAGTTTTGACTTTACTTTTCCCCCTCGCGTGAGAATTGTCGCAGCCGATTATCACGTTGGAGGAGAGCCGTACCATGTCGATCGACGAGGATCTGATCCGTATCGCGGAGCAGGAAAAGGCACTGAGCTTCGACGCCTTCGATCTGACGACGGCATGGCAGCTCGGCAAGCTCTTGCAGGAACTGGCCACCGAACGCGGCCTCGGCATCGCAATCGATATCACGCTGCATTCCATGCCGGTCTTCTACGCGGCCTTGCCGGGTGTGACGCCTGACAATGTCAACTGGGTGCGCCGCAAGCGCAACATGGTCTTCCGCTATTTCCGCAGCAGCTACGCTTCCGGCCTCAAGCTGCAGAAGGAAGGCAAGACGGTCGAGGACAACGGTCTTTCCGGCGCCGACTATGCGCCGCATGGCGGCAGTTTCCCAATCAATGTCAGGGGCACCGGCTGCATCGGCGCCGTCACCGTATCAGGCCTGCCGCAGCGGGACGATCACAACCTCGCAGTCGAAGCCTTGGCGCTTATCCTGGCGAAGGATCTCGATATGCTGCGGCTGGCGTGAATTCTGCCGCATTTCTGACAAATAAAAGCCACGAAAAGCGCAAGATCGCGATCCGTTCCCGGTGACGGCTTTATTTCCTGACGTTAAGGTGCGCCCTGTTTTGTGACTTGCGGGACATCATGTTACGTTTGCTCTTTGCCTTTGCTGCCATTGGTTTCAGCCTTCTCCTTGTTTCCTGCAATACGCTTTCAAAGGAAGAATGCCTCGCCGCCGACTGGCGGGTGATTGGTGAATCCGACGGCGCTGCCGGATACGAGCCGCAGGAGCGTTTTGCCGCGCATGCCAAATCCTGCGAGCGGGTGAAGATCGTGCCCGACCAGACCATCTGGTATCAGGGCTATCAGGCCGGTCTCGTGCGCTATTGCACGCCGATGAGCGGTCTGATGCACGGGCAGGCGGGCCACGGCTACTCCAATGTCTGCCCACCGGCGACGGCTGCAGACTTCCTGCGCGGCTATACGCTCGGGAACCGCCAGCATTCGCTGCAATCACGGCTAAGCTCGCTGCAGAGCGATTACGGATCGAAGGAAGCCGAGATCGACGACCTGTCGCGCAAGCTCAAGGATGCGCCCGATGCGGACCGGCATGATATCCGCCGGCGGATGGACGATCTCGAAGACGATATGCGCCGCATTCGTAGAGAGCAGCGCGACGTTGAGGACGAACTTGATGACGCGAGCGCTGAGGTGCAGTGGTTCCAGCAGAATCCGAATGCACCGCCGCCGGTCATGCCTGGCTACTGAGGCTTTTGTCTCAGAGCTTGCCGCCGGCTTCCACGATGCCCTTGGTAAGACTGCCCGTTGCCGGGAAGAGCGGGATAAGGCAGGCCTGCAGGGCGTGGTAGATGTCGCCCTTGCCGGGGAAGAGCGAGTGTGAGGGCACGAGATCTTCCGTCAGTTCTTCGTGCCAGCCGCCGTTTTTGTGGTCGATGAAGCTGCGCTCGATCACGTTCCAGATCTTGCGGTAGCATTCTTCGTGATAATCGCTCGGCAGGTGTTCGTTGAGGAAGTGCGCAGCAGCAGCACCCTCGCAGGCCGGCCACCAGAGCTTGTTGCGCTTGGCCGGCTTGTCTGCCCAGTCGAGCGTATAGAAGAAGCCGCCCTTGTCGTTGTCCCAGCCGAGTACCATGGATTGTTCGAAGAGGGCTTTTGCCGCATCCGGCATCCAGTCGATCTTCTTGCCGCCGAGCGCCCAGAGTTGCAGGATCAGGCGGGTCCATTCCAGCCAGTGGCCCGGCGTCGTGCCGGCCGGGCGGAACATTTCGTTCGGATGATAGTAATCCTTATCGAGGTTCCATTCGGCATCGAAATGTTCGGCGACGCGCCAGTCGACGGAGCCCGCCGAACGGCGGATAACGAGATCGGCGATGCTTTCTGCTTTCGTGAGATAGTCCCGGTTGCCGGTCGCTTCGAAGGCGGCCATAAGCGCTTCGGTGAGGTGCATATTTGAGTTCTGGCCGCGATAGGCGCCACCATCGAGCGGATGCCAGTCGGCAGTGAATTCCTCAGCAATCGCGCCGTGCTTGGCTTCCCAGAACCTGTTGTTCAGGACCTCGGTGATATCGGCGAGCATGCCGTCAGCGAGCGGATGGTCGATCGTTTTTGCCGAGGAGGCGGCGAGTAGCACGAAGGCGTGGCCGTAGCCCTGTTTGTTGGAATCGACAGGACCGTCGTTATCCAGCGACCAGAAGTAACCGCCGTTGTTCCGGTCGCGATGGTGGTTCCAGATGTAGTTCATGCCGTGGTCGACCACATCGGCGGCACCCGGGCGGCCGAGAAGCGTGCCGATCGAGAAGCAGTGCACGGCGCGCGAGGCGATATGGAGCGGGCGCACCTGGCCTGCGGCGTTCAGCGGCTTGCCGGCGTCGTCGAGGTCGTAGAAACCACACTTGGGATTGATGGAATTGTGCTGGAAGAAATCGAAGAGGCCGTTGGCCTGCGAGAGCAGCCAGCCGCGATGATAGGCGCGGGTGGACCAGTTGCCGAGTGCAGGTGCCATGATACTCCTCCGAATTCGTGCACAATGCCTTTAGGAGAACGCCTATATAGGGGCTGGGCGAGTCTGTCATCCGCCAAGGCTTGCAACGGCCTAAAGCGATAGGCATATGTTGACATAAAGATATCTTTATGTGATTTGTCGTTTCTGATCTTATGACGTCAAGGAGCCTTCCCGTGTTTGATAGTCTTTTTGGTCCCGAAGGGGGCAAGCGTGACGGCAGTGAAGTATTCGCGGCGCTTAAGAAAGCCGCCAGCGAACGCATCCTCGTTCTTGACGGCGCCATGGGTACGCAGATCCAGGGTCTGGGCTTCGATGAGGACCATTTCCGCGGCTCGCGTTTTATCGGCTGCGCCTGCCATCAGAAGGGCAATAACGACCTCTTGATCCTGTCGCAGCCTGATGCGATCGAGGAAATCCATTATAAATACGCCAAGGCCGGCGCCGATATCCTCGAGACCAACACCTTTTCTTCGACCCGCATCGCGCAGGCCGATTACCAGATGGAAGGTGAGGTCTATGCGCTGAACAAGGAAGGTGCCGAAATCGTGCGCCGCGCCGCGCAGCGCGCCGAGCGTGAAGACGGCAGGCGCCGCTTCGTGGCCGGTGCCATCGGCCCGACCAACCGCACGGCCTCCATCTCGCCCGACGTCAACAATCCTGGCTTCCGCGCCGTTACCTTCGATGACCTGCGTGATGCCTATGCCGAGCAGATCGACGGCCTGATCGATGGCGGCGCCGATATCATCCTCATCGAGACGATCTTCGACACGCTGAATGCGAAGGCTGCGATCTTCGCCTGCGAGGAGCGCTTTGCAGCCAAGGGCATTCGCCTGCCGGTGATGATCTCGGGCACGATCACTGACCTCTCTGGCCGTACGCTCTCCGGCCAGACGCCGACTGCCTTCTGGAATTCGGTGCGTCATGCCAATCCCTTCACGATCGGCCTCAACTGCGCGCTTGGCGCCAATGCGATGCGTCCGCATCTGCAGGAGCTTTCGGGCGTTGCCGATACCTTCATCTGCGCCTATCCGAATGCCGGTCTGCCGAACGAATTCGGCCAGTATGACGAGACGCCGGAACTGATGGCGGCGCAGATCGACAGTTTTGCCCGCGAAGGCCTTGTCAATATCGTCGGCGGCTGCTGCGGCTCCACGCCCGAGCATATCCGTGTCATTGCCGAGACGGTTGCCAAGTACAAGCCGCGGCCGATCCCCGAGCATCGCCCCTTCATGTCGCTCTCCGGCCTCGAACCCTTCGAACTGACCAAGGACATCCCCTTCGTCAATGTCGGCGAGCGCACCAACGTCACCGGTTCGGCCAAGTTCCGCAAGCTGATCACCAATGCCGATTTCACGGCAGCCCTCGACGTTGCCCGCGACCAGGTCGAGAACGGCGCCCAGGTGATCGACATCAACATGGACGAAGGCCTGATCGATTCCGAAAAGGCAATGGTCGAGTTCCTGAACCTGATCGCTGCCGAGCCGGATATCGCCCGTGTGCCCGTGATGATCGACTCGTCGAAATTCTCGATTATCGAATCCGGCCTGAAGCGGGTGCAGGGCAAGGCGATCGTCAACTCGATCTCGCTGAAGGAAGGCGAGGAGAATTTTCTCGCCCAGGCGCGGTTGGTGCATAATTACGGCGCTGCCGTCGTCGTCATGGCTTTCGACGAGACGGGACAGGCCGACAGCTATGACCGCAAGGTCGAGATCTGCACACGCGCCTACAAGCTTTTGACGGAAAAGGTCGGCTTCCCGCCCGAAGATATCATCTTCGACCCGAATATCTTCGCGGTCGCGACGGGGATCGAGGAGCACAACAACTACGGCGTCGACTTCATCGAGGCGACGCGCACGATCCGCAAGACCATGCCACTCGTCCATATCTCCGGCGGCGTCTCGAACCTCTCCTTCTCCTTCCGCGGCAACGAGCCGGTGCGTGAGGCGATGCATGCCGTGTTCCTCTACCACGCCATCCAGGCGGGTATGGACATGGGCATCGTGAATGCCGGCCAGCTGGCCGTCTATGACCAGATCGACCCGGAACTGCGCGAGGCCTGCGAAGACGTGGTGCTGAACCGCCGCGCCGATGCGACCGAGCGGCTGCTCGATGTGGCCGAACGTTTCCGGGGTGCTGCCGGCAAGGAAGCCAAGGCGCAGGATCTCTCCTGGCGGGAATGGAGCGTCGAGAAGCGTCTCGAGCATGCGCTGGTCAACGGCATTACCGAATATATCGAGGCCGATACCGAGGAAGCCCGCCAGCAGGCCGCGCGCCCGCTGCATGTCATCGAAGGCCCGCTGATGGCTGGCATGAACGTGGTCGGCGACCTCTTCGGCTCGGGCAAGATGTTCCTGCCGCAGGTGGTGAAGTCCGCACGCGTCATGAAGCAGGCCGTTGCCGTTCTCCTTCCTTACATGGAGGAGGAGAAGCGCCAGAATGGCGGTGAGGAACGCAAGTCTGCCGGTAAGATCCTGATGGCGACCGTCAAGGGCGACGTGCACGATATCGGCAAGAACATCGTCGGCGTCGTGCTCGCCTGCAACAATTACGAGATCATCGACCTCGGCGTCATGGTGCCGGCAACGAAGATCCTCGAAACGGCTGTTGCCGAGAATGTCGATGTCATCGGCCTCTCGGGGCTCATCACGCCGTCGTTGGATGAGATGGTGCATGTGGCTGCCGAGATGGAACGCCAGGGCTTCGACATTCCGCTATTGATCGGTGGGGCAACGACCAGCCGCGTGCATACGGCCGTCAAGATCCATCCGGGCTACAACAAGGGCCAGTCGATCTATGTGACGGATGCCAGCCGTGCCGTTGGCGTCGTCTCCTCGCTGCTCTCGCCCGAGGGGCGTCAGACCTATATCGATGACATCAGGGCCGAATATGCCAAGGTCGCTGCCGCGCATGCGCGCAGCGAAGCGGAGAAGGTGCGCCTGCCGCTCGCCCGAGCCCGCGAGAATGCGCAGAAGGTCGACTGGGCGGCCTACAAGCCGACCAAGCCGAGCTTCCTCGGTACCAAGGTGTTCGAAGACTACGATCTCGCAGAGCTTGCCAAATACATCGACTGGACGCCGTTCTTCCAGACCTGGGAACTGCGCGGCCGCTATCCGGCAATCCTCGAGGACGAGAAGCAGGGCGAAGCCGCCCGTGCGCTCTGGAACGACGCCCAGGCTATGCTGAAGAAGATCATCGACGAGAAGTGGTTCCGCCCGCGCGCCGTCATCGGCTTCTGGCCGGCAGGCACCGTTGGCGACGATATCCGCCTCTTCAAGGACGATGCGCGCAGGCAAGAGTTGGCGACGTTCTACACGCTGCGCCAGCAGCTTTCGAAGCGCGACGGCCGCCCGAACGTGGCGTTGTCGGACTTCGTGGCACCTGTTGATAGCGGTGTGCAGGACTATGTCGGCGGCTTCGTGGTAACGGCCGGCTTCGAGGAGATCGCCATCGCCGAACGTTTCGAGCGTTCGAACGACGATTATTCCTCGATCCTCGTGAAGGCGCTTGCCGACCGCTTCGCCGAAGCCTTCGCCGAACGCATGCATGAGCGGGTGCGCCGCGAATATTGGGGCTATGCCAAGGACGAGCATCTCTCCAACGAGGATCTCATTACCGAGGCCTATGCCGGTATCCGCCCGGCACCTGGTTACCCGGCCCAGCCTGATCACACCGAGAAGAAGACCTTGTTCGGTCTTCTCAATGCGGAGAACACCGCCGGCGTGAAGCTGACGGAGAGCTATGCGATGTGGCCCGGCTCGTCGGTGTCCGGCATCTATATCGGCCATCCCGACTCCTACTATTTCGGCGTCGCCAAGGTGGAGCGCGATCAGGTCGAAGATTACGCTAAGCGTAAGGGCATGGAGACATCCGAGGTCGAGCGCTGGCTTGGGCCGGTGCTCAACTACGTGCCGCGCAGGGCCGATGAGGACATCGAAGACGCGGCTTGATTGTCGAGTCTTTCCAGTTGCTTGAGGTGGCTGGCTGAGTGATTGATTCAATTAATGAAAAAGCCGGAACGTGATTCATGTTTCGGCTTTATCTTTTTGATGTGCCTCATAATTCCCTGCCTTCAGGGCCTTTCAGCTTGGAGGTCAAGATGGTATATTTAGCTAAGTTAGCTAATGAGGGCAGTCATGCAAGTTACCATTCATGCCGCCAAGACCAACCTGTCGAAGTTGATTGACGCCGCCCTTTCCGGTGAGGAAGTTGTGATCGCCAAGGGGCGCAAGCCTGTCGTGAAGATCGTGCCGATCGGCCAAGCAACCTTCAAGATCGGCCTGTTGAAGGGGCAAGTCGGTGGTAAGGGGCCTGACTTCTTCGAGCCATTGGATGAAGAAGAACTCGCATCCTGGGAAGGGGCTGAGTGAATACGCTTCTGCTCGATACGCATGCCTGGGCATGGTCGCTGACCGGCGACGATCGTCTCTCGACCAAGGCGATTGCCATGATCGAAAAGGCCGAGACTATTTTCGTCAGCCCCCTATCTCTGTTTGAGATCGGCCAGAAGGTTCGTCTCGGCAAGTGGCCAGAGATGGAACCTTTCATCGAGCGGCTCGCAGATCTTTTGCAGGAGCAGGGCGGTATCATTGCCGCGTTGACGCCGGACATATGTCTGACAGCCGCCGTTATGGACTGGCACCATCGCGATCCCTTCGATCGGCTGCTTGCGGCCACTGCCATGCAGAATGGAATACCCATCATCTCCGCCGACGTCGTCTTCGACGAACTTGGCGGCAATGAGCTTTGGATCGCCCGCTTCTGGTAAGGCTTACGTTGCCCCGATCGTCAGTTCGGCGACGAAGTCATAGGCATCGCCGCGATAGAGGGAGCGGGTGAATTCCACCGCGCGGCCGGAGCCGAGATAGGAGATGCGCTCGATCGAAAGCCCGGCCTGACCGACGGGCACGCCGAGCAGTTGGGCGTCGGCTTCCTTCATGTTGGTCGCGGATATGCGCTGGACGGCGCGGACGGGGCGCACGCCGCGGCGCTCCAGTTCGGCATAAAGCGAGTTGGTCACGGAGGAGGGGTCGGGCAGGAATTCGCCCGAGACGCTCGCATGTTCGATCGCCAAGGGCTGGTCGTCGGCGATACGCAGGCGCGACAGCCGCGAGACCTTGATGTCGGTGCCGAGGCCGAGGATCATCATCTCGTCGGGCGAGGGCGTGTGGACGCCCTTGTGCAGCCATTCGGAGCGGGCGGTCATGCCGCGCCGGGCCATATCCTCGGTGAAGGAGGTGAGCTGCGACAGGCGCTGTTCGACCTTCGAAACCGGCTTGGCGACGAAGGTGCCGGAGCCGTGGCGGCGCACCAGCAGGCCGTCGGCCACAAGCTCGTCGATCGCCTTGCGCACGGTGACGCGGCTGACGGCGGCAAATTCGGCGATGTCGCGTTCCGGCGGCAGGGCGTCGCCATGGGCGAGGGTGCCGGTGCGGACGGCATCTTCCAGTGTGCGGCGCAGCTTCACATAGAGCGGGCCGGTGCCGCCGGCCTGAAGGCGTGCAGGTGAGAGGATGGTGGCGAGATCGTCAGTCATGCCGCACCTCTCTGCCGTTGGTTCAGGAGTTTGACGGCGAGATCGACCGCGCCCCGCAGCGCGTCGGCTTTCGGCTCCGACAGCAGCGCCTTGTGTCGGTCGGCAATCCAGGGGTGATAGGCTTTCGCCAGTCCGCCAAGCAGACAGATGGACGGGCACTCCGGCCAGGACAGCGCGTCGAGGCTTTCGTCGATGGCGCGCGCCGCATCCTTGATGATCTCGATTGCCGTGGCATCGCCGGCCAGCGCGCCTTCGAAGACCATGGGCGCGTAACGCGCAAAATCCGTTGGCCGGGCCGTATGGGCGAATTCGACGACGCGTTCCGGATCGTTGTCGTATTCGGCCAGGAGCCTATCGGTCAGCGACGAGGCAGTGCGGACCTTGTCATAAGCAAGCAAGGATCTTTCCAAGAGATCGCGGCCAAGACGGGCGCCGCTTGCCTGATCGCCGACGATGGAGCCCCAGCCGCCGATGCCATGCAGCTTGCCGTTCCGGCGCGCATTATAGACGGAGCCGGTTCCGAAAGCGCCGACAATGCCATCGGCGTCGCCGAGTGCGCCCTGCAGCGAAATCAGCGCATCAGTGACGACTCGTGCATTCCTGAAGGGCAGGGCCTTTTCGATGCGCTTGCCGTAGTCGCCGACGTTGGCGCCGGCGACACCGACGACTGCGGAGGCGGTGGAAGCGGTTTCACTTTCGAGCCCCGCATCGCGAAGGGCAGCCCGAGCGGCTTCGACGATATTGACGCGAGAGGTTTCTAGGTCGGAAAGGATATTGGCAGGGCCAGCCCTGCCGTGGCCGATGACATTGCCCATTCTGTCCGCAACTGCGGCCCGGCAGCTTGTTCCACCGCCATCTATGCCGATTGCAAGTTCCGTCATCGGACCTCCGGATACGCCGTTCCCTTGTGTTTTTTAATACAATACCAAAAAAATACCATTTACCAAGTGGAAATGATCAGGAAATTGTCCGTTTTTATCCTATTGATTTTATATGATAAAATTTTTTAATCAATTTTCTCGGGCTCAGAAGTTAATTTCGGCTGGACAATTGGTATTTTTTTGGCCTTAATTCCGGAAAAGGGAACAGCGTATCGAGGCATGTGAAAACCGGCAAAGAAAAACAGCGCCGGCCAGGTTTCGAGAAAGGTGCAGACAGTGATCCGAAGGGCTGGCAAGGCTCGCGGATGTGTGAGGCATCTTTCAAGCTTTCCCTTACTTTTCAGGCGCCCGGTTCAGCGTATCGGGAGGGCGCACCATCCGGCCGGAAGCAATCGTCTTCCGTGTCGACAGAGCTTCGGGGCCGGCAATCTTGGCGGCTCTAAAAGGGGCGTTGGGTGTTTCCTCAGGCACGCCAACCGCTTGTTCCAGATCGAAAACAGCGCCTTGCGGCGCTTAAAAACAGGAGAGGGAAATGAAAAACACTGCTCTGAAAAGCCTGCTGCTTGCCTCCAGCCTGCTGTCGTCGGCTGGCCTCGTTCATGCCGCCGACGTGACGCTCACGGTCGAAAGCTGGCGTAACGACGACCTGCAGATCTGGCAGGAAAAGATCATCCCGGCTTTCGAAGCCAAGAACCCGGGCATCAAGATCGTCTTCTCGCCGACCGCTCCGACTGAATACAATGCTTCGCTGAACGCCAAGCTCGACGCCGGTTCCGCAGGCGACATCATTACCTGCCGTCCGTTCGACGCATCGCTCGAGCTCTTCAACAAGAAGCAGCTCGTCGACATCACCAGCCTGTCCGGCATGGAAAACTTCTCGCCGGTCGCCAAGGCTGCATGGTCGACAGACGATGGCAAGTCGACCTTCTGCGTACCGATGGCTTCGGTCATCCACGGCTTCATCTACAACAAGGATGCCTTCGACAAGCTCGGCATCGCTGTTCCGAAGACGGAAGACGAGTTCTTCGCTGCCCTCGACAAGATCAAGGCCGACGGTACCTACATCCCGCTCGCCATGGGCACGAAGGACCTCTGGGAAGCCGCAACCATGGGCTACCAGAACATCGGCCCGAACTACTGGAAGGGTGAAGAGGGCCGCGAAGCCCTGATCGCCGGCAAGCAGAAACTGACCGATCCCGAATGGGTCAAGCCCTATGAAGAGCTTGCCAAGTGGAAGCCCTATCTGGGCGACGGTTTCGAAGCCCAGACCTATTCGGACAGCCAGAACCTCTTCACGCTCGGCCGCGCCGCCATCTATCCGGCCGGTTCGTGGGAAATCGCGCTGTTCAACACGCAGGCGCAGTTCAAGATGGGGGCCTTCCCGCCGCCGGTTCCGAAGGCTGGCGACCAGGGCTACATCTCCGATCATCCGGATATCGGCGTTGCACTGAACGCCAAGAGCACGCACCAGGAAGAAGCCAAGAAGTTTCTCAGCTGGGTTGCTTCGCCTGAGTTTGCCGATATCTATGCCAACTCCCTGCCGGGCTTCTTCAGCCTGAACTCCAACCCGGTCAAGATGAGCGATCCGTTGGCTCAGGAATTCGTTTCCTGGCGCGGCCCGTACAAGTCGACCGTCCGCTCGACCTATCAGATCCTGTCGCGCGGTACGCCGAATCTCGAAAACGAGACCTGGGTTGAATCGGCAAACGTCATCAATGGCACGGATACGCCTGCCGTTGCTGCCGAAAAGCTCCAGAAGGGCCTCGACAGCTGGTACAAGCCGGCGAAGTAAGCTGAAAGCATGAGAGGAGGGCGGCAATCGGGTTGCCGCCCTCGTTCCCGTATCCTCGGCCAGGCTGGGGATGTCACAGGAACCTAGCCACGCAAAGTCTTTCGCGTGAAAGAGTCTCCCGCACCGCTGAAGCGGCGCTGCTCGATCCCCGTCGTGAACAGGGATGAGGGAGAGAACGAAGCCAAAAGCGAGCCAAGTAATGACCGATCAGACATCGGCAATTCCTGAACCGATTAAGCGTCCTATCCGCTGGCATATCGGAATCTTCCTTCTTCCGGCCTTCATCGTCTATTCGGCGATCATGATCCTGCCGCTGATCGAAACGCTCCGGCTTTCTTTCTACAATACGGTCGACGGCGCCCCGGCGTTTGTCGGTTTCGCCAATTACAAGGTTCTTTTCGGCGATGCCCGCTGGGTGCATGACTTCTGGAATGCGCTCCGCAACAACGTCATCTTCTTCATCATCCATATGTGCGTTCAGAACCCGATCGGGATTGCGCTTGCGGCCCTGCTGTCGACGCCTCGACTGCGCTTTGTTGCCTTCTATCGGACGGCGATCTTCCTGCCGACGCTGCTCTCCTTCGTTATCGTCGGTTTCATCTGGAAGCTGATCCTCTCTCCGATCTGGGGCGTCGCACCCTGGCTGATGAGCCTCGTCGGCCTGAAGTGGGCCTTTGCGCCCTGGCTCGGCCAGTCCGGCCCTGCGCTGATCGCAGTGTCGCTGATCTCCAACTGGCAATATATCGGCATCCCGATGATGCTGATCTATGCTGCCCTTCTCAGCATTCCCGAGGAAGTCATCGAGGCTGCCGAATGCGACGGCATTACCGGCTGGGCGCAGTTCTGGAAGATCAAGCTGCCGCTGGTCCTGCCGGCAATCGGCATAATCTCGATCCTCACCTTCGTCGGCAATTTCAACGCCTTCGATCTGATCTACACGGTGCAGGGCGCGCTTGCCGGCCCCGACATGTCGACGGATATTCTGGGCACGCTGCTCTATCGTACCTTCTTCGGCTTCCAGCTGCAGCTCGGCGACCGCTCCATGGGCGCGACGATCGCAACGGTCATGTTCCTGATCATCCTTGCCGGCGTCTCCTTCTATCTTTTCGCCATCCAGCGGCGCATGCGCCGCTACCAGTTCTGAGGAATGTGAGCCCATGTCGAACAGAGCGCGCACATCCCCGATCCGCACCGGCCTCGTGCATCTGGCGCTGGTTGGCTACACGCTAATTGCCATCTTCCCGGTGTTCCTGACGATCATCAATTCGTTCAAGGATCGCAACTCGATCTTCCGGTCGCCGCTGCAGGTGCCGACGCCGTCCACCTTCAGCCTCGTTGGTTACCAGACGGTGCTGGGGCAGGGTGACTTCGCCACCTATTTCCAGAACAGCTTCATCGTGACGATCGTGGCGATCTTCCTCGTGCTGCTGTTCGGGGCCATGGCCGCCTTCGCACTGTCGGAATATCGCTTCAGGGGCAATACGCTTGTTGGCCTCTACATGGCGATCGGCATCATGATCCCGATCCGCCTCGGCACGGTCGCCATCCTGCAGGGCATGGTCGCGACCGGCCTCGTCAATACGCTGACGGCGCTGATCCTGGTCTATACGGCGCAGGGCATACCGCTGGCAATCTTCATCCTGTCGGAATTCATGCGCACCGTGTCCGACGACCTGAAGAATGCCGGGCGCATCGACGGGCTTTCGGAATATGCGATCTTCTTCCGCCTCGTGCTGCCGCTGGTGCGGCCGGCAATGGCGACGGTCGCCGTCTTCACGATGATCCCGATCTGGAACGACCTATGGTTTCCGCTGATCCTGGCGCCGTCGGAAGCCACCAAGACCGTGACGCTCGGCTCGCAGATCTTCATCGGCCAGTTCGTCACCAACTGGAATGCGGTTCTGGCAGCACTGTCGCTCGCGATCCTGCCGATCCTCGTTCTCTACGTCATCTTCTCGCGGCAGCTGATCCGCGGCATTACCTCGGGAGCCGTCAAGTGAGCCAATCCGAAAAGCCGATCCGCGTCCTCGTCGCCGGCCTCGGCAATATGGGCCGCAGCCATGCGCTCGCCTATCACAACAATCCGAACTACGAGATCGTCGGCCTCGTCAACCGCTCCAAGCCGTCGCAACTGGCACCGGAGCTGGAGCAGTACACGATCCATCCGGATTTCATGGCCGCACTTGCCGAATTGAAGCCGGATCTCTGCTCGATCAACACCTATTCCGACAGCCATGCCGATTATGCGGTGGCCGCCTTCGAGGCCGGCTGCGACGTCTTCGTTGAAAAGCCGCTCGCAACGACCGTTGCCGATGCGGAGCGTGTCGTGGCAGCGGCGAAGAAAGCGAAGAAGAAGCTGGTGATCGGCTATATCCTTCGCCATCACCCCTCTTGGATCAAGCTGATCGAGGAAGCGCGGAAGCTCGGTGGTCCCTATGTCTTCCGCATGAACCTCAATCAGCAATCCAGCGGGCCGACCTGGGCAACGCATAAGTCACTGATGCAGACGACCTCGCCGATCGTCGATTGCGGCGTCCATTATGTCGATGTCATGTGCCAGATCACCGATGCTAGGGCGGTCGAGGTGCGTGGCATGGGCCTGCGCCTGTCGAACGAGATCGCGCCGGATATGTACAATTACGGTCACCTGCAGGTTCTTTACGAGGACGGTTCCGTCGGCTGGTACGAGGCCGGCTGGGGGCCGATGATTTCCGAGACGGCCTTCTTCGTGAAGGACGTCATGTCGCCGAACGGCGCCGTTTCGATCGTCATGGACCCGAAGGCGAAGTCCGACGACATCGACACGCATACCAAGACTTCCGTCATCCGCCTGCATACGGCAGAGACCGGGCCTGACGGCAAATTCATCCGTCCCGATCAGGACATGACCATGGAAGGCGAGCCGGGTCATCAGGCGCTTTGCGACCTGGAACAGGCATTCGTGGCGCGCGCTATCAACGAGGATCTGGACCTTACCCGCCATATAGATGATGCCGTAGCCTCGCTGCGCATCTGTCTTGCCGCCGACGAGAGCGTGCGAACCGGCCGACCGGTTAGACTATAAGGAAAGACTAGTGGGATCGCTTCAACTCAAATCCATCCGCAAGGCCTACGGCAAGCATGACGTGCTGAAGGGCATCGACCTCGAGGTCAAGGACGGCGAATTCGTCATCTTCGTCGGCCCCTCCGGCTGCGGGAAATCGACCCTGCTGCGCAGCATCGCCGGCCTGGAAGACGTGACATCAGGTGCCGTCATCATCAATGGCCGCGACGAGACGCTGACGCCACCGGCCAAGCGCGGCATCGCCATGGTGTTCCAGTCCTACGCGCTCTATCCGCACCTGACGGTCAAGGACAATATGGGCCTCGGCCTCAAGCAGGCGGGTACGGCGAAGGACGAGATCGAAAAGCGCGTCTCCGAGGCGTCCTCGATGCTGTCGCTGGAACAATATCTCGCCCGCCGCCCGGCCGAACTTTCGGGTGGCCAGCGCCAGCGCGTTGCGATCGGCCGTGCGATCGTGCGCGAGCCGGAGCTCTTCCTGTTCGATGAACCGCTTTCCAACCTCGATGCGGCGCTGCGCGTGCAGACGCGCCTCGAGATCGCCCGCCTGCATCGCAGCCTCAAGGCGACGATGATCTATGTCACCCACGATCAGGTCGAAGCCATGACGCTTGCCGACAAGATCGTGGTGTTGAATGCCGGTGCGATCGAACAGATCGGCTCGCCGATGGACCTCTATAACCGCCCGGCCAATGTCTTTGTCGCTGGCTTCATCGGCTCGCCGCAGATGAACTTTATTTCCGGCGACAAGGTGGGGGATGCCGATGCAAAAACCGTCGGTATCCGCCCCGAGCATCTGACGCTCTCGCGCGACAGCGGCACCTGGAAGGCGAAGACTGTGCATGTCGAGCATCTTGGCGCTGACACCATCGTCTATCTGGAATCCGAGCAGTGCGGCCTGTTGACCGCGCGTCTCTTCGGTGAGCATAAATACGAGCCCGACGAGATCGTCTATGCGACGCCGGACGAAAGCCATATCCACCGCTTCGACGCGAACGATCAAGCGATCCGGTAATTGTGTCTACGTATGAAAAGCCCCGCCAAGCTGGGCTTTTCATTTCAGACAATTGATAGAGCCGTCTTCACCGGAGAACCGGACGCATGAAGCTGCGCTCATAGCTGATGATGCTGCGGTTACGCTTGTCGAGATCGAAGGCGGCCTGGCATTCTGGGTCGCTTGCCATCCGGGTGCGATAGTCCTCATAGGCGGCGAGGCTCGGGAAGGAAAACAGCGCAACCGCAATGTTGTTGGCGCCTTCTGACGGCAGGAAATAGCCGTGATGGGTACCGCCCATCCTGTTGACAATCGGAATCCAGAGCCGGGCGTATTCCTCGAATTCGGCGACCTTGTATGGATCGATGACGTATCGCAGATAGCAGGTAATCATTGAAATATCCCATTGTGGAAAAAGCCGGGCGACTGGCCGTCCGGCGTGTGTTGCACGTTCAGGTTCGGGAGGTCAGCCGGTCTGTCAGTTCCTCGATGCCGACTTCGGCCTCGATGCTGTCTCCCTTGACCAGAAGGTAGAGGCCGAGGCCGAAGGTAAGGGCGGCGATGAACAGCAGATAATAGGCATGTGCCATCGGGTTGATCGGGAGCAGGGCGGCGACGGCAAGCGGTGTCAGTCCGCCGAAGATCGCATAGGAAACATTGTAGGAGAAGGAGAGGCCGCTGAAGCGGACGCGGGCCGGGAAGGCGCGCACCATCACATAAGGCACTGCGCCGACCATGCCGACGGCGAGGCCCATGATGGCATAGAGCATGAAGAGCACCGTCAGCGAAACTGCGGCATAGCTGTAGAAGGCGAAGGTGGCGATGGCGAAGAAGATGCTCGATACCAGGAAGAACCGGCCTGAGCCGACACGATCGACGATTGCACCCGCTGCCGCCGTGCCGAAGATCAGGAACAGCGTGCCGAAGCTCGTGGCAGCTAGCGATTGCTGGGCGGTATAGCCATACTGCTTCTGCAGAAACGTCGCCGTCATCAAGGTTGTCACCACGATGCCGGCGGACAGGATCCAGGTCAGCAGAATGGAGATCACGATACCGCGGGGATAGTCGCGCAGCACGGCCTTCAGCGGCAGTTCCGGCACCAGTGAGCGGCTCTGCTTCATCTCGGAGAAGATCGGCGTCTCCTGCAGCCAGCGGCGCAGATAGACGGCGATGAGGCCAAAGATGCCGCCGATGAAGAATGGCAGGCGCCATGCATAGGCAGCGATATCGTCGGGCGTGAAGACCGTATTGATGATCGTCGCGATGAAAGAGCCGAAGAGGATGCCGAGCGTCAGGCCCGAGCAGAGGAAGCCGCAGGCAAAACCGACGCGGCGGAAGGGTACATGCTCGGCGACGAAGGTCCAGGCGCCCGGAACCTCGCCGCCGATCGCCGCACCCTGGAGGACGCGCATCAGGATGAGAAGCATGGGTGCCGCAATGCCGATCGAGGCATAGGTCGGCATTGCGGCCATGCCGAGCGTCGAGAGCGCCATCAGCAGGATCGAGAAGGCGAAGACCTTCTTGCGGCCAAAGAGGTCGCCGAAATGGGCCAGTACGATGCCGCCGAGCGGCCTCACCAGATATCCGGCGGCGAAGATGCCGAAGGTCTGCAGCGTCACCAGCCAGTCCGGCATTTCCGGCGGGAAGAAAAGCTTGCCGATCACGGCTGCGAAGAAGATGAAGATGATGAAATCGTAGAATTCCAGCGCGCCGCCAAGGGCGGAAAGGCCAAGCGTGCGAAAATCCTGGGGGGTCAGGCTGCGGGGAGCGGAGGCTGTGATTGATGACATGATGGAGCACTTCGTGGATCGGTATGGTTGCTCCATGCGGCATGGCTCCCATCACTTCAAGCCCTTTATCGTGATGGCTTCATCACGTTTGCTGACAATGTTCTCGTCATAACGAAAAAAGGCGCCGCATCGGCGGCGCCCTCATCAAGACCGGTTTCTTCCAGTCAATCGCGGATGACGAGCAGATCGGCGGCCATGAAGCGGAGCGTCACGGTTTCGCCAGCAGCCGGCGGGGTGACGCCGGGGCTGTTGAACATGTCGAAGGAGATGACGTTGCCGCCGACATTCATTCGGGTTCGGATGACAGAACCCAGGAAGTGGGCGGAGACGACCTGACCGGTCAGAGCCGTATCGCTGTGTGTGCTTTCGGCAAGCGAACCGGCTTCGGGACGGAGTGCGAGCTGAACGGTATCGCCGGCCTTGTAGGTCTGGACAGATTGTTTCAGCGTCACAGCCTGATCACCGATCTGGATCCGGTTGCTGTCGGGGTCGACAACCTTGGCTTCGATGAGATTCAACGTGCCGACGAAGGATGCGACGAAGCGCGTTGCCGGCGTGTTGTAGATCTCAAAGGGCGTGCCGATCTGGTCTGCCTTGCCAGCGTTCATGACGACAATGCGGTCGGAGATCGAAAGCGCTTCTTCCTGGTCGTGCGTGACGAATACCGTGGTGATGCCGAGCGACTGCTGGATCTGGCGGATTTCCTCGCGCAGCGAAACGCGGATCTTGGCGTCGAGAGCGGACAGCGGCTCGTCGAGCAGCAGGACCTGCGGCTTGACGGCAAGGGCGCGGGCGAGTGCTACGCGCTGCTGCTGGCCACCCGACATCTGGTAAGGGAAGCGGTCTGCCAGGTGATCGAGCTTGATCAGGCCGAGCATTTCCTTGACGCGGGCGTCGATCGCAGGCTTCGGAGCACCCGCGACCTTGAGGCCGAAGGCGACGTTGTCATGCACGGACATGTTGGGGAACAGCGCATAGGCCTGAAAAACCATGCCGATATTGCGCTGGTTCGGTTTCAGCGAGCTCTGGTCTTTGCCATTGATCGTCAGCGTGCCACCGGTCGGCGTCTCAAAACCGGCGATCATGCGCAAAACGGTCGTCTTGCCGCAGCCTGACGGTCCGAGGAAAGAGACGAATTCCCCTTTCTCGATGTTCATGTTGAAGTTCTTGACGACCTGAGTCTGGCCGAAGGATTTCTGAATATTGGTCAGCGTAAGAAAGGACATGAGCCAAATACCTTATGCTTTAGCCGGGCGGGCTTTGCCAAAGCGAGAAACGAGGTTGAGCAGGCCCATGCTGAGCCAGGTGATCGAGAATGCGATGACCGCAAGCGCGGAGGGTTCATAGGCCTTGTTTGCACCGACGAGTTGCAGGTAGGGACCGAAGGCTGGACGGTTCAGAAGTGCTGCGAAGGTGAATTCGCCCATGACGATAGCGAGCGTGATGAAGGCGCCCGAGAGCACGCCGCTCATGACATTCGGGAAGATGCATTTGAACATGATCGTCATCCAGCTCGCACCGAGGCTTTCGGCTGCCTCCGTCAACGTGCGCACGTCGATGGCGCGCATGGCGGTATCGACGGAGCGGTACATGTAGGGCAGCGAGAGCGTGATGTAGGAGATGACCAGCAGGATGTTCGTGCCCGTCGTATAGCCCGTCAGCGGCAGGATCGATGACGAGTTGTACATGCGCAGGTAGCCGAACACGATGACGATCGCCGGAATGACAAGCGGCAGCAGCGTGATGAACTCGACGACCTGACGCATCTGCGGCAGGCGCAGGCGCACCCAATAGGCCGTCGGCACGACGAGCAGCATGCCGAAGACGATGGTAAGCGCCGCCATCAGCATGGAGTAACCGAAGGTCTCGCGGAACTGGACGTCCGAAAAGACTGATTGATAGGCGTCGAAACTATAGGTGCCGCGACGCATACGCAGCGAAAACTCGATGGTGCCGATCAGTGGAATGACGAAATAGGACGCGCCGATGATAATGGCGATCCAGGCTCCGAGACGTTGAGCTTTCATTTCTGCCACCGTTCGGCGCGCATGCGCAGCATGAGGTAAAGGATATTGGAGACGCCGGTTATGACGATCATGCCGAGCGCGATGGCGTATCCAAGGTTGGCGTTATGCAGAACGTCACCACGGATCTGCGCGTAGAGCAGGATTGGCACGATGTTCAGTGAGCTGCCTGTCAGCGCGAAAGCGGTAGCGATGGCGCCGAAGGCGTTGGCGAAGAGCAGCAGCGCTGTGCCGAGCAGGCTCGGCCAGAGGATCGGCAGGGCGACCATCGTCCAGTATTGACGGTTGGTGGCGCCGAGGATCTCAGCGGCTTCGCGCCATTCCTTCTTCATGCCGTCGAGCGCCGGTGTCAGGATCAGCACCATCAGCGGGATCTGGAAATACATGTAGGTGATGGTGAGGCCGAAGAAGGAGAGCAGGTTGAAGCCGGTGCCATAGAGATTGAAGCCGAACCATTCCCGCAAGAAAACGGTCACGAGGCCGGTGCGGCCGAGCGTAGCGAGGAAGGCGAAGGCGAGCGGCACGCCGGCGAAATTCGAGGCGACGCCGGAGAAGGTCAGAAGCGTCGAGCGCACCCAGCTGGGCAGTCCGCCGAGCACGACGGCCCAGGCGAGGAAGAAGCCGATCAGCGCGCCGCCGAGAGCCGACGCCACCGAGACGCGAATACTGATCCAGTAGGCGCTGATAATGGATGGAGTGAAGAGATCGCCGATGTTCTTCAGCGTGAAATCGCCCTCGGGCGTAAGGAAGGCGCCCGCCACGAGATAAAGTGTGGGGATGATCAGGAATAGCAGGGAGAAAATAATGAAGGGTGCAATGCCCAGCCAGTCGATCACGCGGTCTTTGTTGATCAAGGGGGCGCTGCTCACCATAGGCGTTGAAACGGTGCTCATGGAAAAGCTCATCCTGGGGCGTCGGAGTGACAAAGCCTCCCCGCCTTTTGGGCGGAGAGGCAGGATCGGATGTTACTTGACGCTGGCGCCGACGACGGAATCCCAGTTCTTGGTGATGGTTTCCTTGCCTGCTGCCTGTTCTTCGAGCGTCGGGAAGACGGCCTTTTCATAGGCTGCCGCCGGCGGCAGCTTGTCGAGCAGGTCCTTCGGGATCTTGTTGTTCTTGGCAAGATCGTTGAAGCGGATCGGGTGGCAGTAGCCCTTCAGCCAGCCGAGCTGACCTTCGTCGGAATACAGATATTCCATCCAGAGCTTGGCAGCGTTCGGGTGCGGAGCGAACGCGGAGATGGCCTGGACGTAGACGCCGGCAACGACGCCCGTCTTCGGAACGACGACTTCGAAGGGAGGATTGCCCTTCAGGCTTTCACCCCAGGAAAGCGCGTTGTAGTCCCAGGCGACGATGATCGGCGTGGAGCCCTGCGCGAAGGGAGCAGCCTTGCCGACAACAGGTACGAAGTTGCCGGCCTTGTTCAGTTCGGCGAAGAACTTCAGGCCTTCTTCGCCTGCCTTGGCTGCGTCACCGCCGGATGCGGAAAGACCTGCAGCATAGACGCCTTGGACGGCCTGGTTGGCGGAGCGCGGATCGCCTGCGAGAGCAACGCTGTTTGCGTAATCGCTCTTCTTCAGATCGGCCCAATCGGCCGGCGATTCTTTGACGAGGTCCTTGTTCACGAGGAACGAGAGAACGCCGTAATAGTCGCCGTACCAGTAACCTTCTGCATCCTTGGCGGAATCTGGGATCGAATCCCAGGTGGAGACCTTGTAAGGCTGAATCAGGCCATCCTTCTTAGCGGACGGACCAAAAGAGAGACCGACGTCGATGACATCGGGAGCCTGCGGGCCGGTGTTGCCCTTGTTGGCCTTGATGGCTTCGACTTCGTCACCCGAGCCGGCATCCGGGTTCAGTTCGTTGACTTCCAGGCCGTACTTGGCCTTGAAGCCGGCAATGACGTCGCCATAGCCACACCAGTCGTGCGGGAGGGCGATCGTGGTCAGCGTGCCTTCCTTCTTCGCGGCAGCAATAAGTTCAGCGCTCGGTTCTGCAGCAGCAATCGCGGTCGAAGCCACGATCATCGCAGTAGAAAGCGACAGAAGTCGAGAAATGTTAGAGATCACTGTAGTTCTCCTTCGGGTTTTCAGTGTCCGGCGATGCTGTTAATGAGCTTACATGAAGCTTGTATGACAGTTGCGTGACGTTAATTTTGCCATGAATAGCAGGCATTTGCAGCAGATGTTTCATTTGCGACGGGCTGTTCTGTTTCCGCGAGATCCGTCGTTGTTTTTGCCCCTTTTTTAGTTGTCCCTCCTAACCGGGTTTGCGGAAAAGCCGGGTCTGTTCGAACAGGCCTTCCAGCGTTTTCATGCGCTCCTTCGTCTCGTCCCATGTCGAGTTCTGCACCGCTTCGATGAGTGCCTCGACGATGAAGAGCGTGACGACGGAGGAATCCCATGCCGACGGCGCCTCGATCTGTACACGAAAGGCGTGACGGGCGAGCTTGGCGGCGGGCGAAGCCCACTGGTCGGTGAAGACGATGATTTCGGCTCCGCGCTTGCGGGCGGCAGTGGCAAGGCTCACCATTTCCTGCTCGTAGCGGCGGATATCGAAGATGATGAGCAGATCGCCCGGATTCATATTGAGGACATATTGCGGCCAGCTCGACGAGTTGGAGGAGAGCAGCGCCGTGTTCGGGCGAATGACCTGCATATGGGTGAAGAAGTACTCGGCAAGTGCGCCGGTGATACGTCCGCCAACGAAATAGAGCGTGCGCTTGCGGTCCGAGAGCAGGGCGGCGACGCTGTCGAAGGTTGCCGTATCGAGATCGGAGAGCGTCTGGCGCAGATTGCCCATGATGGCATCGGCGAAGCGGTTCAATATATGGGTGCCCGGCGCGTTCTGAGCCCAGCGATCGTGTTTGGCGATCGGGTTGGAAATCGTTGCCTCGACTTCCTGGTGCAGATGCTGCTGGAAGTCCGGATAGCCCTTGTAGCCGAGCTTCTGGACCATGCGCACGACCGTCGGCGTGGAGACGCCGGCATTTTCGGCGATGGTGGTGATGCTGCCGAGACCGGAGACGGGGTAGTTGTCGAGCAGGCTTTCAGCCAATTGCTTCTCGGCGCGCGTAAGCACGCCGAAATACGAATGAATGACGTCCGAAACGGTCTTGGCCGCGACACTCACGTGATTTTGCTCCCCGGGATGGTCTAGCGCCACTTTCCCATTGAAAGTTAACAACGCTGTCACAATCCATGTCAATGACTGTCATGAAAAGAAATTTTCAGAGTGCGCTTGACACTGCTGCGAACCTGAAGAATTCTTTTCTTATAAAGAATTTATTAAGCGATGGGGGAAGCGCCTTTGGTGCTGGCTCAGGCCAAAATTCTCAGCGATGACGACGGCGAATGCGTGGCAATCGAACGTGCTCACGGCAAGAGTCCGGTGCTCGTCATCTGCGAGCACGCATCCCGCACGCTTCCTGAACATTTCGGCGATCTCGGCCTTTCCGAGGAAGCGCTTTCGAGCCACATCGCCTGGGATCCGGGTGCGCTTGCCGTTGCCCGCGCCATTTCGGCAGCGCTGGATGCGACACTCATCTACCAGCGCTTCTCGCGGCTGATTTATGACTGCAACCGGCCGCCGAGTTCGCCCGGCGCCATGCCCGAGGTCAGCGAGATCTATACGATTCCCGGCAACAAGGATTTGACCGAGGGCGAGCGCAACGCCCGCACGGAAGCTCTCTACCTGCCGTTTCACGATGCCGTTCGCGCCCTGATCCGCGACCGTCAGGCAAGCGGGCAAGACAGCGTGATCGTGACGATCCACAGTTTTACGCCGATCTATAATGGCCGGCAGCGCGCTGTCGAACTCGGCATCCTCCACGACGAGGACAGCCGCCTTGCCGACCGCATGCTGGATTTTGCGGCCGAGGCGCCGCTCTACCGTACCGAACGCAACGAACCCTACGGGCCTGAGGACGGCGTGACGCACACGCTGATCCTGCATGGCATTTCCAATGGGCTTCGCAATGTCATGATCGAGGTCCGCAACGACCTCATCGCAGACGATACCGGCCAAGGGGTCGTGGCCGACTATCTCACAAGGCTTCTCCAGCAGAGTCTGGATGCCTGAATAAAAAGAAGACCCCGGGGAGCAGTTTAACTGCGAACAGCCCGCAAGGCGAAAAGCCACGGGCAC
Source organism: Rhizobium sp. WYJ-E13 (assembly GCF_018987265.1). Lineage (NCBI taxonomy): Bacteria > Pseudomonadati > Pseudomonadota > Alphaproteobacteria > Hyphomicrobiales > Rhizobiaceae > Rhizobium > Rhizobium sp. WYJ-E13. Next base: position 2,555,529 of record NZ_CP076853.1, on the reverse strand, counting down.
TATTGGCATAGGATCGGTCGCAATCCCGCGGGCGATTGTCAACAGGGGGAAGTCATGTCGGACTATACTGAAAGTGACAAGAAGCAGGATATACATATCCTGCATTCCATGGGCTATGCCCAGGAACTCGAACGGCGGATGAGCTCGTTTTCGAACTTTGCAATCTCGTTTTCGATCATCTGCATTCTCTCCGGCGGCATCAATTCGCTCGGGCAGGCGACAGCGGGTGCGGGAGGAGCGGCGATCGGCCTCGGCTGGCCGCTCGGCTGCCTGATATCGTTCATCTTCGCCCTCGGCCTCGCGCAAATCGGCTCCGCCTATCCGACAGCCGGCGGTCTCTATCATTGGGGCTCGATCCTCGGCAACCGTTTCACTGGCTGGTTGTCGGCCTGGCTCAACCTTCTCGGGCTCGTCACCGTGCTCGGTGCCATCAATGTCGGCACCTTCTACTTCTTCTTCGGGGCCTTCGGGCCGCAGTTCGGCATAGAGGACACGCTCCTTCATCGTGTCGTCTTCGTGGCGATCATCACTGCGCTGCAGGCCGGCATCAACCATTTCGGCATCGGCTTGACCGCCAAGCTGACCGATTTTTCGGGATATCTGATCTTTGCAACAGCTATTCTGTTGACGATCGTCTGCTTGGCTGCTGCCTCGAGCTGGGATGTTTCTCGGCTTTTCACCTTCGCCAACTATACGGGCACCGAAGGTGCATCGCTCGTCTGGCCGGCCACCGTCTCGACCGGCATGGCGTTCCTGCTCGGCCTGCTGTTGCCGGTCTACACCATCACCGGCTATGACGCCTCTGCGCATACCTCGGAGGAGACCGTCAAGGCCGCCGTCTCCGTGCCGCGTGGCATGGTTTCCTCGGTTCTCTGGTCGGCGCTTTTCGGCTATCTCATGCTGTGTGCCTTCGTGCTGATGATCCCGAACATGGACGATGCAGCAAAACAGGGCTGGAACGTGTTCTTCTGGGCGATGGACGCGCAGGTCAACCCGACGATCAAAACCATTCTTTACGTGCTGATATTCGTCTCGCAGTTCCTGTGTGGACTTGCGACGGTCACCTCGCTTTCGCGAATGATCTTTGCCTTCTCGCGTGACAAGGGGCTTCCGGCGTCCTCGGTCCTCGCCAAGGTCAGCCCGAGCTTCCGCACGCCGGTCGCAGCCATCTGGACGGGCTCGATCCTTTCCGTGCTCTTTGTCTGGTTTACCTCGGCGATTACCATTGCCGGTACCCCTGCTTATTCGATCGTCGTATCGTGCACGGTCATCTTCCTGTTCCTGTCCTTCGTTGTGCCGATCGCTCTCGGCCTCATCTCGATAGGAACAGCGAAATGGCCGAAGATGGGACCCTGGAATATGGGAATCGGGCTGTATAAAGTGGTTGCCGTTCTCGCCATCCTGTCGATGGCTTTGATTTTCTACATCGGCATTCAGCCGCCGAACGACTGGGCGCTGGAAATCACTGTAGGCTTCCTCGTCTTGACCGCTATCGTCTGGTTCGCATTCGAGAACCGCCGCTTCAAGGGGCCGCCGATCGGCGAGGCGATTGCTAAACGCCAGGCTGAAATCGCGGCCGCGGAGGCGGCGGTTGGCGAAGTCTGAAAAGGAGCTTCCCCCTTACACGATGGGGCCGCTCCGGCGGCCCCATCACGGTTCAACGAAAAGGCATCGAACGTGTTGATCCCGGCGGTCGCATGCCGTTTCGTTGTCCCGATTTCCCGGTTTCAATTTCAGGCGGATGAATCATGAGCAGCTATACTCTCGACGATCTCAGACAGGACGTTGCCGACGGGCGCATCGATACGGTGCTCGCCTGCCAGGTGGACATGCAGGGGCGCCTGATGGGCAAGCGTTTCCAGGCGGAATTTTTCCTCGAAAGCGCCTGGAAGGAAACGCACAGCTGCAATTATCTGCAGGCGACCGACATGGAGATGGAAACCGTCTCCGGCTACAAGGCAACAAGCTGGGAAAAGGGTTACGGCGACTATACGATGAAGCCGGACCTTTCGACGCTGCGGCTCATCCCCTGGCTCGAAGGCACGGCGCTCGTACTTTGCGACGTGCTGGACCATCATACGCACGAGGAAGTGGCGCATTCGCCGCGCGCGATCCTGAAGAAGCAGGTCAAGCGGCTGGAGGACATGGGCATGAAGGCCTACATGGCCTCCGAGCTTGAATTCTTCCTCTTCGACCAGAGTTACGAGGCGGCCCAGGCGTCCGGCTACCGCAACCTGAAACTCGCCAGTGCCTATAATGAGGATTACCATATCTTCCAGACAACCAAGGAAGAAGAGGTGATGCGGGCGATCCGCAAGGGCCTGCAGGGCGCCGGCATCCCGGTCGAAAATTCCAAGGGTGAGGCGTCGGCCGGTCAGGAAGAAATTAATGTGCGTTATGCCGATGCGCTCACCATGGCCGACCGGCATGCGATCATCAAGAACGGCTGCAAGGAAATCGCCTGGTCGAAGGGCAAGGCGATCACCTTCCTCGCCAAGTGGCATTACAATGCCGCCGGCAGTTCCTCGCATATCCACCAGTCGCTCTGGAGCCTGGAAGAAAAACCGCTCTTCTTCGATCATGCCGGCCATCATGGTATGACGCCGCTGATGCAGAACTATATTGCCGGGCTGCTCAGCCACGCGAGCGAGATCACTTATTTCCTGGCGCCTTATATTAACTCCTACAAGCGCTTCATGGCCGGCACCTTCGCGCCGACCAAGGCCGTCTGGAGCAAGGATAACCGCACGGCCGGCTATCGCCTCTGCGGCGAGGAAACCAAGGCGATCCGCATCGAATGCCGCGTCGGCGGCTCCGATCTCAATCCTTACCTTGCCTTCGCAGCGCTGCTTGCTGCAGGCATCGACGGCATCGAAAAGAAGCTGGAGCTGGAGGCGCCCTATGTGGGTGACGCCTATTTCGGCAAGGATATCCGCGAAATCCCGCGCACGCTGCGGGCTGCCACCAAGGCCATGACGGAATCGGAGATGCTGCGCACAGCCTTCGGCGACGATGTCATCGACCACTATACCCGCGCTGCCGAATGGGAGCAGGAAGAATACGACCGCCGCATCACGGATTGGGAAGTGGCGCGCGGCTTCGAGAGAGCTTAAGAACATATCCGAAGCGGAAAGTCGCCCGACCGGGTTCTCCTGCGGAGGATCAATCGAGGCGTCTTTCCCTGCGGCTCAGAAGAAAACAGGATTCAGATCATGACAATGATCCAATGCATTTCGCCGGTTGACGGCTCCGTTTATGCGGAGCGTCCGGCGCTTTCGCTCGAAGCGGCAAAGGAAGCCGTCGCGCGTGCCCGCAAGGCGCAGAAGGCCTGGGCCAGGCGCCCGCTCGAAGATCGCGTCCAGCTTGTGCTGAAGGGTGTCGCCCGTCTCAACGAGATGTCCGATGTCGTCGTGCCGGAACTTGCCTGGCAGATGGGCCGGCCGATCAAGTATGGCGGCGAATATCGCGGCTTCAACGAACGCTCCAACTATGTCGCCTCGATCGCTGCGGACGCCCTCGCGCCGCTCGTCGTCGAAGAGAGCGACAAGTTCGAGCGCCGCATCGAGCGCGAAGCGCATGGAGTCGTCTTCGTCATCGCTCCCTGGAACTATCCTTACATGACGGCGATCAACACGATCGCGCCGGCGCTGATGGCGGGCAATACCGTCGTGCTGAAGCACGCCTCGCAGACGCTGCTCGTCGGCGAGCGGCTGGTGCAGGCCTTTGTCGAGGCCGGTGTGCCCGAGGATGTGTTCCAGAATGTCTTTCTCGATCACGAGACGACTTCGGCGCTGATTGCGGCCGGCAGCTTCAACTTCATCAATTTCACTGGCTCGGTCGAAGGAGGCCGCTCGATGGAGCGGGCTGCGGCCGGCACTTTCACTGGGCTCGGCCTCGAGCTCGGCGGCAAGGATCCGGGCTATGTGATGGAGGATGCCGATCTCGATGCCGCCGTCGATACGTTGATGGATGGCGCCACCTATAATTCCGGCCAGTGCTGCTGCGGCATTGAGCGCATCTATGTGCATGAATCGCTCTATGACGCCTTCGTCGAGAAGTCGGTCGCCTGGGTTTCGAACTACAAGCTCGGCAATCCGCTCGATCCGGAGACAACGCTTGGTCCGATGGCCCACAAGCGCTTCGCCAGGGTGGTACGCGAGCAGATCGCGGACGCGGTCGCCAAGGGCGCCAAGGCGCTCGTCGATCCAAAGCTTTTTCCGGCCGATGACGGGGGTGCCTATCTCGCTCCGCAGATTCTCGTCAACGTCGATCATTCCATGGCTTTCATGCGCGAAGAAACCTTCGGCCCGGCCGTCGGCATCATGAAGGTCAAGAGTGACGATGAGGCCCTGGCGCTGATGAACGACAGCCAATACGGGCTCACCGCCTCTCTGTGGACAAAGGACGCCGAGCGGGCAGGGCGGCTCGGCCGCGACATCGAAACCGGCACCGTCTTCATGAACCGCGCCGATTATCTCGATCCGGCTCTGTGCTGGACCGGTGTCAAGGAAACCGGCCGCGGCGGCTCGCTGTCGATCATCGGCTTCCACAACCTGACGCGCCCGAAATCCTACCACCTGAAGAAAGTTACAGCATGAGCAGCGCCAACATCACCGCCAACTGGAGCTATCCGACATCAGTCAAGCTCGGCCGCGGCCGCATCAAGGAACTGGCAGACGCCTGCAAGAGCCTCGGCATGAAGAAGCCGCTGCTCATCACCGACCGCGGCCTCGCCGCGATGGCGATCACCAAGAACGCGCTCGACATTCTCGAAGATGCCGGCCTCGGCCGAGCGATCTTCGCCGATGTCGATCCGAACCCGAACGAAAAGAACCTCGAAGCCGGAATCAAGGCCTTCCGCGATGGCGGCCATGATGGTGTCGTCGCCTTCGGCGGCGGTTCGGGCCTCGATCTCGGCAAGTGCGTGGCTTTCATGGTCGGCCAGACGCGCCCGGTCTGGGATTTCGAGGATATCGGAGACTGGTGGACACGCGCGAGCATCGAAGGCATCGCCCCGATCGTTGCCGTGCCGACGACGGCCGGCACCGGCTCGGAAGTCGGTCGCGCCAGCGTCATCACCAACTCCGCGACGCATGTGAAGAAGATCATCTTCCACCCGAAGTTCCTGCCGGGCGTCGTGATCGCCGATCCGGAACTGACGGTCGGCATGCCGAAGATCATCACTGCCGGCACCGGCATGGATGCCTTCGCCCATTGCCTGGAGGCTTACTCTTCACCGTTCTACCATCCGATGTCGGCCGGCATCGCGCTGGAAGGCATGCGGCTCGTCAAGGAATTCCTGCCGCGCGCCTATAAGGAAGGCACGGATCTGGAAGCGCGCGCTAACATGATGTCGGCAGCCGCCATGGGCGCTGTCGCCTTCCAGAAGGGGCTTGGCGCCATCCATGCGCTCTCGCACCCGATCGGCGCGGTCTACAATACCCATCACGGCATGACCAATGCCGTCGTGATGCCCGCGGTGCTGCGCTTCAACCGCTCGGCCATCGAAGAGAAGGTTGCGCGCGCGGCTGCCTATCTCGGCATATCCGGCGGTTTCGACGGCTTCTACGACTACGTGCTGAAGCTGCGCTCCGAACTCGGCGTTCCCGAAAATCTCACCGCGATGGGAATCACCCCCGACCGGATCGATGAACTGGCCGCAATGGCGATCGAAGATCCGAGCGCCGGCGGTAATCCGGTTGCATTGACGCTCGAAAATACGAAGACCCTGTTTAGGGATTGCTTCTGAACAGATAAAGGCGGACCTCTGAACTGGCCCGGGGAACCTTGGTTTTCCGGGCTTTTTTGTTGTTTTTCGCGCTTCAGGCCATCCTGATTTTTGATGATGCGAAAAATGCGGACCGCAATTTCGGCGGGCGTGTTTACAGTTTGTTAACCACGATTGGAAAGGATGGGTTAACCGCACGATGCTCCGACTGTGCGATTAACAACGAGCGATGCCGGCTCGCGCCATTTCCCTTCGAGGACTTAAGAATATGCCAGTCATCACATTCGCAAATACCAAGGGCGGCGCCGGCAAGACCACGGCCGTGTTGCTGCTTGCCACCGAGCTGGCCCGTCAGGGCTACCGTGTCACCATCCTCGATGCCGACCCGCAGCACTGGATTTCGCGCTGGCACGAAATCTCCGGCCATGTGCCCAACATCAGCGTCATCGATTTCGTGACGACTGCCTCGCTGCCGCAGCACATCAGCGAAAACAAGCACAATACCGATTATTTCATCATCGATCTGCCGGGTGCGCGCAATCCGCTGCTGGCAACGGCCGTCGGTCTCTCCGACCACGTGCTGATCCCGATCCAGGGCTGCGCCATGGATGCCCGCGGCGGTGCCCAGGTTCTCGAGCTGCTCCAGTATCTGGAGGAGAAGGCAGGCATCAAGATCGACCATTCGGTCGTGCTGACCCGCGTCAACTCCATGGTCACCACCCGCGCACTGCAGCTCGTCAAGGCCCTGTTGAACGAACGCCATGTGTCGGTTCTGGATACGGCCATCATCGAACGCTCGGCCTTTCGCGACATTTTCGATTGCGGCGGCACGCTGCATACGATGGATCCGGCGCGCGTCAGCAATCTCGACAAGGCCCGTGAAAATGCCCTCTGTTTCGCAGAGGAAATCATACGCAAGGTACCGGGACGGCTGCCGGTTGCTGTTCGGCTGGCCAACGCGATGCGAAGCGCCGCCTGATCAGAATATCGGAGCAAGAAATTGGATGCCTCGGCTTCGGCTGGGGCATTTTCTATTTGAAATTACATTTGCTCACTGCTGTAATGATTGACAGGCTGTAAAAATATATTCACGCGCGAAGCAACGCATGAGCATCACCCGGCAAGTCGACGACAAGCTTATCGATTCCATCTACGGGGTCGTTTTTGGTGAAGCACGATGGGATACGTTTCTGACGGAGTTGAACGGGCTGCTGCCGGGGGCCGGAACCAGCCTTTTCTATCATGACGCTGTGCGGGCGGAAGGTTCGTCGCAATTCCACATCAATATGGATCAGGCGTGGATCGACACCTACACACGCTATTACTGCCGGCTGAACCCCTGGATATCGGGCCTGAACAGAACGCCCACCGGGCAGGGAGCAATCGGCGAGGATTTCATATCCTATGCAGAGCTTTCCAGGACCGAGTTCTTCAACGACTTCTGGCATCGGCATGAAGGTCACGGCGCCGTCGGCATGACGATCCTGCGGGAGGGCGGCCGGTCGTTCAATCTTTCGATCACCACGACCCGTTGGACCGGTCCGGATGAGAGTCGGGCCTGCGCTGCGCTTCTGACGCGGATCGGGCCTCATCTGAGGCGCGCCTTCATCGCGGTCGAATCCGGCGGCCGGCAAAAGAACGCTTCGGAGATCAATGGGCGGCTGTTCGATGCCATTGGCGTCGGCGTGCTCCTGTTAAATTCAGAGCGGCGACTGATCTCCACGTCTGTCTTTGGAGAGGCGGTGCTTGAACAGGGAGCGGGTGTCTGGCTTTCACCGCTCGGAATGTTGCATCTTGCCGACAAGGATGCCGACGACCGTCTCACACTGATGCTCAGGCATGAGGAGGAGGCAGAGCGTCAGCATACGGTTCTGGCCGATGGCCGGAAGATCACCTTGCTCAAGCTTGAGAAGAGCCACCGTCCACGCTTCTTCGAACGGCCTGTCGTCGCCATCCTTATCGAGCCGAAACAAGGCTCCATAGGGCTGAGCGATGAGAAACTGCGCAGTGATTTCGGTCTCACGCAGGCTGAAATCAAGGTCGTGAGGGCGCTTGTTTCGGGAGGCTCGGTTTCGGGCCTGGCTGCCGAAACCAGCCGTTCGCGGGAGACGATCCGCTCGCAGGTGCGGTCCGTCTACATGAAGACCGGTGCCAGAAAGCAGGTGGAGCTCCTGCGTCTCATCCAGTTTGGCGAGCGTCCCGCACAGACACCGGGCGAGTAGATTTCCTCAGTCGACGAATTCGACAGTCACGCCGGGCTTGACCATCTTGGCAAGCTCCGTCGCATCCCAGTTCGTCAGCCGGATGCAGCCGTGGCTCTGGGTGCGGCCGATTCTCGAGGGGTCGGGCGTGCCGTGGATGCCGTAGGTCGGCTTGGAAAGCGCCATCCAGACCGTACCAACCGGGCCGTTCGGGCCTGGCGGGATGTCGAGGATCTTGTCGTTTGTGCCCTGCTGGAAATTGATCTTCGGATTGTAGGTGTAGCCAGGATTGAAGGCGACGCGCTCGACCGTGACAATGCCAGAAGGCGAGGGCGTGTCCGTGGAGCCGATCGAGGCGGGGTAGGCGGCAACGAGGTTGCCTGCGTCGTCATAGGCGAAGACCTGCTTGCGACCCTTGTCGGCGAGGATCTTTGCAACAGCGCCCTTCTTGTTCTCGCCGGGATTGACGACCTTGATGACGGTACCTGGAATCGTGAAATCCGCGCCGGGGTTCATTTCCTTCAGGAAATTTTCGTCCATGTGGAAACGTTCGGCAAGCGCTTCGGTGACCGAGGTGTAGGCGAGGGACGGCAGGAGGGCTTTCTGCGAATAGTCTTCAGGGATCTGCGCGACATAGGGACCGGCCGCATCCGCATCCGTGATCGTGTAGCTGACGACCGGAAGGCCACCATTCATGCGCAGCTCTTCGAGGATCGCATCCGTATTGTTTGGATCGAGCTTGGTGCCAGTCATCTGTTCATAGGCGTAGATCGCCTTGGTGACATTGGAGCCCATGTGGCCGTCGATGACACCGGGGGAAACGCCGGAGCGATCCAGAAAGACCTGAAGGGCGACGATTTCGGGCTTGGACTTGCCCTTGAGCGTGATCACAGGTTCCTGCGGCGCCGGGCGCGGCTCGTCGGCCGGCGGAACCTGCTGATCGGGCTCAATTGCTGCATAGTCATCCTGACCCTGCTGGTCGCCGGGGTAGAGCTGATCCTCGAGCGGGCCGCGCTCGATGGCAGCGTCCTGCGGAATGGAACCGGTTACCGGGCCGCGCTCGGAATAGCGCGTATCGCCATGGCGGTTACCGTCGGGATAATAGGGATCGTTGTTGTAGACGTCGTTATAGACTTCTCGATTGGTGCTTGGCGAGTAGTAGCCACGGGCGCGCATTTCCGTAGCGACGATATTGCCGTAGCGGTCGATCAGCACGCGATTGCCACGATAATCGTGGGCATAGACGAAGCCGCGGCCGGGCGGGACGTAATCGAGGATTTCGCCGCTCGGCGTCACCAGCACGATGTCGCTTCTGTTGCGCCCATATTGCTGCGCACCGGCCTGCTGCGGTGTGAAGGCGGCGAGCGCCAAAAGCATGGCCGAAAGGGAAAGGGCCGATTTCATAAAGCGATTCACGTCTCACACCTCGATCAGTGGCTCGGCAGACACACACCTGCGAATTTTGACGCTAGTGTGGAATTTCTTAAGCCGTGCTGAACAAAACATAAAAACAACGGTGTTTTGCGTTTACTCATAAACGCTTGCGCGAAGATGACGTTCCTGTGAAGTCGTCGGTTACGGTACTCCCTGGCCATCTCATCGGTCCCGATTGACGAGGGTGGCCGCACGACCTAACCCTACCGCAACCAAGATTCCCCGGGAGGACTGCCGATGATCGAATTTGCCGCCGCAAGCGGGCCGCGCCTGATGCTGGACGAAACATCGGTGCTGGATATCGGCGGCTGCATCGTCGAGGGCGTCGACATCGCGCCCAAGCGGGCCATCCCTGATGACGGCGATCCGCGAATCGATCATTCGCTGGAAGGCTTCCTTTTTACCTGCGGTCCCGATCATATCCGTCACCGCCAGCCAGTTCCCGGCACGGACGGCAAGATCTATCCGCTGCACGGTTCGGCCTCCGGCCATCAGGCCAAGGTGCTCCGGACGACGTTCGAGAATGGCAATGCCGAATGCCGCGCCGATATCGATATCACCACGGTGGAGGGGCTGCCGCGGCGCATCGAGCGGCTGTGGCGGATCGACGGGGCCACCGGCGAGGTTTCGCTGGAGGACCGCATCGTCAATAGGAGCAATGAGACCGTGCCGACCTTCCTGATGTATCATATGAACATCGGCGGCAAATGGCTGGACGGGGGAACGCGGCTCGAAGGCCGGATGCTGGAGGGCGGCGGTTTTCCCTGGACTTTCGGCGAGGAGCCGGGTGGTATCTTCTGCGTGGAGGCTCCGGCCACCGAGGAGAGCTTTGCCGAAGTCCGGCTCGGGCCGATTGCGGCGATTGGCGGCAGGACGCTCAGAGTGCGGTTTCGCGCCGATACGCTGCCGCATCTGCAGATCTGGCGGAACCAGAAGGCGCCGGCGCATATCATCGGTATCGAGCCAGTTTCGCACCGCTGGGTGCTGCGCGATGAACTGGAAGCGGCCGGCGAGTTCAACTGGCTGAAGCCTGGTGAAAGCCGCAGCTATGGCCTGCGTTTCGCCTTCGTCTAATGAAGGATGATTGGCTGAAGACGTGTTGACGCTTGACAGGACGCGTCGTAGACCTTCAGCCCACCATTTTCGAGGAGATTGAGACGATGGATATCCGCCAGATCGACGATGAATACTCCGTTTCCGGCCAGATCACGGTTGAGGATCTCGACCAGATCAAGGCCCTCGGCTTCAAGTCCATCGTCTGCCATCGTCCGGACGACGAAAGCCCGGACCAGCCGCCCTTTGCGGTCATCGAAGCCCGTGCCAAGGAGATCGGCCTCGAGATTACCCATGTGCCTGTCGGCCCGATGGGGGTGACCGAGGAAGCCGTGCAGGGCATGGTCGATGCGCTCGACGAATTCGAACGCCCGATGCTCGGCTACTGCCGCTCCGGCGCACGCTCCACGGCGATCTATCAGAAGACGCATCATATCCGCACCTGATCCGGTCCCATCCGGACACAATCCGACGCCGCCTGAACGCGGCGTCTTTCATTTAATGAACAGGAGAACACGATGAGCATCAAGCGTATCGATATCGGCGCCCGCATGAGCGGCGCCGTCATCCACGGCAACACCGTTTATCTCGCAGGCCAGGTCGGCGAAGGCGAGAGCGTCACCGATCAGTGCAAGTCCGCGCTTGGCGAAGTCGACCGTCTGCTGGCTGCCGCCGGCAGCAACAAATCGAAGATCCTGCAGACGATCATCTATCTCTCCGACATCGCCTATTTCGCTGAGATGAACGCCGTTTGGGAAGGCTGGATCGACCCGGCAAACCCGCCGGCCCGTGCCACCAGCGAAGCCAAGCTCGCTGCGCCGAAGTACAAGGTTGAGTTCATCGTTACGGCCGCTCTCGACTAAGAGCGTCCTGCGGAGACCAATCAAAGCCGGTGAGGTTTGAACTGGATTAGTTCGCGGACTCACCGGCTTTTTGTTGGGCGATTTCCGAGAGCGTCCTTGTCGGCGTAATCGCTTCAGGATCGAGCTTGATTTCAATGATTGCCGGCTTGCCGCTGTCGCGCGCGCGCTCGAAAGCCGGCGCGAAATCCTCGGTCTTTTCCACCGTCTCGCCGTGGCCGCCATAGGCGCGAGCAAGGGCTGCGAAATCCGGATTGGTGAGATCCGTGGCGCTGACGCGGCCTGGATATTCGCGTTCCTGATGCATGCGGATCGTGCCGTAGATGCCGTTGTTGACGACGACCGCGATGATCGGCAGGCCGTAGCGCACAGCGGTCGCAAATTCCTGTCCGTGCATCAGGAAGCAGCCGTCGCCGGCAAAGCAGATAACTTCCTGATCGGGAAAGAGCCGCTTGGCGGCAACGGCGGCCGGAAGGCCGTAACCCATGGAGCCTGAGGTCGGTGCCGCCTGCGTGTTGAAGCGGCGGAAGCGGTGGAAGCGATGCACCCAGGTGGCGTAGTTTCCGGCGCCATTGGTGAAGACCGTATCCGGCTTCGTGTTTGCCTCCAGCCATTCCAAGATCGGCCCCATATGGACGGCGCCCGGACCCGTGGCCGGCGGCTTCGACCATGAGAGATAGGCCTGATGCATACGCTCAGTGCGTTCGGCCCAGCGCGGTTCGGCAGGGGCTTCCAGATCGGCGAGCGCTTCGATGAAGTCGATGGGACTGGCGCAGATCGCGAGATCAGGGCGATAGACGCGGCCGAGCTCGGACGAGTCTGGATGGATGTGGACGAGCGATTGGGCAGGGTAGGGGATGTCGAGCAGCGTATAGCCCGAGGAAGGCATTTCTGACATACGGCTGCCGAGCAGGATCAGAAGGTCGCTCTCCTTGATCTCTTTGGCGAGCGCCGGATTGATGCCGATACCGACGTCGCCGGCGTAGCAGGGATGCAGGTGGTCGAACAACATCTGCCGGCGGAAGGAACAGCCGACCGGCAGGCGGAAGCGCTCGGCAAAGGTCTGGAAATCGGCGACCGCATCAGCATCCCAGCGGGTGCCGCCAAGGATGACTATCGGCCGCTCGGCCTTCAGCAGGCGCAGATAGAGATCGTCGATCTGGCTGCGGCCGGGATGGGCTTCGACGCGCGCGTAGCGCCTTGCTTTCGGGGCCTCGACCTCGTCGCGCAACATATCTTCAGGAAGCGTCAGCACGACCGGACCCGGACGGCCCGATGTGGCGATCGCGAAGGCGCGGGTGACGAATTCCGGGATGCGGGCGGCATCATCGATCTCGCCGACCCATTTGGCGAATTCGGTGAACGCGCGGCGGAATTCGACCTCCTGGAAAGCTTCGCGCTCGCGCGCCTCCCGCTGCACCTGGCCGATGAAGAGGATCATCGGGATCGAATCCTGCCTGGCGATATGCAGGCCGGCGGAGGCATTGGTGGCGCCGGGGCCGCGGGTGACCATGCAGATACCGGGCTCGCCGGTCAGCCGGCCCCAGCAATCCGCCATCATCGCCGCGCCACCTTCCTGACGGCAGACGATGACATCGATATCGCTGTCATACAGGGCGTCGAGCACCGCAAGGAAGCTCTCTCCCGGCACGCAGGAGAGGCGCTTCACCCCGTTCGCCTTCAGCGCTTCGACGATCAACTGTCCGCCTGTCCTTTTCATGGCCCCTTCCTTCTCATGGTGACGTTTTCCTCTCCCATTCCTCAAGTTCGGCCAGAACTTCGGCATTGTGTTCGCCCAGGCGCGGGCTCGGCCGTTCGTAGCGCAGCGGCGTTTCCGACAGGACCACCGGCGTGCGCACGCCCGGTATCATCGTGCCCGCGGCATCCGGCAGGTCGACGCGCAGGCCACGCGCCTTGATCTGCGGATCGGCAAACATTTCCTCGATCGTATTGATGGCGCCCGCCGGCACGGCATTGTCCTCGCAGGCTTTCAGGAGATCGGCCTTCCGCCATTTCAGCGTTTCGGTCGAGACAAGCCGGCGCACCTCGCCGCGGTTGGCGACGCGCGCCTTGTTGGTCGCAAAACGCTCGTCATCGGCGATGGAAAGGGCGAGGATCGTGCAAAGGCGGCGAAACTGGCCATCGTTGCCAATGGCAAGGATGAGATAACCGTCAGCCGTCGGCACGACTTCATAAGGTGAGATGTTCGGATGGGCATTGCCAAGGCGAACCGGGGCTCTGCCGGAGACCAGGTAGTTCATATTCTGGTTGGCGAGCACGGCCGATTGCACATCGAGCAGCGCCATGTCGATGAACTGGCCTTCGCCTGATTTCAGCGCATGGATGAGGGCGGCCTCGATGGCCGAGACCGCGTAGATGCCGGTGAAGACATCGGCGATCGCCACACCCGCCTTCATCGGCTGTCCCTCAGGTTCGCCTGTGATCGACATGAAGCCGGACATGCCCTGGACGATGTAATCGTAACCAGCGAGGTTTGCATAAGGGCCGGTCTGGCCGAAGCCGGTGATGGAGCAATAGACGAGGCGCGGATTGATCGCCTTCAGGCTCTCGTAATCGAGCCCGTATTTGACGAGACCTCCAAGCTTGAAATTCTCGATCAGCACATCGGCTGTCGCAACGAGACGGCGCACCAGCGACTGGCCTTCATCGCTCTTCAGGTCTGCGGTGATGGAGCGCTTGCCGCGATTGGCGGAATGGTAATAGGCAGCCGAGAGGTTTTCTCCGTCCGCGCCTTCAACGAAGGGCGGCCCCCAATGCCTCGTGTCGTCGCCGCCATCGGGGTTTTCCACCTTGATGACATCGGCGCCGAGATCGGCCAGCATCTGCCCCGCCCAGGGTCCGGCCAGCACGCGCGCAAGCTCGATGACCCTGATGCCCGCAAGCGGCGGTTTCTTCTTCACGTCTTGCGTCATGTTCCTCCCAAATTCCTCCCAAACTCCTCTCATGAGCGGCGGATTTCAGGGCGCCCGCGTCACCTCAGATGTATCGGATACGGGTTTGGAAGCAAAGCGCTGCTCGCGCCAGATGATGTAGAGGCCGGACGCGATGACGATGAGGATGCCGAGCCATTTCAACGCGTCGGGGAAATCGGCGAAGACCAGCCAGGCAAAGACGGTGGCCGAGACGATTTCCAGATATTGCAGCGGCGCCAGCGTGGAGGCCGGTGCGGCCCGATAGGCGTAAGCCGCGAGAATGCCGGTTATCGCCGCGGCAATGCCCGTACCCAGCAGGTAGCCGAAAGCGGGAAGATCGGGTATGGCCGTATCGATGATGTCAGAGCCGCTGCCATAGCCGATGAAGAGGACAACGGCGCAGAAGAAAATGCCCCAGAGGCCGGTCTGGAACTGCATGGCCCAGGGATCTTCGCGGTGCGATAGTACCCGTGTCATCAGCGCGAAGACGGCGATGCAGAAGGCGCTGACGACGGGCAGCAGAGCGATATAGCCGACCTGTTCGAAGCTCGGCTGAATGATCAGCAGGGCCCCCAGGAAGCCGACGGCGCAGGCGCTGTAGCGCCGCCAGCCGATCGTCTCTTTCAGGAAGATGCTGCCGAGGATCGTAAGAATGATCGGCTCGACGAAGAAGATGGCGATGGCATCGGCAACCGCCATGACCTTCAGCGTGGTGACGAAGCAGATCATCGAGATAGTGACCATTGCGCCACGGATGGCATGATACCAGCTCTGCTTCAGCGAAAACTGGATCTTCGCGCCGCGCAGGAAGACGAAAGGCAGCATGGTGAGCGACTGGATGACGAAGCGGAAGCCAGCGACTTCGGTGGACGAGATCGTCGCGGTCGCGAGCTTCGAGAAGATGTCGATCAGCGGCGAGATCATCACCGACAAAAACATAAAAAGCAGGCCAAACGTCACCTCGGAGGCGGCGGGATGGCGTATGGAACTCGTGCTTGTCATCTCAGATCCTTTCGCTCGGGACCGCGCGGATCGCCGCGTCGCACCAGCCGGCGAAATCCGCAATTGCCGTTTGCGCGCCGATCTCGTTCAGCGTTTCATGCCGCATGTCCTGATATATCTCCGTGCTGATACGGGAAAAGCCCTGACTTCTCAAACGCTTTGACAGCCAGAGGACGGCTTTTCCATTGATGGTTGCCGGGTCCTGACCGCCGCCGACCAGATGGATCGGCAGGTCTTTCGGCAGCCTCTCGAGCCGCTCCTTCTCGATGCCGCGGAAGGTGAGGGCGAAGATATCGAGCCAGAGCGATACCGAGGGGCCGAAGCCGCATAGCGGATCGGCGATATAGGCATCGACCTCGGCCGGATTGTGCGACAGCCAGTCGAATTCCGTCCGGTGGTTGGGAATGGATTTGTCCCAGGCGGAAAATGTCAGCCTCGGCAGCATGTCGCTTGGCACATCCGAGCCTTTGAGCATGCGTTCGGCAAGCAGGATCGCCTGCGCAACGCGGCCGGAAAGTCCAACCGAGAAATTTGAATTCCAGACGGCAAGGGCTGCGAAACGGCCGGGGAGATCGGCGGCGGCATTAAGGGCGATCAGGCCGCCCATCGAATGGCCGAGGAGGATGACGGGCAGGCCGGGGTGGCGGGTCGTGGCAAAGTCATGCACGGCGGCGATATCGTTGATGACGCGCTCTATGCCGCCCTGTCTCGCGAAGCGACCGAGCGGTGCATCGGGCGCGCTTGTCTCGCCGTGGCCGCGATGGTCATGCGCATAGACATGATAACCTCTTGCCGCCATGGCCTCGGCAAAGCGCCGGTAACGGCGAGAATGTTCGGCGAGCCCGTGTGAAATCATCAGGATAGCGTGCGCCTGGCCCTCTGCAGGCTGGTGATGGCACGCAAGCGAAGCCCCGGCATTCTGAAGCCGCAATGTCTCGGAAAACATGCATTCCTCCCGCGCCCAAAAGACCAGATCGCAGGACAAATGCAATATTGCGGTTCTCCTCATACATGAGAAAGCGCGATTTTGCTGCGATTCAGGGTTGCGCAATTTTCGGCTTCATGCTTGTTTGTTCCTGTATTGTTCTTTGTCGGGGCTATCAATGGGTAAGTTTCTCCTTTCGGTTTCCATTCTCTTCCTTTCGCTGTCGTCAGTCGGACCCGTATCCGCGCAAGAAAGCGGGCGCACGCGTTTCATCCTTGCGGCAAGCTGGCAACCGGCATTCTGCCAGACCAACCAGAAGAAGGCCGAATGCGCCAGCCAGGGCGGCGAGCGTTATGACGCCACCAACTTTTCTCTCCACGGTCTATGGCCGATGCGGCAGGACTATTGCGGCGTACCCGCCGACCAGAGAGCCGCCGACAAGGACGGCCAGTGGACGAACCTGCCGACAGTGAGCCTTTCGGCCGAGACGAAGAGCGCGCTCGACAAGGCGATGCCCGGCACGCAATCGGGGCTCGAGCGGCATGAGTGGATCAAGCACGGCACTTGCACGAAGATGAGCGCCGACGAATATTTCGCCACCGCCATTCACCTGATGGGCGATCTCAATGCTTCGGCCGTGCGCGATCTCTTCGCCGCCAACGTCGGCAAGACGCTGAAATCCGATGCGATCAAGGCGGCTTTCGACAAGAGCTTTGGGGCCGGTGCCAGCGACCGCGTGAAAATGAGCTGCCGCCGCGTCGGCAATATCAGAGTGATCAGCGAGCTGACGATCGGGCTTTCGCAGGATGCAGTTTCGGCGCAAGCGAAGGAGAAGGGCCTCGGCGGCCTCATCCAAGGGGCAGGGCAGACGTCCTTCGGCTGCGATGAAGGCCTTGTGGATGCCGCCGGCTTCTGATGGAAACATGCCGAAATCCTGACGAAACAGGGTTTCGGCGTTGCCCGCGGGCGTGGTTTCGCCTACATAGCGGCCACGATTTCAAGTTTCCGCCCGGAGCATCCCAGCATGGCACGCCAGTTCATCTATCATATGTCCGGCCTCAACAAGGCCTATGGCAATAAGAAGATCCTCGAGAATATCCATCTTTCCTTTTATCCCGATGCCAAGATCGGTATCCTGGGTCCGAACGGTGCCGGTAAGTCCACCGTGCTGCGCATCATTGCCGGCCAGGACAAGGAATATACCGGGGAAGCCTGGCTCGCCGAAGGCGCGACCGTCGGCTATCTGGAGCAGGAACCGAAACTCGACCCCAGCAAGACGGTGTTCGAGAACGTCATGGAAGGTGTCGCCTCCAAGACGGCGATCGTCGATCGCTACAACGAACTGATGATGAACTATTCCGACGAGACGGCGGAAGAGGGTGCGAAGCTCCAGGATATCATCGACAGCCAGAACCTCTGGGATCTGGAAAGCCAGGTCGAGATGGCGATGGAAGCCCTGCGCTGCCCGCCGCGCGACGCCGATGTCACGACGCTGTCGGGCGGTGAGCGCCGCCGTATCGCGCTCTGCCGCCTGCTTCTGTCGCAGCCGGACCTGCTGCTGCTCGACGAACCGACCAACCATCTTGACGCCGAAACCATCGCCTGGCTCGAAAAGCATCTGCGCGACTATCCGGGCGCCGTAATGATGATCACCCACGATCGCTACTTCCTGGATAACGTCACCGGCTGGATCCTCGAACTCGACCGCGGCCGCGGCATTCCTTACGAAGGCAACTACTCGGCCTACCTGCAGGCGAAGGCAAAGCGCATGCTGCAGGAAAACCGCGAAGAGGCAGGTCGCCAGAAGGCCATCAGCCGCGAACAGGAATGGATCGCCTCCAGCCCGAAGGCCCGTCAGGCCAAGTCCAAGGCGCGTATCAAGTCTTACGAGCAACTGGTCGAGGCCGCCGAGAAGCAGCGTCCCGGCGACGCGCAGATCATTATCCCGGTCAGCGAGCGCCTCGGTCAGGTGGTCATCGAGATGGACGGTATCACCAAGGGCTTCGAGGGCCGCACGCTGATCAACGATCTGTCGATCAAGCTGCCGCCGGGCGGCATCGTCGGCATTATCGGCCCGAACGGCGCCGGCAAGACGACGCTGTTCAAGATGATCACCGGCCAGGAAAAGCCCGACAGTGGTTCGATCCGCATCGGCGAGACCGTGCATCTCGGTTATGTCGACCAGAGCCGCGATGCGCTTGATGGCAACAAGACCGTCTGGGAAGAAATCTCCGGCGGCGCCGAAGTCATCAAGCTTGGCAAGTTCGACATGAACTCGCGCGCCTATTGCGGCGCCTTCAACTTCAAGGGCGGCGATCAGCAGCAGAAGGTCGGCAATCTCTCGGGTGGTCAGCGCAACCGCGTTCACCTTGCCAAGATGCTGAAGGCCGGCGGCAACGTTCTGCTGCTCGACGAACCGACCAACGACCTCGATACGGAAACGCTTGGTGCTCTGGAAAGCGCGCTGGAAGCATTTGCCGGCTGCGCCATTATCATCAGCCACGATCGCATGTTCCTCGACCGTCTGGCCACGCATATTCTCGCGTTTGAAGGCGACGGCCATGTCGAGTGGTTCGAAGGCAACTTCGAGGATTATGAACAGGACAAGATCCGCCGCCTTGGCCCCGACGCCCTCAATCCCGGCAGCCAGGCTCACAAGCGTCTGACCCGCTAATCGGTTTTTCGTGCATTTCGAAGCCCCGGCTGGTCCGGGGCTTTTTTAATGTCTGCTGTCGTTATCGATACAGGCAATTTCGCAAATCGGTGAAATGCCGCTTGCCTCCGCTATCCAAGTCACATAAAGATATCTTTATATCTTGATTGGGTAGGATATGAGCGAACCCTTAAGGCTTGGACTGGATGCGCTGGTGGACGTCTTGAAGGCGGCCGGCGAACCGACGCGCCTGCGGCTCCTCGCGCTACTGGCGGCGGGGGATCTCACCGTCACAGATCTTACGGAAATTCTCGGTCAATCCCAACCCCGCATCTCCCGGCACCTGAAGCTGCTTGGCGAGGCGGAACTGATCGACCGCTATCAGGAAGGCGCCTGGGCCTACTTCCGCCTGGCGCACGAAGGCAAGGCAGCCGCGCTGGTGCGAGCGCTGCTGAAGCATGTCTCCGAAAACGACCCCGTCGTCCAGCGTGACGGCGAGCGCCTTGCCACCGTCAAGCGGCAGCGCGCCGAGCGGGCACAGGCCTATTTCAGCCGCAACGCCGCCGAATGGGACGAACTTCGTCGTCTGCACGCCGCTGACGAAGAGGTGGATGCAGCCGTCATCAAGCTGCTCGGCGCCAACCCGATCGATTCCCTGCTCGACCTCGGCACCGGCACTGGTCGCATGCTGGAGCTTCTGGCCGGTCGCTATCGCCGTGCAATCGGCGTCGACGCCAGCCGCGACATGCTGAGCGTGGCGCGCGCCAATCTCGACAAGTCGCGGATCACGACGGCTTCGGTGCGCCACGCCGATATCCTGAACCTGCCGTTCGAGGGGCAGGATTTCGATCTGGTAACGATCCATCAGGTGCTGCACTTCTTTGATCAGCCCGATATCGCAATCGCGGAAGCCGCGCGCATGCTGCGGCCGGGCGGGCGCCTCGTCATCATCGATCTCGCGCCGCATAACCTCGAATATCTTCGCGACGAACATGCCCACGTCCGTCTCGGCTTCTCGCATCAGGCCATGTCGGACTGGGTGCGCAAGGCGGGGCTGGATGTCGAGCAGGTCGTCGATCTTCATCCGGGTCAGCAGGGGGAGAAGGGCCTTACGGTCACGATCTGGCTCGCGCGCGACCCGAGGCGCCTTATGGCCTCGCTGGAGAGCGAAGGCGCGGTACTTACATTTGCCGGGAGAGAATAAATGACCCAGAAAAACGACGCCCGCCGCCGCGATATTGCGATCTCCTTCGAGTTCTTCCCGCCGAAGTCCGAGGAGATGGAGGGCCAGCTCTGGAACACCGTCCGCGACCTGCAGGATTGGAACCCGGAATTCGTCTCCGTGACCTACGGTGCCGGTGGCACCACCAAGGCGCCGACGCTCTCCACGGTCACGCGCTTCCTCACCGACACGCCGCTTGCGACCGCCTCGCATCTCACCTGTGTCAGCGCCACGAAGGAAGAGACGCATCAGGTGGTCGACAGTTTCCGCAAGGCGGGTGTTACGCATTTCGTGGCGTTGCGCGGCGATGCGCCGGGTGGCGTCGGTGCGGCCTACCAGCCCCATCCGGGCGGTTATGCCAATGCGGCGGAACTGGTGGCCGGCCTCAAGCAGATCGGTGATTTCGAGATCTCCGTCTCGGCCTATCCGGAAAAGCATCCGGAAAGCCGCGATCAGGCGGCTGATATCGACATGCTGAAGCAGAAGGCCGAGAACGGCGCCAACCGCGCGCTGACGCAGTTCTTCTTCGATAACGACAATTTCGAGCGTTATCTCGAGAAGGTGCGTGCTGCCGGCGTCAAAATCCCTGTCGTGCCTGGTATCATGCCGATCCAGAACCTGACGCAGCTGAAGCGCTTTGCCGGCGCCTGCGGCACGGTCATCCCGACCTTCCTCGACGCGCGTTTCGCCGGATATGACGACAAGCCGGAAGAGCGCGCCAAGGTCGCAGCCGAGGTTGCAGCCGAGCAGATCGAGGATCTTATTCGCCGAGGCCTGCACGAGTTCCATCTTTATACGATGAACCGTGCGCCGCTGGTTTCTGCCGTCCTCGACAATCTCGGCCTCTCGCGCCAGACGGCCAGAAGCGCCGGCGCGGCAGCTTAAACCGATACACACTGTTGCTGCGGGCAAAGTAAAAGCGCATGGCCGGGCGGGGCATGCGCTTTTCAGTTTTCGGGGTTATTTGTTATTCAGGAGTGTAGGTATCTCAGTTTTTGACGCCTCGCATCGGCTCAAATGAAGAGCATGGACACGACGAATGCGAACGCTGCACTGACCAACAGGACATTCAAGGATTGCGTAAGTCCCATGTCTGCCTCCTCGCGCTAACCGGCTCATAATATGTCGGAAATGTGTTGGTTGGGAAGCGCTTCTTGTGCTGCGCTGCCGAAGAGGATAGTGGATAAGTCTAACAGCAATCCTATAAGCCACTGAAATATAATCAGAAAAATCCGCTCTCAAAATTTAACGATCCGTTACAATCCGGTAGTCACGATTCATGCTTTTGGCGGAAGAATGGCGCACTGCAGCATAATCATTTCAGGCTATGGCGTCAGAGCGGCGGTAGATCCGGCCATCCAGTATGACAAGTCCCGCGCCGATCAGCGCCATGCCGGCCATCTCGGTCATCTCCAGACGCTCATCCAGGAACAGGAAGCCAAGCAGGATCGCGCTCGGCGGCACGAGCAGCGTCACCAGAGAGGTGTTGGTCGCGCCCGCCGCGGCCATGATGCGGAAGTAGATGATATAGCCGACGGCGGTGGACAGCAACGCAATCGCCAGAACGGCCGCGATGGCGTTGATTGACGGCATGGCAAGTGCCCAGGGGTGATCCATGGCGAGCGACAGCGGCAGGGCCACGAGCGAGGACGCCGTCATTTGGCCGGCAGCGATAACGGGCGGCGCCACGCCCTTGAAGCGCTTGCCGTAGGTGGCCGCAAATCCGTAGCAGCCTGCGGCGATGACGGGTAGGAGGAGCGCCCAGAGGGGCAGGTCGCGACTACTATTGAGACTCGGCCCGATGAGAACGACTGTGCCGAGAAGGCCGGTGAGACAGCCGATGATCTTGGCCGAGGAGAGTTTTTCGTCCGATGTCAGGGAATTGGCGATCAGCACCGTCCAGATCGGCGTTGTGGCGTTGAGGATGGATGCAAGGCCGGCGCCGATGCGCGTCTGGCCGAAGAAGATCAGCGCATGGGGCAGGGCATTGTTGAGGATGCCGAGAATGAGGAATTCGCGCCAGCGGCTCTTCAGCAGCGGATAGATGCCGAAGCGCCCGCCGATGTAGATATGCAGCGCAAGGGCCGCAATGGAGAGGCGCAGGAAGACGAGGGTAAGCGGCGGCACCTCGGCAACGGCGATACGCGCGAAGAAGAAGGAGCCACCCCAGATCAGACCGAGCAGGGCGAGAAGCCCCCAGGTCAATGCGCTTATTCTCTGTTCCATGCCGATCCTCCATTTGCTGGCAGGCTTAACCGATCGGCGGGGAGGCGCCACCCGATTCATGCGGCCGGGTGGTGAAAGGGCAATTGTGAGGGATCAGAGAGCGTTCAGCAGCGCAGGCGTTGCCCAGCCGTCAGCCGGTATGCCGAGGCGGAGCTGTTCTTTCTGAATCGCGACGCGGGTGCCGGAGCCGAGGATGCCGTCGATCTCGCCGACATCGTGGCCGAGCGAATCGAGCTTCGTCTGCAGCTGTTTCATCTGGTCGTTGGAAAGGCCCTGTTCAGGCGTGCCCTTCTGGTAGGTCGGGGCACCGGAGAGGCGGGTCGCGAAATAGGCCGCCGAGGTCGTGTAGATGAACGACTTGTTCCATTCCAGATAGATCTTGAAGTTGGGATAGGCGATGAAGGCCGGTCCCAGGCGGCCCTGCGGCAGGACGAGATCGCCTTCGAGATTGGCGAAGGCCATGTTGCCGTCGCGCGGCTTGACGCCGAGGTTGAACCATTCGCCTGCCGTCATCGTGCCGCCGAGACCCGACTTTTCCCAGGGCAGGTTATCTGGCACGGTGACTTCCTGCAGCCAGGGCTGGCCGCGCTCGAAGCCGAGATGCTGGATGAACTTGGCGGCCGTCAGGATCGCATCCGGGCTGCTCTGCTTGAGGCGCACATGGCCGTCGCCGTCGCCGTCCATGCCATAGGCGATGATATCGCGCGGCAGCATCTGCACCTGGCCGATTTCGCCGGCCCAGGCGCCGGTATTGGTCTGCGGGTCGAGGTCGCCATGCTGCACCATTTCGATGAGGGCGATCAGCTGCGGGCGGAAGAGTTCCGGGCGGCGGCAGTCGTGCGACAGCGTCACCAGCGCGTTGCGCGTGTTGAAATCGCCCTGTACGGCGCCGAAATCCGTTTCCATCGCCCAGAAGGCGGTGATGACGCCGGCGGGAACGCCGAATTCCTGCTCGGCGCGGGCGAAGACATCGGCATATTGCTTCATCTTTTGGCGGCCGATATCAAGGCGGGCCTGGCTGACGGTGCGCTGCGAGAATTCCAAAAAGGTCTGGCGGAAGACGCCCTGGGCGCGGTCGCGGCTCAGGACCTTGGGATCGATCTCAGCGCCGGCCAAGGCCTGGTCTGCTGCTTCGGCGCTGGCGCCTGCTGCGATCGCCTCTTTCTTGACGCCCTCAAGGAAGGTGAAGAGATCGCCGCCGCAGGGTGCTGCCGGGGCCGAAGCTGCCGCATCCGGAGCCTGCTGCGCAGCAGCGCCTGTTGCTAGGACGCAGGCAAACAGAAGAGCAAGTGCAGAGCAGCTTTTGAGCGAGCGGTGCATGAAACGATCCTCGTAAAATGACATAGAATGCCGCCGATTTCACAGATGAATGTGACGGAAGCAAGAAAGATTGGAGCACGTTACTAAGAATTTCTATCCTTGGAAACGTCAGCCACCCAGTTGTTCCAGTTTTTCGCGGAGCCGGCGAAGACATTGATGTCGGTCGGCCCCTTGATGCCCGGAATGACGCCTGTCGACGTATATTGCCAGAAGGCCCAGCGGCGGTCGGCATATGTCACTTCGGGGTGTTTGGCAGTCGAGCGGACCCAGAAGTGATAATCCTGGAAATAGCCCTCGAGGTTTTCGCGGTGGAAATCGACAGAGGTGTAGATGATCGGCCGCTTGCCGTAATAGGCCTCCAGGCGATCCATGAAGCGCTGCATTTCAGAACGCACCGTGGCCGGGTCGGGGCGGAAGCGACAGGTTTTCGATTCGGCATTCCACTCGACATCCAGCACCGGCGGCAGACGCATGGATTCCCTGGGAACGTTGCGGATGAACCAGTCGGCCTGGTCGTCGGCGGAGGAGCAGAAATAATAGAAGTGATAGGGCGCATGCGGAATGCCTGACGCGGCTGCCTCGCGCCAATATTCGTCAAAGCGCGAATCGACCCTATCCTTGCCTTCGGTCGCCTTGATGAAGGCGAAGGCGACGCCGGATTTGCGCACCGTTTGCCAGTCAATATCACCCTGCCATTTGGAGATATCGATGCCATGGACCGCGTTTTGCTGCGGATGCTTGGGGCCGAAATCCTGGGGATCGGTATCCTTGAAGCGGGTCTTCGGTTTTATGGAAGCCGTTTCGAGATAATCGTAACCCGTGGAACTGCAACCGGCGAGCATCAGGGCAAGCGGCAGGACGCAAAACAGAAGCCGACGCATAAATATTCCGTCGTGATGATGGATCTGCCCCACAGCCTGACCTTCGAAAACACGTGCCCTGCAGAGGGAATGCCCCTCTTTTCTGATATCAACGTAAAAAAAGCGTTATTTTCAAGCGAATTATGAGCGCTTGCTGATGATCGCCGCCCGCCAGGCGTAACCGCCGCCGATCGGATCAAACGACAATCGCGCATTGTTTTCAATGGCTTGCGCTTCCAGAACCTCGCGCAGATTGGCGCGGGGCGTGACGTGGAATTTGGCGAGCCAGGCCTGCAGAAGTTTACGGAACCAGGCGGGCAGGCCTTCCTGCTGGCCGAAATCGACGATGTGGAGCTGGCCGTCGGGATTGAGTGCGGCAATCGATGCATCCACCGCGCGTTCCCAATCCGGGATCATCGACAGTGCGTACGAAATGAGGATGCGGTCGAATCCGGTGACGCCAAATTCGCGCGGCGTATAGGCGGTGGCGTCCGCCACCCGGAAATCCGGGACAGTCGCCTTGGTGGCAAAGGTCTTGTGGGCGGAAATCAGCATTTCCTGGGAAATGTCGAGGCCGTAGAGCTTGGCGGTCGGGAAGTGCTTGTGCGCGAGCGCCATGTTACGGCCCGTGCCGCAGCCGACTTCGAGCAGCGTGCCGCCATGGGGGACGTCGAGATTGCGGATCGTGTGGTCGCGGCCGAGAAGATAATATTTGCGGGTCAGGTCGTAGAAATGGCGCTGGTAGCGGTACATGCCGTCCATCAGGTCGGCATGTTCTTCGCTCTTGACGGTCATCTCGCTGGCTTCGCTCACGCCTTCTTCCCGTAGATGTGGAAGCCGCCGTAAATCGCCGAGCGGTCCTGGGTGGTCATTTCACGCGACTGTTCTTCGAAATAGTGCCACTGGTCGCGAATTTCAGGGGCAAGGCGGCCCTCGATGATGCTCTTTTCGGCTGCCGTGCGGAAGATCACGCGGGCGTCTTCGCGCGCCGTGCGGGTGATTTCGCGCCAGACATCGTTGAGTTGCTGGTCGGTCATCCAGTCCTGTGCGTCGAGTAGAATGTAGCGATCGCGCGAGGCGGCGGGCTCGCCAGCCAGAAGCTCGGTGAAGCTCGCATGGTGGACGTTGACGCGGTCGACATTGGCGCGGATCACGTCGTAGTGCTCCGGCTTCAGATAGGTCGGCAGCGGGCCTTCCTCGCCATCGGCATAACGGCGTGCGAAAGCCTGCCAGGCGAAGTAGTTGTCGCGCATCGGGAAATGACAGGCGAGCTTTTCCAGGCGGTGTTTCAGAACCGGCGCGATGGAATTGTCGGCGGCAAGGCTTGCCAGCTCGTCATATTGCTGCGGCGGGATGCCGAGACCGAAGAGCGAGCTCTTGCGGTTGGTGATCCAGCGAACGACGGGCTTTTCGAACAGGGGAGCGATCTGATCGTCGAAAAACTGGCGCTGTTCGCGGATCGACCGGGTCTTGGTCATTTCCTGCAGCTTCACGCCATGCAGGCGGGCGAGCAGGTGGGCGGCACCGATGAAGCGGCCGAGCAGGCCGGTTTCATAGATGTTACGGTTGAAGACGGTGACGCGACGACGGCCGAACTTGCGGGTGTTCCAGTAGGCGCGAGTGGTCTCGTCGAGGTTGGACGACAGCACACTGTCGAAAACCCGGCTGTTCGACTTCTCGTTCGGCATCGCCAGGAAGCGCACGAGATCGGAATGGCTTGGCAGGTTCTTGAAAGCGGCAAGCTTCAGCCTGTTCAGCGCGATGTGGTGCGGGTTGAGGTCGACCACGTCGATCGAAGCAGGCGCCTTGGAAAGGTAGGCGAGCATATTGCAGCCGCCGGAGCCGATCGTGACGATGCGGTGATTGGGCTTCAGCTCCATCGCTTGCATATCGAGATCCGGGTCTTCCCAGATCTGCGGATAGACGAGGCCGGAGAAGAGAAGGCCGAAGAGACGCTCGGAGAAGCCGTCCTTTGAAAAAGCCTTGTGGCGGAGAAGCGCTGCCTTGAGTTTCCGGTTCTTGCGGAAGCCGGTATCCGGTGCAAATTCCGACATGAGTCTGTCACCTTTTTAGCGTTCAGGGCGTGTAACGCGCCTCTGCTACAGTTTGATGACGAGCCCTGTGGGCCAGAGCTTCCGCGTAAGCAGGCGAGGACTTCAGCGAAAATTGAAGCCGATTGAAGGGCTTCTTTTCGCTTCTCTCTTTTCGTGAGCCAAGTTTCCTGCTTGTCTCCACTCCATGGAGGATTGCATGCGAGTTGTCCTGCGTATCGTCAAGGGCTTGGCCCTGCTCGTCATTCTCGTTGTCATCAGTGGAGGCGCGTGGCTCTCCGTAAGCCCGCCGGAGCTCCTGAAGGTGGGCAACGGCTATGCCGCCAAGATCGTCTGCTCCAACGTCTTCATTGCCGGCCGCGATCCAGATGCCGTGCTTTACGACGATGTTCAGGCGCCTGGAAACCCGCTGCTGCGTCTGATGCGCGTCGAGGTCGATCATGAAAGCGGGCGGGTGACCTCGCGCTTCATGGGTCTGTTTGCGCCGAACTACGCGCTTTATCGCGGCGCGCTTGGGTGCACGAGCGTACCGGATGGCGATTTCGATGCCGGTGCCAAGGCCACGCCGCTCTTGCCGGCATCGCGGGTGGGCGAAAACGACGCAGTCTGGCCGGACGGCGAGAGCATCGATCCGGCGGCGGTCAATAGCAGGGTCTCTGCCCTTCTTTCGGACGCCAAGCTTGCCGGGCCGGCGATGCGGGCGATGGTGGTCGTGCAGGACGGCCGCATCATTGCCGAGAACTATGGGCCGGGATTCAGCGCCAGCACACCGCTGGTGGGCTGGTCGATGACGAAGACGGTCAATGCGGCGCTGATCGGCAGGCTGATGCTGTCAGGCAAGATTTCCTATGATGACACACATCTCTTGCCGCAATGGGGGAACGATCCGCGCGGCGACATCAAACTCTCCGATCTGATGGGCATGGAAAGCGGGCTTGCTTTCAACGAAGACTATGGCGCTGTCGCCGATGTGACGCGGATGCTCTATCTCGACCCCGATATGGTTTCCCTGCCGGCGAGCGCGCCTCTCGTGGCCGCGCCGGGCAGCGATTTCCATTATTCCAGCGGAACCGCCCTGCTTCTCTCGCGCATCTGGATGAACAGGGCCGGCGATCCGCGGGCCGCCTTCGATTACCCCCGCGATGCGCTCTTCGGTCCGCTCGGCATGACAAGTGCGGTCTTCGAAGCGGACGAGCGCGGCACATTTGTCGGCAGTTCCTATCTCTATGCCACGGCGCATGACTGGGCGCGCTTCGGCCAGTTCCTGTTGCAGGATGGGGTATGGAACGGTCAGAGGCTTCTGCCGGAAGGCTTTGTTGCGATGATGCGCACGCCAACGGCGAGTTCGGGCGGCAGCTATACGCAAGGCCAGGCCTGGCTTGCAGGGCCGGGCGGCGGGGCGAGCGCGGAGTTCGGGCTGCCGCAGGATACGTTCTGGCTGCAGGGCCACGACGGACAGTCGATCGCGATCGTTCCTTCGGCCAATCTCGTCTTCGTCCGCATGGGACTGACGCCGAGTTGGTTGCGCTACAGGCCGCAGGTAATGCTGAAGGAAATTCTCAATACGCTTCAATCGGCAAAGGCCGGCTGACGTTTGTCAGCGACGATGTCTTGGTATCAGTAGTTGCCCTGGGCGATATCGGTCATGCCCTTGCGCTTGGCGTCGTAATAGTAGCCGCGGGCATAGAGACGAACGGCGTCGTCTTCCTTCTTGTCGGCAACCTGCCAGGCGCCCTGCAGGTATTTGCCGGCATATTTGATATTGGTTTCAGCGTCGAAGAGGCCGGCGGCACTGCCGTCATAACCCATCGATTTTGCAGTGTTGTACTTGATCTGCATGAGGCCGAAGTAGCCGCGCTTGTTGTAGGCCTTGGAATTATAACGGCTCTCGCGATGAACGACGCGGTGGAGCAGCGATTCCGGGATTTCGTAAAGCTTGGAATATTTGCTGATGAGCTTGCTGACGAGGCTCTTTTCGACGGTCGGCGCATCGTCGTTGTCGTTATCGCTGAACATCGGCGGGGCTGCCGGTGGATCGATCGGACCGGATTCATCGAAGCCGTAATCCATCGTGAAGCGCGGCGTGGTATCGACGGCGGCGAGCGCTGCGAGCGCCCCGTTCTGCGGCGTCGTGGCTGCGAAGGCGAGCTGCGTCGAGGGGCTGGCGGGCGAGCCCGGCCGCGGCGTGGGAATGACGGATTGTATCGCCGTCATCTCAGGCGTCAGCGGAATGGGGGCATAGCCATTGACGGCAACCTGCTGGACACCGCCCTGCATGGCGAAATCACCGGCCTGCTGCTGCACGGGAGAGACGACATTCGGCATGGCGGCTGCGGTGAGAACGGGTGCAGCGGTTGCTGCCTGGGGATTGAGAGTGGCGATGGTCGGGCCGTTCGCGCCTTCAGCGGTCGGGACAGCAGCCAGCGTTGCGTCTTCACCCGGCTTCGGCATCGGAATCACGGTCTGTACGGCGGTCAGTTCTGCCTGAGAGGTATATTCGACGCTCGCGCATCCGGAAATGACACCGCAGAGCATGGTAGAGGCCACGAGACTGCGTTTCAGGCCGGAAAATCCGATCGCTACCATTCTCTCACTTTCGTGAATCGCGCCGCCCCGGCAGCGTCTTAAAAGTTATCAAATACCTTAAGCCCGAGGATAGCCATTAACTTATTCGTGGCTTTCCGGCAACCACGGAATATTACTAAGCTGCAATACGGCGATACCCGGCTGTTACGGCGCCTGCTGCGATGAGCAGAGTGCCCCCGGTGCGGTTGACCGCGCGCTGCACGCTCGCCTTGCGAATCAGGCCGCGGGCGGCGTGGGCGGCGAGCGCGTAGCAGGAGGCATTGATGGTGGCGAGCACGAGGAAGGTCGCCTCCATGATCAGCATCTGATCGAAGAAGGGAAGGGCAGGGTTCAAAAACTGCGGCACGAAGGCGACGAAGAAGACGATGCTCTTCGGGTTCAGCGCCGTCACGACATAGGCATGCAGGAAGATTCGCAGCGACTTTTCTTCGGGCAGATTATCGTTGTCGGCGATGTGTTCGCCGACGATCGGGGCTCGCCAGAGCTTGATTCCAAGCCAGATCAGATAGGCGCCGCCGATCCACTTCAGCACGGTGAACAGCGTTGCCGATGTGGCGAGCAGGGCGCCAAGGCCGAAAAGCGAGGCGGTCATGGCAGTGAAATCGCCGAGTGCCACGCCCGAAACGGTCGCAAGCGCCGTCTTCCGGCCATGCCCAAGCGCATAGGAGACAACCAGAAGAATGGTCGGTCCCGGTATGGCGAGCATGATGGCGGATGCGGCCGCAAAAGCGAGCCAAGCTTCAAGCGACATGGAATCTCCTCCTATTCCCAGAGAACAAGCAAAGACACCATATTAGCCATCCGTCAATCATGCCGCCCTGTATTTTTGCCCGATCTGGTTCATTACTTCGCCAAACCATCCGGTTGATAGATCAAACGGCTTGCCACCCTTGATGCGGGGAAATTCTATTGTGCGCAATTTGCCATTCTGCGCTTCGTCATGGCCGGTTACGCCCGAAACCTTGTTGAGGGCACTCTCGACGGCGAGATCGACCATGCTCTGGATCAGGCGCAGATCTTCGCCGTTTGCCGGTGCAGAGCGGGCAAAATAGCCGGATTTCTGGACGAGCGAGCGCTCTGCATCGAGCAGGCTTGCGAACTGCTTCTGGAACCAGGCGCCGACATTGATCGTGTCGATCTTCACATGGCCGAAGGCGTCGCGCTTGACCGTCTCGCCCGCGGCTTCGCGCTCGGCGACGATGGCGTCGAGGCAGGCACCTTCCGACACGAAGACCGTGGCATGGCCGGTGCGGTCCATGATCTCCTTCAGGCGCGCGGCTTCGGCATCGAGGTCAAAAGCCATTTCCGGCAGGTAGACGGCGTCGATGCTCTTCATATGCGCGTTCATCATCAGGCCATCGACATATTCATTGCCTTTGGTGCGCTGGAGATAGGCGTGGGCGGTGGCAGCCGTCAGCCAGCCGCAGTGGCGACCCATGACCTCATGGATGACGAGTGTGCGCGGGGCGGCGGTCTGTTCGTTGCTGACATTGTCGAAGAAATGCGCGCCGACCTCGGCAGCCGTCCAGGCGCCGAGCGACTGGCGGATCGGCACGACGTCGTTATCAACAGTCTTCGGCAGGCCGACGACGGTGAGGTCATAGCCGTTTGCCGCGAGATAGGCGGCGAGATCCGCGGCCGTCGTATTCGTGTCGTCGCCGCCGATCGTGTGGAGAATGGTGACGCCGTCATTGGCAAGACGTTCGGCGGCAACCCGCAGCGGATTTTCGCCTTCCTTGACGAGGCCGCGCTTCACGCAATCGGCGGCATTGGTAAGCTTCACGCGGCTGTTGCCGATCGGCGAGCCGCCATAACGGTGCAAGAGCGGCGCCTTCTCGCGCATTTGCGCATTGATCTGAACGCTGTCGCCGAGCAGCACGCCCTGATAGCCGGACTTGTAAGCGATGAGTTCGATATCGGGTGCAACATCGCTATAGCGCTCGATGAGGCCGCCGACGGCGGATGAGAGGCAGGGCGCCAGGCCTCCGGCGGTCAGCATTGCGACTTTCTGTTTGGCCATAGTCCCTCCTTTGGCGCCCGATGCGCGACTGCGTGCAGCTCAAGGCTTTGTTTTACGCATGTCGTTATCGCAAAACCGCTGCGTACTTTTGCGCGACATGCTTCAGGTAACGCATGGATGCGGCAGGGAAAGTGGCCTGTAAAGTAAAGAATTTACGAAAAACGCCCCTTTCTGCAGAGCAAGTGCCGGAAGCGGCGATATAATCGGTTCAATGCCGGTCCACCTATCCATAAGTGTTGTGGAAATCGCCGGCCGTTGTGCGAATAATGCACGAAATGGCGGACACAGCGGATGGTAGCGGCGCCTGCGACCATTACCAAATTGTGAAAACTGTTTTCAAACCTACGACCAATAGCCGCCTTGCAATGCGGGCGATTATTTGGTCAAGGTGTTTCTTCCAAAACTTGCTGCATTGCGAGAAGATGACGATGTCTTTCTGGGAAAAACTGGTGAATGCCATTGGCAATACCGCGGGCAATGCGCTCTCCGCGGTGGTCGAGGCTATTCGCACGGTTTTCGAAGGCGATCCGGAGACGCGCCGCAAGGTTGCTTTCTCGGTGGCCGTCATTGCGCTGTCTGCCAAGATGGCAAAAGCGGACGGCATCGTCAGCGAGAAGGAAGTGCAGGCCTTCCGCGATATATTCGACTTTCCTCCGAGCGAGGCGAAGAATGTCGCGCGTCTCTATAATCTCGCTCGCCAGGACGTTGCCGGTTACGAAGCCTATGCCGCGAAGCTCTCCACGCTCTGCTCGACTTGTGCTGCCAATTGCCCGATCCTGGAAGATGTGCTCGACGGCCTGTTCCATATTGCCAAGGCAGATGAGCTGATCCACGAGAAGGAAATGAATTTCCTGCACCATATCGCCGAGATTTTCCAGATGAGCGAGGTCCGCTTCGATCAGATCGCTGCACGCCACGTCTCCGATGGACGCGACCCTTACAAGGTTCTCGGGGTTTCGCCGGCAGATGACTTCCCGACGATCCGCCGCCATTATCATGTGCTCGTCAGCGAGCATCATCCGGATAGGCTGATCTCGCGCGGCGTGCCGGAAGAGTTCTATGTGATCGCCAATGAACGCATGGCAGCCCTGAACGACGCCTATGCGGCGATTGAAAAGGAACGCCGCGCCGCATGACCTCATTAGAGGCCGACTACAGCAAGGCGCGCGTCCAGCCCTCGCCGAACCATGGCGAACGCGCTGACGGACGCAAGCCTGATATGATCCTGCTACATTATACCGGCATGCCGAGCCCGGAAGGGGCTCTCGACTGGCTCTGTCGGGACGAAAGCCAGGTCTCCAGCCATTATTTCGTGCATCCAGACGGCGAAGTCGTGCAGCTCGTGCCGGAGAGCCGCCGCGCATGGCATGCGGGCAAGAGCTACTGGCACGGCGAGACGGATATCAACTCGCTGTCAATCGGCATCGAGATCGCCAATGCTGGCCATCCGGGCGGGCTTCCGGACTATCCGAAAGAGCAGATCGCGGCGGTGATCGAATTATGTCGCGATTGCGGCAATCGCTGGTCAATCGCGCCTGAAAGGGTGCTCGGCCACTCTGATGTGGCCCCTGTGCGCAAGGTCGATCCGGGCGAAAAATTCCCCTGGGGCGCGCTGTACCGGGCCGGCGTCGGCCACTGGGTGGAACCGGCCGCTATCACGGGCGGGCGCTTCTTCCAGCGCGGTGACCGTGGACAGCCGATAGAGGCGCTGCAATCCATGCTGTCGCTTTATGGATACAGCACTGAGATCACAGGCGAATTCACCGATAAAACGGCCGGTGACGTCGAAGCCTTCCAGCGGCATTTTCGTACCGAGCGAGTGGACGGGATCGCCGATTTCTCGACGATCGACACGCTGCACCGCCTGCTTTCGGCGCTGCCGCGATATTCCTGATCTCTAATGGTTTCTGACATTACCGATTTTCCATGTCTGAATGCGAAATTCGGACTGCCACATCATTTCCCTATTATCTCCTCATTGCGATGGTCTAAGAACTTCCGCTAAGCGGCGCCGATGGTTGTTCCCAAGCTAAATCGAAGGCGTCATGTGAAACGATAAGAATTGCTGCGTAACCTGATCGGTTCTTGGTCGGGAATACATCATGACGGCGAGGCGCGCGGTCCGGTAATTCTTTGGGTCGGAGTGATCAAGACTACATGAGAAAAATGATTGTTGTTGCTGCAGCATGCGTTGGCATGATGCTGGCAGGAAATAGCTTTGCCTTTGCGAATGACTGGGGTGTGCGGGCCGATGCGCCGGTGAAGAAAGTGGAGCGTCGGCAGAAGACTGCGGAGCGGGTGCATAAGAAGGAACGCCCGCAGAGGACGGCGCAGCGTGTGCAGAAGAAAACGGAGCGTCCGCTGAAGAC
This sequence comes from Rhizobium sp. WYJ-E13, assembly GCF_018987265.1. Lineage (NCBI taxonomy): Bacteria > Pseudomonadati > Pseudomonadota > Alphaproteobacteria > Hyphomicrobiales > Rhizobiaceae > Rhizobium > Rhizobium sp. WYJ-E13. The sequence goes on along the minus strand of NZ_CP076853.1, from coordinate 2,522,086 downwards.
GGTCGAGCGCCAGAGTGGCTATCCCGTCGCCGATGTTTCCGGCAATTCCTATTCCGCACTGATCAGCAAATATGCCAATCAATATGATGTGCCGGTGGCTCTTGCGACTGCTGTCATCCGCATCGAAAGCAATTTCAATCCGATGGCGCGCGGCAGCCATGGCGAAGTCGGCCTGATGCAGATCAAGCCGGCGACGGCCCGCATGATGGGCTATTCCGGCAGTGCCAAGGGCCTGTTCGATCCGGAAACCAACATCAAATACGGCATGAAGTACCTGGCAACTGCCCACGATCTCGGTGGCGGGCAGACCTGCAATACCATCCTCAAATACAATGCCGGCCATGGCGCGACGCGCATGAACCCGGTCTCCAAGTCCTATTGCGGCAAGGTTCTTGCGATGCTCTGAACCGGAAGCGCTTTTCTCTGACAAGCGTCGGATGATTCAGCGCAATTGCCGTGTTATCGCTAGCCTTTAGCGAGGTGCGATATGGCAGTCGATTTCAGGTTCATCGTCATCGGTCGCGGCATGATGGGTGCCGCGGCCGCTAAATACCTGGCACGCCAGACGGACGGCGTTGCCGTCATCGGTCCGGACGAGCCGGCTGATCGCAGGGCGCATGAGGGCGTTTTCGCCAGCCATTACGACGAAGGCCGCATCACGCGGACCATCGATCCCGATTGCGACTGGGCCTTGCTCGCCAATCGCTCGATCGCACGCTATGGCGAGATCGCAAGCGAAAGCGGCATCGACTTCTATACGGAAGCGGGCTGCGTCGTTGTAGCGCCTGTCGAGAGTGCCTACCTTGCCGGCACAAGGCAGGCCGCGGTTTCGCTCGGCGTCGAAACGACATCTTTCGATGAGGCTGGGCTGAAACGACGGTTTCCCTATTTCGCTTTTCCCGCCGGCAGTGCCGGCATCTTCGAAGCGAAGGGAGCAGGGCATATCAGCCCGCGAAAGCTCGTGAAGGCGCAGTCGCTGCTTGCCGAAAAGGCGGGTGCGACCGTGATCCGCGATCGTGCCGCCTCCATCCGCGAGGAGGGTGGGGTGGCCGTCGTCACCACGGCGAGCGGCAAGGTTTATCGCGCCGAGAAGGTGCTGCTGGCGGCCGGTGGTTTTTCCATTTCGCAGAATCTCTTGCCGCAATCCGTTGACATGACCGTTTACGGACGCACCGTGACCCTGTTCGAGGTGGCGGACGAGGATGCTCCGCGCCTTGCCAGCATGCCGTCACTTATTCTTGAGGCGCCCGGCATCGACATCTATCTATTGCCGCCGATCCGCTATCCCGACGGCAAGCTCTATCTGAAGATCGGCGGGGATCCCGACAATCTGGTGCTGAGCAACGATACGGACATGCGCGCCTGGTTCCGCACGGAGGGACGCGAGGTTGCGCGCGAGCATCTGACTGATATCGTTGATCGTATTGTGCCGGAGCTTGAGGCGCAGTCCATTTCCTCCGCATCCTGCGTCGTCTCCTATACGAAGAGCCGCTATCCGATGATCGGCTATACGTCCTCGCCGCATATTGGGGTGCTGACGGGCTGTGCGGGGACCTCAGCCAAGAGCTCGGATGAAATCGGCAGGCTCGGAGCCGAACTGCTTCTTGCAGGCAGAATCAAGGACCAGGGCTACGCCACGGATTTCGCACCTTATTTCCGTTAAGCCTGTCCCCCATATTTCGTTGGCATTTGCGGGCTTCCTCGTTTAAGGGAGCCCCTGCCAGTTGGCCGGGCAGCCGCGCTTTACCAATGCCGAAAGGCGGTAAGGTGAGGAAAGTCCGGGCTCCACGGAAACACGGTGCCGGATAACGTCCGGCGAGGGCGACCTCAGGGAAAGTGCCACAGAAAGCAAACCGCCTGTCATGACAGGTAAGGGTGAAAGGGTGGGGTAAGAGCCCACCGCATCTCCGGCAACGGATATGGCACGGTAAACCCCACCGGGAGCAAAACCGAATAGGGATGACGCGGTTGGCGAAAGCCTTCCGGCCTGTTTCTGGGTCAGTCATCCGGGTGGGTTGCGTGAGGCAGCGTGCAAGCGCTGTCCCAGATGAATGGCTGCCACGTTCCGGTTCGCCGGAGCCATACAGAACCCGGCTTACAGGCCAACTGGCGATTACCTTTTCCGGCGTCCGCTTTGCCGCAAAATCCGATTTCCTTCCTATCAAGCCATTGAAATGTCTGAAATAGAGGCGAGGTCTCACGGATCTTGCCCGGCCGGATCTCCTGTTCACCCGGGGAGCTTTGGGTGGCGTTAGAGAATCGCTTTCCTAACCCTTTGTTAAACTTAACAGCTTATAAATGTTTGATACTGCGCCCACCTCAAAATGGGCTCATCCCATTGACGCCCATATGGTCCCATGCTATCCCAAATGCGCACTGCATCAGGGCAATCATCTGCCCATTCATCGCAAAGCAAAGGCGCCTTCCGGATCGGAAGCGTCGGGAGGACCTTGGTTCTTTCGGCTTGCGAAGCTGTGCCTGACTTTGAGGGTTTCGGGCGGCAAAGAGCTTTCCGGGCTCTTTCGGAAACGGATGTTTCGTGTCATGAGCCGCTTCCTTTCGAATGCGACCAACAGGATCGATGCCAAGGGCCGGGTTTCCGTGCCGGCGGCGTTTCGTTCCGTGCTGGCGCAGCGCAATATTCAGGAAGTTTACTGCTTCCAGGATTTTGTGTTTCCGGCGATCAGCGTCGGCGGTTCGGATCTTCTGGAAAGATTCGAGCGGCAGATTGCGGCGGAGGATCCGTTTTCGCCGGAGGCAAACGAGATGTCGCTTCTCATTCATGGGGGCGGGGTCTTCATGAAGCTCGACGCCGAGGGGCGGTTGATGGTCACGGATTTCATTCGCGACTTCACCGGTATTTCGGACGAAGTGACCTTTGTCGGTCGGGCAGACCACTTTCAGCTCTGGCAGCCGCAAGCATTTGCGGCCGCGCAGGCGCAGGCACGAGGGGAGCGCAAGCTGGCGGGCAAGCGTTCCTGAATGAACGAGGGAACGGAATGGTGGCGAATCCTGGCGGAGGTTCAACTGAAGCCGGTGGCGGACCGGTTCGCCACATTCCGGTTCTTCTCAAGGAAGTGCTTGCGGCGCTGGAGCCTTCTTCAGGCAAGGTCATTCTCGACGGCACTTTTGGTGCCGGCGGCTATACGTCCGCCATTCTCGATGCCGGCGCCGATGTGATCGCGCTTGATCGTGATCCGACGGCGATTGCAGCCGGCCAGGCGCTCGTCGCCGCGCATGGCGGTCATCTCAAGCTCATCCATTCGCAATTCTCGCAGCTCGCCGATCATGCGCCCGATAGCGGGCTTGATGGTGTCGTGCTGGATATCGGCGTTTCCTCGATGCAGATCGATGAGGCCGAGCGCGGCTTCTCTTTCCAGAAGAGCGGCCCGCTCGACATGCGTATGTCGGCCGCCGGCGTTTCTGCAGCCGATGTCGTCAATCGTGCCAAGGTGGCCGATCTCATTCGCATCTTCCATTATCTCGGCGAAGAGAGCCAGGCGCCGCGCATTGCGCATGCCATCGAAAAGCGCCGCGTCGAAAAGCCTTTCGAGACGACGCGTGATCTTGCCGGCCTCATCGAGCTGGTGACGCCGCGCAAGATGAAAGACAAGATCCATCCCGCAACGCGGGTCTTTCAGGCGTTGCGCATCTTCGTCAATGACGAGCTTGGCGAGCTGGCGCAGGCGCTGTTTGCTGCCGAGCGGGCGCTGAAACCCGGCGGTCGCCTCGTTGTCGTCACCTTCCATTCGTTGGAGGACCGTATCGTCAAGAAGTTCTTCTCCGACCGGGCCGGCAAGGCATCCGGCTCCCGCCACCTGCCGATAGCGCATGAGCGGGTCGCGACCTTCGAGCCGGTCGGCAAGTCGATGGTTTCGGCCAGTGAGGAAGAAGCCGAGACCAATCCGCGCGCCCGTTCCGCCAAGCTGCGCGCCGGCCAGCGTACCATTGCACCCGCCGAGGCCGAGGACATGTCGCTCTTCGGATTCCCGAATCTTGCCAGCCTCGGAAAGCTTGGAGGTTGATATGCTGAGAACGTTCGATCTTGTGCTCATCGGCGTCATGACGGCGGCAGCCGCCGTTACCTACACGATCAAGCACCGCGCCGAGCTGAAGCTCGAGGAGGTTCAGCGCCTCGAAGCGGAGATCAAGCTGGAGAAGGATACGATCGATCTCCTGAAGGCCGATTGGGCGCTGCAGTCGCAGCCGAACCGGCTGGAGCGCCTCGTCAATGCCTATAACGGCGAGCTGCAGTTGCAACCGACGGATTCGACCGCACTTGCCCACGCGCGCGAGCTGCCGATGCTGAAGTCGCAGGTTCCTCCGCCTGACGTTACTGAAGCCAAGGCTGGAGACGCCAAGGCAGGCGCCAAGCTGGGTGTTGCTGCCAAGTCTCAGCCGATCCCGATGCCGGCGCCGCGAGAGGCCGAAGACGCGGACCAGATCGAAACGGGAGCGGTGGAATAATGTCCTTTCTTTCCCGCATCATGGTACTGAAGAGTCAGGCGCATTTTTCCGCCGGCGTCTACAATCGTTTCGGCGCCCCCTCCGGCATGGCAATCGAAGGCTCGCGCAAGCGCAAGGCCGGGCAGGCCAAGAGCCGCGTCGGCCTGCTCATCGTCGGCTTTACCGCCCTTTATGCCGTCATCGGCGCCCGTATGGTCGAATATGCGATGAAGGAGCCGGAATCGGTCTCGTCCATCCTGCCGCCCGATCGGCTGATGGCATCGCGCCCCGATATTATCGACCGCAACGGCGAAGTGCTGGCAACCGATATCCGGACCGTTTCGCTGTTTGCCGAACCGAACAAGATCGTCGATACGGACGAGGCCGTCGAGAAGCTGCAGACGGTGCTTGCCGATCTCGACGCCAAGGACACCTATAAGAAGCTCTCGAACCGCACCTCGCATTTTGCCTGGCTGCGTCGCCAACTGACGCCGAAGCAGCAGAGCCAGATCCTGGCGCTCGGCATTCCCGGCATCGGTTTCAGGCCGGAGAAACGCCGTTTCTATCCGGGTGGCGCGACGGCTGCGCATATCCTCGGTTATGTCAACATCGACAACCGCGGCGTTGCCGGCATGGAGAAATATATAGACGACCAGGGGCTTGCCGATCTTGCCTCGGTCGGCATGACGAGCAACCAGTCGCTGGAGCCGGTGCGCCTTTCGATCGATGTGCGTGTGCAGGCGATCGTGCGCGATGTCGTTGCCGATGCCGTGGTCAACTACAAGGCCAAGGGCGCCGGCGCCGTTGTGCTTGATGCCCATACGGGCGAGGTGCTCGCCATGGCGTCTGCACCGGATTTTGATCCGAACAATCCGCAGGAAGGTTCCAAGGACGGCTGGCTGAACCGCATGTCGAACGGAACGTTCGAGATGGGCTCGACTTTCAAGACCTTCTCGACCGCCATGGCGATCGACAGCGGCAAGGTTTCCCTGAAAGACAGTTTCGACGCCACCAACCCGATCCGCATCGGCGGCTTCACGATTCGCGATTTTCATGGCCAGCGCCGCTGGCTGACGGTTCCGGAAATCTTCGAGTATTCTTCCAATATCGGCACGGCGAGAATGATCGATATCGTCGGCATGGAAATGCAGAAGGATTATCTGACGCGTTTTGGGCTGTTGACCAAGATGCAGACCGAGTTGCCGGAAGTGAAGATGCCGAGCCAGCCGCGTGTCTGGAAGAAGATCAACTCCATCACGATCTCCTTCGGCCATGGTGTGGCAACCACGCCGCTGCAGACGGCGGTTGCCGGTGCCGCCCTCATCAACGGCGGCAAGTTGATCGAGCCGACTTTCCTGCCGCGCAGCCGCGAGCAGGCCGATGAAGTGGCCGAGGTCGTCGTCAAGAAGAGCACGAGCGACGATATCCGCTATCTGTTCAAGCTCAACGGCAAAAAGGGCTCCGGCCGCAACGCCGACGTGCCGGGTTTCAATGTCGGCGGCAAGACCGGTACGGCCGACAAGGTGGTCAACGGACGCTACGCCAGCAATCTGAATTTCAACGCCTTTCTGGCGGCTTTCCCGATCGACAATCCAAGATATGTGGTGCTGACCTTCTGCGATGAACCGCTCGATGGCGAACAGCATCAGCGTATCGCCGCCTATACGGCGGCACCCATGGTCAAGAACATCGTGCGCCGTGCAGCCCCCATCCTCGGTGTCGAACCGGAATTCGGCGAAGACGGCTCGGCCTTGTTGGTGTCTTATTGAGTGTGAATCAATATCGGTGTCGATTCGTAAGGGGCGGTCGACCTGAACCAGAGAAGTGCATTCGATGAAATTGCGGGACCTCGCCGGAAATGCGTTTCCGGAACTCAAAGCTGAACTCGATGGGCCGGCCGGCGTGCTGGAGATTTCCGGTCTGTCTTCCGATAGCCGCAAGATCGCGCCCGGCATGGCTTTCGTGGCGATTGCCGGCTCCAAGGCCGATGGGGCAGGCTTCATTGCCGATGCTGTTGCCAAGGGTGCTGCCGTCGTCATCGCATCGCACGCAGTCGAAACCCGCGCGCCGGTTCTGGTCGTTGCCGAACCGCGTCGATTCCTCTCCGTTGCCGCCTCGCGTTTCTACGGCCGCCAGCCGGCGACGATGGTCGCGGTGACGGGTACCGCCGGCAAGACCTCGGTTGCCTCCTTCGTCAGGCAGATCTGGGCGCATGCCGGCCACGCTGCCGCCATGATCGGCACGACCGGCGTCGTTTCGCCGACGCGCAACGAATATGGCTCGCTGACGACGCCCGATACCGTATCGCTGCACCAGCTGCTTGCCGAACTCGCCGACGAGGGCGTCACGCATGCTTCTATGGAGGCCTCCAGCCACGGGCTCGACCAGTATCGCCTCGACGGCGTGAAACTTGCCGCCGCCGCATTCACCAATCTCGGCCGCGACCATATGGATTACCATCCGACGGTCGAAGACTATATGGCCGCCAAGATGCACCTCTTCGACCGGGTGCTGCCGAAGGGTTCGCCCGCCATCATCTTCGCCGATGATCCATGGTCTGAGCAGGCGATCAAGGTGGCGACGGCTGCTGGCCATGACGTTCGCACGGTCGGGCGCAAGGGCAGCTATCTGACGCTGAAGCGCGTCGAGCATTTCCGCCATAAGCAGGTTGCGGAAATCCATGCCGAAGGCGAGATCTTCGAGGTCGATATTCCGCTTGCCGGCGATTTCCAGATCGCCAATGTGCTGGTTGCCGCGGCCCTTGCCATGTCCACGGGCGTTCCGGCGAAGCTCGCGATGGCCGCGCTCGAAAAGCTGCAGGGCGCGTCCGGCCGCCTGCAGCTGGTCGGCCATACCAAGGATGGCGCGCTTGCCTATGTCGATTACGCCCACAAGCCGGACGCGCTGGAAAATGTGTTAAACTCGGTGCGTCCGTTCACGACGGGCCGCGTCATCGTCGTGTTCGGCTGCGGCGGCGACCGTGACCGCGGCAAACGACCGATCATGGGCGAGATCGCCTGCCGGCTTGCCGATGTCGTGATCGTCACCGATGACAATCCGCGCTCGGAAGAGCCGGCGGCGATCCGTGCCGAGATCATGGCGGCGGCGAAATGCGCTTCCGAGATCGGCGACCGTGCAAAGGCGATCCGCGAGGCGGTCCTGCAGCTGAAATCCGGCGATACGCTGATCGTTGCCGGCAAGGGACATGAAGAGGGGCAGACGGTCGGCAGCGTCACGCTGCCGTTTTCCGATCATGCCGAAGTGCGCAAGGCTTTGGAGGAGCGGGTACCATGAACTGGCTCTGGACCACCGAAGACATGATCGCCGCGATGGCGGGCCGTCCCTTCGGTTCGCTGCCGCAGGGCATTACCGGCATTTCCATCGACAGCCGCTCGATCGCGCCGGGTGAGGCTTTCTTCGCGATCAAGGGCGACCGTGTCGACGGGCATGACTTTGCCTCGATGGCCGTTGCCAATGGTGCGGCTCTGCTCGTCGTCAGCGAAGGCCGTCTGCCGGCCATGGGGCGCCTGACTGTGCCGATGATCGTGGTCGAGGACGTGCTTGCTGCCCTCGGCAAGCTGGGGCAGGCGTCGCGCGAGCGCTCGCGGGCAAAGATTATTGCCGTTACCGGTTCGGTCGGCAAGACGACGACCAAGGAGATGCTGCGCCATGTGCTGTCTCCCTCGGGGAAGGTGCATGCGTCGGTCGCCTCCTTCAACAATCACTGGGGTGTGCCGCTGACCTTGGCGCGCATGCCGATCGACACCTATTTCGGTGTCTTCGAAGTCGGCATGAACCATCCGGACGAGATCCGGCCGCTGGTGAAGATGATCCGCCCGCATGTCGCCGTCATCACGACGATCGCGCCGGCCCATCTCGGCAATTTCCAGAACGTCCAGGAAATCGCTGCCGCCAAGGCAGAGATCTTCGAAGGCCTGGAGCCGGGCGGTGACGTCGTTCTCAACCGTGACAATGAGCAGTTCAGTTTCCTGGAGCAGACCGCCCAGGCGCTCGGCATCCAGAAGATCCATTCCTTTGGCCAGCATGCCAAGGCGGAATTCCGCCTTGCCGAGTTCAACGGCTCGGACGAAAGCTCGACGCTCTGGATGACTGTCGGTGGCGAGACCAAGGAAGTGCGCATCGGCGCACCGGGCCGCCACATTGCTGAAAATGCGCTGGCAGCGTTGGGCGTTGTAACGATCGTCGGCGCCAGCCTCGACAAGGCAATCGACGCGCTCGCGACGCTGAAGCCGGAGAAGGGCAGGGGCAAGCGCTACAGGCTGCCGATCGGCAATGGCAGCTTCACGCTGATCGATGAAAGCTATAACGCCAATCCGGCCTCCATGCGCGCGGCGATCGCGCTGCTGGCATCGGCCGAGCCGACCGGCCGGGGCCGCCGCATCGCCGTTCTCGGCGACATGCTGGAGATGGGCGAGTTTGCCGAGCAGGTCCATACGGATCTCGCAGGTCCGCTGCTCGCTGCCGGTCTGGAACATGTCTGGCTCGCGGGGCCCGAGATGGTGGCGCTGAAGGGCTCGCTTCCGGAGAGCGTCGCGGTCGAGCATCGCGAGAAGACGGAAGAATTGTTGGAATTCGTTTTGAACTCGGTCGCACCTGGCGACGTGTTGATGGTGAAGTCGTCTTTGGGGATCGGTTTCGGCAAGATTGTTGCCGCGCTCCTTGACAAGTACCCGCCAGTTTCAGACACGCAACGCGATCTATGATCGGGGAAAAGGGGCTTTGAATGCTGATTTGGCTGGTTGAACTGTCGGAATATTTCAAATTTCTGAATCTGTTCAGGTACATTACCTTCCGTGCGGGTGCCGCGCTTTTCACCTCCGCTCTCACCGTTTTCCTCTTCGGGCCTGCTATCATCAATTCGCTGCGCATCCGGCAGGGCAAGGGTCAGCCGATCCGCGCAGACGGGCCGCAGACGCATTTCAAGAAGGCCGGCACCCCGACCATGGGTGGCTTGATGATTCTCGCCGGCATTGTCGGGGCATCGCTGCTCTGGGCCGATCTTTCCAACGTCTATGTTGTCGCCACCCTGCTCGTGACGCTCGGTTTTGGCGCTATCGGCTTCTATGACGACTATCTCAAGGTTACGAAGCAGAGCCATAAGGGCTTTTCCGGCAAGGCGCGCCTCGGCATCGAATTCATCATCGCCGGCATCGCCGTCTATTTCATGATGCGCACGGCATTGGCCTCCGGCCCTGCCGGCTCGACTTTCGGCTCCTCGATCGCATTCCCGTTCTTCAAGGACTTCATGATCAATATCGGCATCATGTTCGTTGTCTTCGGCGGCTTCGTCATCGTCGGCGCCGGCAATGCCGTGAATCTCACCGATGGTCTCGACGGCCTCGCCATCGTGCCGGTGATGATTGCCGCTGCCGCGTTCGGCATCATCGCCTACCTCGCCGGCAATGCGGTCTTTGCGAATTACCTGCAGATCAATTTCGTGCCCGGCACCGGCGAGTTGGCCGTGGTGCTCGGGGCGGTTATCGGCGCGGGCCTCGGCTTCCTGTGGTTCAACGCTCCGCCGGCCGCAATCTTCATGGGCGACACCGGATCGCTCGCGCTCGGCGGCACGATCGGCACGGTTGCCGTTGCCACCAAGCATGAGATCGTCATGGCGATTGTCGGCGGTCTGTTCGTCATCGAGACGCTGTCGGTCATCATCCAGGTCGGCTTCTTCAAGATGACCGGCCGGCGCGTCTTCCTGATGGCGCCGATCCACCATCACTTCGAAAAGAAGGGCTGGACGGAAAGCCAGGTGGTCATCCGTTTCTGGATCATTGCGGTCGGCCTTGCCATGATCGGTCTTTCCACGCTGAAGCTGCGGTGAGGCGGTCATGATCCCCGTCACGACGCTTGCAGGAAAAAAGGTCGCTCTCTTCGGTCTCGGCGGCTCGGGCCTCGCGACGGCCAAGGCGCTGGTTGCCGGTGGCGCCGATGTCACGGGCTGGGACGACAATCCTGACAGTGTCGCGAAGGCTGCGGCAGACGGTATCGCTACTGCCGATCTGCGTACGATCGACTGGAGCGCGCAGACGCTTTTCGTGCTTTCGCCTGGCGTGCCGCTCACCCATCCGAAACCGCACTGGACCGTCGATCTCGCGCGTGCCGCGGGTCTCAATATCGTCGGCGACGTCGAGCTCTTCGTGCGCGAGCGCCGCGCGCATGCTCCCGATTGCCCGTTCATCGCCATCACCGGCACCAATGGCAAGTCGACGACGACGGCGCTGATCGCCCATATCCTGAAATCGAGCGGCCGCGATACACAGCTTGGCGGCAATATCGGCACGGCCGTGCTGACGCTCGATCCGCCGAAGGCCGAGCGCTATTTCGTCGTCGAATGCTCATCCTATCAGATCGACCTTGCGCCGACGCTCAATCCGTCCGCCGGCATCCTGCTCAACCTGACGCCCGATCACCTCGATCGCCACGGCACGATGCAGCACTATGCCGATGTCAAGGAACGGCTTGTCGCCGGCAGCGATGTCGCCATCGTTGGCGTCGATGACAGCTTTTCGGTGCTGATTGCCGACCGCGTCGAGCGGGCAGGGGTGAAGGTGGTGAGGATTTCCCGCCGCAATGTGCTGGCTGACGGTATCTACGCCGAAGGCACCAAGCTCATCCAGGCAGCAAGTGGGGCGATGCTGCCCTTCGTCGATCTCGACGGCATACAGACGTTGCGCGGCAGCCACAATGCGCAGAATGCCGCTGCTGCGGTCGCTGCCTGCCTTGCCGTCGGCGTCTCCGCCGAGGAGATCCGTGCGGGTTTGGCATCCTTTCCCGGCCTCAAGCACCGCATGCAGCCGGTCGGCCGGCGCGGCAATGTCGTCTTCGTCAATGATTCCAAAGCGACCAATGCGGATGCTGCAGCACCGGCGCTTTCGAGCTACGATCGCATCTACTGGATTGCCGGCGGATTGCCGAAGGCCGGCGGCATCACCACGCTTGCACCCTATTTCCCGCGCATCGCCAAGGCCTATCTGATCGGCGAGGCGGCGGCGGAATTTGCCGCGACGCTTGGCGAGGCGGTGCCTTACGAAATTTCAGGCACGCTGGAGAGGGCAGTCGTGCATGCGGCGGCGGATGCCGAAAGGGATGAGGCCGACCCTTTGGCTGTGATGTTATCCCCGGCTTGCGCAAGCTTCGATCAATATAAGAACTTTGAAGTCAGGGGCGATGCCTTTGTCGGCCATGTGGCCGCCCTTGACGGCGTGACGATGCTGATCAATTCGGCAACAGGAGGCAAATGACATGGTGAGCCGCGCGGAACGTGGAGCATTGGCCGATTGGTTCTGGACCATCGACCGCTTTTTTCTGGCCTTGTTCCTGTTCCTGATGGGCATCGGCTTCATGCTTTCATTTGCCGCTTCGCCGGCGGTTGCCGAGCGTATCGGCCTGGAGCCTTTCCACTTCGTCAAGCGCCACGCGGCCTTCATGATCCCGTCGATCAGCGTGATGCTCGGCCTTTCCTTCCTGACGCCGCGCCAGGTGCGGCGCACAGCGATCATCCTGCTGATCGTGGCACTCGCCATGATGCTTCTGGCGTTGTTCTTCGGCATCGAGGTCAAGGGGTCCCGCCGCTGGGTCACGCTTGCGGGTGTTTCGATCCAGCCGTCGGAATTCATGAAGCCGGCCTTCGTCGTGGTCTGCGCCTGGCTCTTTGCCGAGCATGCCCGCCAGCCGGAAATTCCGGGCAATCTCTTCGCCATCATCCTGTTCGGCATCGTAGCAGCCCTTCTCGTCGCGCAGCCTGACCTTGGTCAGACGATCCTGACGACGGCGGTGTGGGGCGGCATGTTCTTCATGGCGGGCATGCCGTGGCTCTGGATCATCGTGCTGGGTGCGGGCGGTGCGGGAGGCCTGGTGACCGCCTATTATGTCTTCCCCCACGTGGCAGGCCGAATAGACAAGTTCCTGACCGGCGAAGGTGATACGTTCCAGATCGATACTGCCCGTGAAGCGATCATCCGTGGCGACTGGTTCGGCCAGGGGCCGGGCGAAGGCATCGTCAAGCGCATCATTCCGGACGCCCATACGGACTTCATCTTTTCGGTTGCGGCCGAGGAATTCGGCATCGTCTTCTGTATCGCACTCGTTGCCATCTTCACTGTGCTGGTGCTGCGCGGCCTGTCGCATGCTTACCGCGAACGCAACGACTTCAACCGCTTTGCCGTCGCCGGGCTCGTGCTGCAGATGGGTATCCAGTCGATCATCAATATCGGCGTTAATCTCGAATTGCTGCCGGCCAAGGGCATGACGCTGCCGCTGATTTCCTATGGCGGGTCGTCGATGGTGGCGATCTGCGTGACGGCCGGCTTCATTCTGGCGCTGACGCGCCATCGACCGGAAAAACGTGCGCAGGACCGGAGCCTCTTCCGCGTGCCGCACGGAATGCCGGCGGAGTAAGGGAATTATGAGCAAGGGCATCGTCCTTCTTGCCGCCGGGGGAACCGGCGGCCACGTCTTTCCGGCAGAAGCGCTGGCCTTCAAGCTTAGGGAGCGCGGTTATTCCGTGCATCTCGTCACCGACAGCCGTGCGGAGCGCTATGCCGGCAAGTTCCCGGCCGATGAAATCCATGTTGTGCCGTCGGCGACGATCGGTTCGAAGAACCCGGTCGCCGTTGCCCGCTCGCTCTGGAAGCTCTGGACCGGTATGCGCGCCGCAAAGCGGTTGATTCAGCGGCTGAAGCCTGTGATCGTCGTGGGCTTCGGCGGTTATCCGACCGTGCCGCCGTTGCTCGCCGCCACGCGCCTCGGCGTTCCCTCGATGCTGCATGAGCAGAATGCCGTCATGGGCCGCGCCAACAAGGCGCTGGCGCCGCGCGTCAGGGCGATTGCCGGCGGTTTCCTGCCTGAGAGCGGCGGACCATTTTCCGACAAGACGGTCGCGACCGGCAATCCCGTGCGCCCGGCGATCCTTGCCGCGGCCGAGCAGCCCTATGTGCCTTCGCATCCCGGTGAGCCGTTCAATCTCGTCGTCTTCGGCGGCAGCCAGGGCGCGCAATATTTCTCCAAGGCGATGCCGACGGCGATCAGCCTGCTCGACGATGCGCTGCGCGCGCGGCTGAGGGTAACCCAGCAGGTTCGCCCTGAGGATATGGAGACGGTGCGCGGGTGCGTGGTGCAACTGCAGATGGCTGCGGATATTGCCCCGTTTTTCAACGACATGGCGGAGCGTCTTGCCAAGGCGCATCTGGTCATCTGCCGTTCGGGCGCCTCGACGGTTTCGGAAATCTCGGTCATTGGCCGTCCGGCCGTGCTGGTGCCTTATCCGCATGCGCTCGACCATGATCAGGCGGCCAATGCCGCAGCGCTTGCGGCGACCGGCGGAGCCAAGGTGATCGCCCAGTCGGAGCTTTCGCCGGAGCATATCGCCTCCATCCTGACGCATGTGATGAACGATCCGGAAAAGCTTGCCGGCATGGCTGTTGCCGCCAAGCGTGCGGGAAAACCTGACGCGGCGAACTTGCTTGCCGACATGGTTGAGGCTATTGCCGCCGGCAAGACAGTTACAGAATTCAAGGGGGCACGCGCATGAAGCTGCCAAAGGCGATAGGCCTTGTCCATTTCATCGGCATCGGCGGTATCGGTATGAGCGGTATCGCCGAGGTGCTGCATAATCTCGGCCATAGGGTGCAGGGATCGGATCAATCCGACAGTGCCAATGTCCAGCGCCTGCGCGACAAAGGCATCGAGGTTTTCGTCGGCCACAGGGCGGAAAACCTCGGCGATGCCGAAGTCGTCGTCGTTTCTACCGCGATCAAGAAGAGCAATCCGGAACTCATTGCCGCGCGCGAAAAGCTCTTGCCGGTCGTGCGCCGCGCCGAAATGCTGGCCGAGCTGATGCGCTTCCGCAATGCGATCGCCATCGGCGGCACGCACGGCAAGACGACGACCACCTCGCTTGTCGCCACACTGCTCGAGGCCGGCGGGCTGGACCCAACCGTCATCAATGGCGGCATCATCAATGCCTACGGCACGAATGCGCGCATGGGCGAGGGCGAGTGGATGGTGGTCGAGGCGGACGAATCCGACGGTACCTTCCTGAAGCTGCCGGCCGATGTGGCCGTCGTCACCAATATCGACCCCGAACATCTCGACCACTACGGCAATTTCGATGCCGTTCGCGCCGCCTTCCGGCAGTTCGTCGAGAATGTGCCTTTCTACGGCTTCGGCGTCATGTGCCTCGATCATCCCGAGGTTCAGTCGCTGGTCGGCCGTATAGAGGACCGCAAGGTCATCACCTACGGTGAAAACCCGCAGGCCGATGTGCGCTTCATGAATGTGCGCATCGACGGCACGCGCTCGATCTTCGATGTCGAAATCCGCCGCCGCCGCACGGGGCAGGTCATTCGTCTCGACGATCTCATCATGCCGATGCCTGGCCGTCACAATATTTCGAATGCGACTGCGGCCGTAGCCGTGGCCAACCGGCTTGGCATCTCCCGCGAGGATATCGCCAAAGGGCTTGCCTCCTTCGGTGGTGTGAAGCGTCGCTTCACGCTGACGGGCGAATGGAACGGCGTGCAGATCTTCGACGATTACGGCCATCACCCGGTCGAGATCAAGGCGGTGCTGCGCGCCGCCCGCGAAGCCTGCAAGGGCCGGATCATCGCGGTGCACCAGCCGCACCGCTACACACGCCTGTCGAGCCTCTTCGAGGAATTCGCGGCCTGCTTCAACGATGCCGATAGCATTTTCATCGCGCCGGTCTATGCCGCGGGTGAGGATGCGATCGAGGGAGCGGATTCGGAATCGCTCGTTTCCCGCATCAAATCGGGTGGCCATCGTGATGCACGTTTCCTTCCTTCGGCGGAGGCTCTACCTCAGATGGTATCAGAGATTGCAAAGCCCGGGGACTTTGTGGTTCTGTTGGGGGCTGGTAGCATTACATATTGGGCAGCAGCGCTGCCGAAGCAGTTGCAAGACCTTTCAGGAAAGTCCGCATGAAACAGGTTAACGGGGAAAAGCTTCTTGCCTCTCTCGGAGAAGGCGTAAAGGACATTCGCGGCCGACTGACGCCGGATGCCCCCATGGATCGCGTCACCTGGTTCCGCGCCGGCGGTCTGGCCGAGCTGATGTTCCAGCCACATGACGAGGAAGACCTGATCGCCTTCCTGAAGATATTGCCGGATGAAGTGCCGCTGACGGTGGTCGGCGTCGGCTCGAATATCCTGGTGCGCGATGGCGGCATTCCGGGCGTCGTGCTGCGCCTGTCGGCCAAGGGCTTCGGCTTTGTCGAACTCGCCGGCGAAAACCGCATTCTTGCCGGCGCCATCTGCCCGGACAAGCATGTGGCGGCCATGGCGATGGACAACGGCATTGGCGGTTTCGCATTCTATTACGGTATTCCCGGCGGTATCGGCGGTGCTGCTCGCATGAATGCCGGCGCCAATGGCTCCGAGACGAAGGATCGCGTCGTCGAGGTCCGCGCAATCGACCGGAAGGGCAACAAGCATGTCCTGACGAATGCCCAGATGGGCTATTCCTATCGCCACTCTGATGCTGCGGATGATCTGATCTTCACCTCGGTGCTGTTCGAGGGCTATGCCGACGACCGTGCCAAGATCCGCGCCGAAATGGATGCCGTGCGCAATCACCGCGAGACGGTACAGCCAATTCGCGAAAAGACCGGCGGCTCGACTTTCAAGAACCCCGAGGGTCATTCGGCCTGGAAGCTGATCGATGAAGCGGATTGCCGCGGTCTGGTCATCGGCAGCGCGCAGATGTCGTCGCTTCACTGCAACTTCATGATCAACATGGGGCAGGCGACGGGCTACGATCTCGAATATCTGGGCGAGGAAGTGCGCCGCAAGGTTTTCGAAATGTCAGGCATCAAGCTCGAATGGGAAATCAAGCGTCTCGGCCTTTTCATGCCCGACCGTGAGGTTCGCCCCTTTCAGGGCGTGACGTCAGAGTAAGCTTCAAAGCGTGTGCGATCTTTCAGATCCGCTTGGCACGCTTTAACTCCTTGTTTGACGCATGTCGTTGTCGCAAAACCGCTGCACACTTTTGCGCGACATGCTTTAGTTCACCGCAAGCCTCAGGCCTTCGCCCGGCGTGACAACGGGCGACCAGCCCAGCACGTCGCGGGCGTGGGATATATCGACCTGCAGAGAGCCGCAGAGACGCTGATAGACGGCTTCCTTTCCGGTGATCCTGGCTGCCATGTGCATCAGGGACGGCGGGAAGGGCAGCAGCATCGGTTTGACGGAGAGACCTGCGGCAATGCCTTCGATCAGCGCGGGCGTCGAAAGATCCTCGCCATCTCCGGCAAGGAAGGTTTCGCCGGCGGCGGCGGGATGGCGCATGCAGGTGATGATCAGGTCGACGAGGTTCTGCACTGCGACCAGCGTGCGGCGGTTTTTCAGCGAGGCAAAGGGCAGCGGCAGTTTCTTGCGGACAAGCCCGACAAGCAGCGCGAAGTTGCCGCGCGCGCCGGGACCGTAGACCAGCGGCGGGCGGACGATGACAACCTCCATGCCGGTGCGGGCGGCGATCTCGCGCAGGCCGATTTCGCTTTCCATCTTGGAGATGCCGTAGGGATCGAGGGGCTTCGGCGTGTCGTCGTGCCTGAACGGCCGGTCGTTCTCTTCGCCGTTGACCTTGATGGTGCTAATGAAGACGAACCGTTTCACGCCCGCGCGAGCGGCCTGTTCGGCAAGGTTCAGGGTGGAAGCGGTGTTGGCGCGGCGGAAGTCCGCCAGCGGATCGGCCGAACGATCGTTCATGATGTGAACGCGGGCGGCGAGATGGACGACGACGTCGACGGCGTCCAGAGCTGCCGTCCAGTCGGTCTTCTCGGTGATATCGACCGGGAAATGCCTGATATCGGACGGGAAGGCTGATGTCGCGGAACGTGTCGTGACCGTTACGTCGCAAATCCGCTCTCTGTGCAGCCGTTCGACAAGCGGACCGCCGACGAAGCCGGCTGCGCCGGTGACGAGGCATCGCATGATCTTCTCCCTGTTCGCCCGCAGAGGACTTGGCTAACCGGAAGCGCTGGCTGCATCAATAAAAAAAGCCGCGACGGCGGGCGGCGCGGCTTTTTGTTCAGATGGTAAGTGGCTCAGACTTCTTCGCGGCCCGACAGCAGGATGCAGATCAGCGAGATCGCAGCCGAGGCGGCGAGGTAGTAGCCGACATAGTTGAGGCTGTAATTGGTTGCGAGCCAGGTGGCGATATAGGGAGCAAGCGAAGCCCCGAAGATGCCGCCGAGGTTGAAGGTCATCGAGGCGCCGGTGTAGCGCACCATGGTCGGGAAGGGAGCTGCCAGGGCCGCGCCGATCGGACCATAGGTGAAGCCCATCAGGCCGAGGCCGATGATCGAGCATAGAACCGCGCCGGTCAGGCCTGCCGTCAGCAGGCTCGCATAGAAGAAGCCGAAGACGGCGATGGCGATCGTCGTCAGGATCAGGATCAGGCGACGCGAGTAGCGATCCGACAGCCAGCCGGAGAGCGGGATCGTCAGGCCGAAGAACACGACGCCGACGAGTTGGATGACCAGGAACTGCTCGCGCGAATAGCCGAGTTTCGTCGTGCCCCAGGACAGCGTGAAGACCGTCATCAGGTAGAAGAGCACGAAGGTGGCGACTGCGATGAACGTGCCGAGGATAAGGCTGCGCAGGTGGCCGCGGAAGACGGTCGCGATGGGAACGGCGACGCGCTCGTGCTTTTCGACAGCCTTCTGGAATTCCGGCGTTTCGGCGATCTTCAGGCGGACATAGAGACCGACGGCGACGAGCGCGAGACTGGCGATGAAGGGAATGCGCCAGCCATAGGCCAGGAAGTCCTCGTTGCTCATGGTCTCCGCCAGGATCAAGAAGAAGCCGGAGGAGAGGATGAAGCCGATCGGCGCGCCGAGCTGCGGGAACATGGCGTACCAGCTGCGCTTGCCGGGAGGTGCGTTTTCCGTCGCGAGCAGCACGGCGCCGCCCCATTCGCCGCCGAGGCCGAGGCCCTGGCCGAAGCGGCACAGCGCGAGCAGCAACGGAGCGGCGATGCCGATCGCATCATAACCCGGCAGGATGCCGATCACGACGGTCGACAGGCCCATGGTCATGAGGGCGGCCACGAGCGTCGCCTTGCGGCCAACCTTGTCGCCGAAGTGGCCGAAGACCACGGCGCCGAAGGGGCGGGCGAAGAAGGCGATCGAGAAGGTCACGAGCGACTGCAGGAGTGCGGAGGTCGGATCGCTTGAGGGGAAGAAGAGGTGCGGGAAAACGATGACGGCTGCCGTCGCGTATACGTAGAAGTCGAAGAATTCGATGGTGGTGCCGATGAGGCTGGCAATCAGGACGCGTGCCGGAGAATTGACCTGCGCGCTGGTCGAAGGGCTCGGCGATACGGAGATCGCTTCTGTCATGTTCATTCCAATCAGTATTTTATCGATTTGCTTGGGAGCCGCCGCTCTTAACGCAATTTTAAGGCTGAGAAAATGCCCGGATACGCAAGAATATGACGCGAACGACATTATCCGCCGGTGTGACCGGTTTGCCTCGACGGAGGCTCCGTCTCCCAGGCTCGGCGTTTTTTCACTCTTGCGCCAAGCTTGTCATAGGCTGGCCGCCAACTTGACCGGAATCAAATTGTAATCGATTGATAAGAAATCTCTGGTTGAGGGAATAGAGGGGCACATGCAAAAAAGTCTTGCTGCCGAGTTTTTCGGCACATTCTGGCTGGTCTTCGGCGGATGCGGCAGTGCTGTGTTCGCGGCCGCCTATCCTGAACTTGGCATCGGTTTTGCCGGCGTGGCGCTGGCGTTCGGCTTGACTGTCCTCACCATGGCCTATGCCGTGGGCGGTATTTCCGGCGGCCATTTCAATCCCGCCGTCTCTCTCGGCCTTGTGGCTGCTGGACGTTTTCCCGCGGCTAACCTCGTTCCTTATGTCTTCGCACAGGTGGTTGGTGCCATCGTCGCTGCCGCAGCGCTCTATCTCATCGCCAGCGGCAAGGCGGGTTTCGAGCTCGGCGGGTTTGCGGCCAACGGATATGGCGAACATTCTCCGGGCGGTTATTCGCTGCTTTCGGCACTGTTGATCGAAGTTCTGCTGACCATGTTCTTCCTGATCATCATCCTGGGATCGACAAGCAGCCGGGTACCCGCCGGATTTGCGCCGCTTGCGATCGGCTTCGGGCTGACGCTGATTCACCTCGTCTCGATCCCCGTGACGAATACCTCCGTCAATCCGGCGCGTTCGACCGGGCAGGCGCTTTTCGTCGGCGGCTGGGCGCTGCAGCAACTCTGGCTGTTCTGGATCGCGCCGCTTGCGGGCGGTGCGATCGGCGGCCTCGTCTGGAAATTCTTCGGCGATAAAGACTGACTGCAAGACAGTGAGGCATGCCATTGAACCCGCGTGGTTTTTCCGCGCGGGTTTTTCGTTTTAATCGCCCTTGCGGCTTGTTCGCTGCGATATTCGCACGGCCGCAAGGGCAGAAAAATGAAGTATTCGACAAGGCGGAGTTAACGAAAGTAAACGGTTCGTTAACCATAATGATGCTCTAATGCACCCAAGTCAGACAAAGGCCACGAAGCGCGCAGACCAGCTTCGCGCAAGCCTCGATACTGAAGGGTGAAAGTTATTTTTGGGGGTGTTGATGAGTCGCGAGCACGTAGCTGTCCTGATGGGCGGGTTTTCCTCGGAGAGGCCTGTCAGCCTTTCCTCGGGAAAGGCGTGTGCCGATGCCCTCGAAAATGAAGGCTTCAAGGTGACGCGTATCGATGTCGAGCGCGACATTTCCGAAAAGCTCTCCGCTCTGAAGCCCGATGTTGTCTTCAATGCCTTGCACGGGCCTTTCGGCGAGGACGGCACCATTCAGGGCATCCTCGAATATCTGCAGATCCCCTATACGCATTCGGGCGTGCTTGCCTCCGCGCTTGCCATGGATAAGGGCCGGGCGAAGCGTGTGGCTGCCGCTGCCGGCGTTCCGGTTGCCGAATCGCAGGTGCTGAACCGCTTCTCGTTTCCATCGGAGCATCCGATGAGGGCGCCTTATGTGGTGAAGCCGGTGCGCGAGGGTTCCAGCTTCGGTGTCGTCATCGTCGGGGAGGATCAGGCGCACCCGCCGCAGGTCATCGGTTCGGCCGAATGGCGCTACGGCGAGGAAGTCATTGTGGAGCGCTATATCCATGGTCGCGAACTGACCTGCGGCGTCATGGGTGATCAACCCATGGATGTCATCGAGGTGGTGCCTCAGGGCCACAATTTCTATGATTACGACTCCAAGTATGCTTCGGGTGGCTCAAAACACGTCTTGCCGGCTAAAATTTCACCGAAAATTTACCAAAAAATACAAACATTGGCGTTAAGGGCGCATCAAGCAATCGGTTGTCGCGGCGTCAGTCGGTCCGACTTTCGTTACGACGATCGTTTCTCCGAAGACGGCGAGCTTATCTGGCTGGAGGTCAATACCCAGCCGGGCATGACTCCAACCTCCCTTGTGCCCGAAATGGCCGGCCATGCCGGATATTCCTTTGGTGCATTTCTCCGGTGGATGGTGGAGGACGCGTCTTGTTTGCGTTGACAGTCAAAAGGATAGGGCGCCCCAGCCGTTATGCCGCGCTTCCCATCGTGGAAGCCGACGAACGTCGCGTGCTGCCGCGTCCGCTGCGCCGCGTCGTGCGTTTCCTCGTCAGCCTCGGTACCGGCCGCATTCACATTCCGGCCCATACGGGCACGGTTTCGGCGCTCGGCTTCCTGGCTGCGACCGGTCTCTACGGTATGTCGCTCGGCGGTCATACGGAAGCCGTCGCCCAGGCGACCACAAGCGCTGTCGGCTTTGCCATCGAGGACGTGAAGGTTTCCGGCAACAACCAGACTTCCGAAATCGAGATCCTGCAGCTTCTCGGCCTCGATGGCGCGACGTCGCTTGTTGCTCTCGACATCGATGCCGCGCGCCAGAAGATCGCACGCCTCCCCTGGGTCGAGAATGTCGAAGTCCGCAAGGTCTATCCGAAGACCATCGAGGTGAGGCTCTCTGAACGCAATGCCTATGCCATCTGGCAGCACGGTCAGGAGCTTTCGCTGATCGAGAAGAGCGGCAGCGTGATCGCGCCGCTTCGCGACAACAAGTTTTCGACCCTGCCGCTCGTCGTCGGCCGTGATGCCGAAACGGCTGCTGCCTCCATCGAGGACGCCTTCGCCAAGTGGCCGGATGTCAAGGCTCGCGTGAAGGCTTATGTCTGGGTTTCCGGCCGTCGCTGGGACCTGCACATGGATAATGGCGTCGTCGTCAAGCTGCCGGAAGATGATCTCGACCAGGCGCTCGCGACGCTTTCGAAATTCGACAGGGAACAGCAGCTCCTGGAGCGTGATATCGCTGCAGTCGATCTCAGGCTGCCGGATCGCACGACGATCCAGTTGACGCCCGAGGCGGCAGCCCGCCGACAGGCCGCGGTCACGATGCGCACCAAGGAATTGAAGAAGGCGGGGCAGAATATATGAGCTTGTTCGGTTCATCCCATTTTGGATTGCCGCGCCTGAAGCCGCTTTCGTCGAAGCGGTCGCATATCGTTTCGGTGCTCGATATCGGCTCGACCAAGGTCGTCTGCATGATCGGCCGGCTGACGCCGCGTGAGGAAAGCCAGATCCTGCCGGGCCGCACGCACAATATCGAGATCATCGGCATCGGCCATCAGCGTTCGCGCGGCATCAAGACCGGCGTAATCGCCGATCTTGACGCACTGGAAAGCGTCATCCGTCTTGCTGTCGATGCGGCCGAGCGCATGGCGGGCCTCACCGTCGAAAGCCTGATCGTCAACTTGACGGCCGGCCGTCTCGGCAGCGACATCTACACGGCGACCATCGATCTCGGTGGTCAGGAAGTCGAGCTGAACGACCTGAAAAAGGTGCTTTCGGCCGCCTGCCAGCAGTCGCTGCGCCAGGACCGCGCGGTTCTGCATTCGCTGGCGACCGGCTTCTCGCTCGATGGCGAACGCGGCATCCGCGATCCGCTGGCGATGTATGGCGATGCGCTCGGCGTCGACATGCATGTCGTGACGGCGGAACGCTCGGCACTCAAAAATCTCGAGCTCAGCGTCAACAGAGCGCATCTTTCGGTGGAAGGAATCGTTGCAACGCCTTATGCATCCGGTCTTGCCGCACTCGTCGACGATGAAGTCGAACTTGGTTGTGCGGCCATCGACATGGGCGGCGGCACGACGACGATCTCGGTCTTTGCCGAAGGCAAGCTTGTTCATACCGATGCTGTCGGCCTCGGCGGTCATCATGTGACGACCGACCTCGCACGCGGCCTTTCCACCCGGATCGAGGATGCTGAACGTTTGAAGGTGGTTCATGCTTCGGCGCTGACCAATTCTTCCGATGAGCGTGAACTGATCTCCATTCCGCCGATCGGCGAGGATGACCGGGATCAGCCGAGCCAGGTGCCGCGGGCTCTCGTCTCGCGCATCGTTTCGGCGCGTATCGAGGAGACGATGGAACTCATCCGCGACCGCATCCAGCGCTCGGGCTTCAGCCCGATCGTCGGCAAGCGCGTCGTGCTGACGGGCGGCGCCAGCCAGCTGACCGGCCTTGCCGAAGTGGCGCGGCGCATCCTGGCCCGCAACGTTCGTATCGGCCGTCCGATGGGTGTATCGGGTCTTCCGACGGCGGCCAAGGGTCCGGCCTTTTCGACGGCCGTCGGGTTGATGATCTATCCGCAGGTCGCGGACATGGAAACACATGCGTCACAGAGCAGCCTGCTCCTGTCGCTTGGGGGTAATAACAGCCGCATCGCCCGCATGGGCCAGTGGCTGAAGGAAAGCTTTTGAAATTGAGTGAATTGGCCGGCGTGGCGATGCGGCCAGAGAGAGAAGGAACAGGTACCATGACTATCAAGCTGCAGAAGCCTGACATCACCGAGCTGAAGCCGCGCATCACCGTGTTCGGCGTTGGCGGCGGCGGCGGCAATGCTGTCAACAACATGATCTCCGCCGGTCTCCAGGGCGTCGACTTCGTCGTTGCCAATACGGACGCCCAGGCGCTGACCATGACGAAGGCCGAGCGGATCATCCAGCTCGGCGCCAACGTCACCGAAGGCCTCGGCGCCGGCTCGCAGCCGGAAGTCGGCCGCGCGGCTGCCGAAGAGTGCATCGACGAGATCATCGACCACCTGAACGGTACGCATATGTGCTTCGTTACCGCCGGCATGGGCGGTGGCACCGGCACTGGCGCTGCTCCTGTCGTCGCGCAGGCCGCCCGCAACAAGGGCATCCTGACGGTCGGTGTGGTCACCAAGCCATTCCACTTCGAAGGCGGACGCCGCATGCGTCTGGCCGAATCCGGTATCCAGGAACTGCAGAAGTCGGTCGACACGCTGATCGTCATTCCGAACCAGAATCTTTTCCGGATTGCCAACGACAAGACGACCTTCGCCGACGCCTTCGCCATGGCCGACCAGGTTCTCTACTCGGGCGTTGCCTGCATCACCGACCTGATGGTGAAGGAAGGTCTCATCAACCTCGACTTCGCCGACGTCCGCTCGGTCATGCGCGAAATGGGCCGCGCAATGATGGGTACGGGCGAAGCTTCCGGTTCGGGCCGCGCCATGCAGGCCGCCGAAGCGGCGATCGCCAACCCGCTGCTCGACGAAACTTCGATGAAGGGCGCACAGGGCCTGCTGATCTCCATCACCGGCGGTCGCGACCTGACGCTGTTCGAAGTCGACGAAGCTGCAACCCGCATCCGCGAAGAAGTCGATCCGGACGCCAACATCATCCTCGGGGCAACCTTCGACGAATCGCTCGAAGGCATCATCCGCGTCTCGGTCGTCGCCACCGGCATCGACCGTGCGATGAACCAGGCTGCCGACCGTGGGTTCCAGCCGGCCGCAAAGCCCGCTATCCGTCCCTCCGCGGCCGTTGCTCCGGCACCGGCCGCAGTTCAGCCTGCTCCAGTCATGCAGGCACCGAAGGCCGACCAGATTGCACAGACCATCCGCCAGGCTGAAGTCGAGATGGAACGTGAACTGGAAATTCCGGCCCCGCGTGCCGCTGCTCCTGTCCAGCAGCAGCCGGTGATGCAGGAAACCTTCCGTCCGCAGAGCAAGATCTTCGCTCCTGCACCGGAAGCAGCTCCGGTCATGCGTCAGGCCCCGCTACATCCGGCTCCCGTCATGCACCAGCCGGCTCCGCAGCCGGTCATGCAGCAGCCGGTCCGTCATGAGCCTGTCATCCGCCAGGCGCCCGAACAGGTCCGCATGCCGAAGGTCGAGGATTTCCCGCCGGTCGTCCAGGCCGAGATCGATCATCGCTCGCAGCCTGCTGCTTCGCATGTCCAGGAAGAGCGCGGCCCGATGGGTCTCTTGAAGCGAATCACCAATTCGCTCGGCCGCCGCGAAGAGGAAGTCGCTCCGGAAATGACGTCTGCGCCGGCTGCCTCCTCGCAGCAGCGCCGTCCGTTGTCGCCGGAGGCAAGCCTCTACGCACCGCGTCGCGGCAACCTCGACGACCAGGGTCGTGCCGTCCCGCAGGCCCGCATGATGCAGGAAGACGACCAGCTGGAAATCCCAGCATTCCTGCGCCGTCAGTCGAACTGAGAAGAACACTTCTCCACAGAAAACGCCCGGGGCCGAAATCCTGGGCGTTTGCATTTCTAGGTGCTTGAATTCTAGATGTTTTTGGCACCGAGATTTTCGTAACAAACCGAAACGAACAGTGATTTGGATTGCGGCGTGCCTCCACGTAAGTATGAAGCAAGCGAACTGCTCCAAGAGTCTGCTTTAAGCGGCACCGGGCAGTGTAGAAGAACACCGGACCGGCTGGCAGCGACGGGTGCGGAAGAATAAAGGCAGAATTTTATGGGACTTGGCTTGTTGGGCTTTCAGACGACGGTATCGCGTCCGGTAACTCTTTCGGGTATCGGCGTTCATTCTGGTGCCGACGTTTCGATCACCTTCAATCCGGCCGAAGCCGGTACCGGCGTTATTTTCCAGCGCGTGCATGACAACGGCGACGTCACCGAACTGAAGGCCGTTTCCTCGCAGGTCGGCAATACCGATCTCTGCACCGTTCTCGGCTTCTCGCCGGCCCATTCCGTCGCGACGATCGAACATGTCATGGCAGCCGTTTATGCGCTCGGCCTCGACAATGTCGTCATCGAAGTCACCGGCGCCGAAATGCCGATCATGGATGGCAGCTCGGTTTCCTTCGTCGAAGCTATCGAACAAGTCGGTCTCGTTTCCCTCGGCGTCAAGCGCCGCTACATCCGCATCACCAAGCCGGTTCGTATCGAGCATGGTGGCTCCTGGAGCGAGTTCCGCCCCTATGACGGCACGCGCTTTGAAGTCGAGATCGATTTCGAATGCCCGCTGATCGGCCGCCAGAAATGGGAAGGCGATCTCACCGCCACCGTCTTCAAGACCGAGCTGTCGCGTGCGCGCACCTTCGGCTTCATGCGCGATGTCGAGCGCCTCTGGGCTTCGGGCCATGCTCTCGGCTCTTCGCTCGAAAACTCCGTCGTCATCTCCGATGACAACACTGTCATCAATGTCGAAGGTCTGCGCTACGCCAAGGACGAGTTCGTGCGTCACAAGACGCTCGATGCTGTCGGAGATCTGGCGCTTGCCGGCGCACAGTTCATCGGCTGCTACCGTTCTTATCGCGGTGGCCACAAGATGAACGCCAACGCTCTCAAGGCATTGCTCAGCGATCCCACGGCCTATGAAGTGGTCGAGACGTCGATACCGCGCCAGCGCGTTACCGTTCGCGAGTTCATTGCGGTCAGCGCTCCGGAATTCGCCCCCTGGTCGGCATGACCTCCAGTATACCAATTAAGGCCAGGGCCGCCTCCCAACGGGGGCGGTTTTTTTGTGGGGAAGGGGCGGATCGCGCGCGATAGATGTTTGCGGCATATATTTAGCTATCACCGCTTTGAATGCCGTGAAAAGCCTGACATTCTCGGCAGTGCTGCCACAAAAATGCGTTAATGCGTGATCATTGCGTTGCTCTCGATGCACATTTGTGGCTAGAAACGCCAGCTAGGCGTGGCTGCTGTGGAGTGGACGGCGGCGGTGGGATTCTTTCGAATGGCTTATGCAAGGTCTGACATGATGATGAAGACAGCGCGCGCTTTGCTCGCATCCGTGATGGTGCTGAGCGCAGGCGCCTTGATTTCCGGCTGCCAGTCGGACCCGGATATCGACATCACCAAGCTCGGCCTCGAAACCGATCCGCCTGATGTGCTCTACACGCAGGGCCTCGCCAACATGAAGGCCGGTAACATGGCTGAGGCGGCACGCAAGTTCGATGCGATCGATGCGCAGAATCCCTTCTCGGAATGGGCACGCAAGGCGCTCGTGATGAGCACCTTCGTCAAATACCGCCAGGGCCGCTTCGATGACGCGCTCGCATCGGGCAACCGTTATATGGCGCAGTATCCGAAGTCCAAGGATGCCGCCTACGTGCAGTATCTCGTCGGTCTTACCTATTCCAAGCAGATCGTCGACGTGACGCAGGACCAGCGCGCGGCACAGAAGACCATCGACGCCATGCAGGCCGTCGTCGACAATTATCCTGATTCCGAATATGTCGATGACGCGCAGGCCAAGATGCGCTTTGCGCGCGACCAGCTCGCCGGCAAGGAAATGCAGGTCGGCCGCTATTACATGGAGCGTAAGGAATATCTCGCCGCGATCTCGCGCTTCCGCATCGTCGTCGAGAAATATCCGAACACGAATCAGATCGAAGAGGCGCTCGCCCGTCTTGTCGAAGCCTATTATGCAATGGGTATCGTCGACGAAGCGCAGACGGCGGCTGCCGTTCTCGGTCACAATTATCCAGACAGTCAGTGGTATGCTGATTCTTACAAGCTGCTGCAGTCGGGTGGGGCGGAGCCGCGTGAAAACAAGGGTTCGTGGATCGCTGCAGCGGGCAAGAAACTCCTTCTCGGTTCCTGAGGCCAATGCTGATCCAGCTTTCGATCCGCGATATCGTCCTGATCGAGCGGCTGGACCTTGCCTTCGAGACCGGCCTTTCCGTGTTGACGGGTGAGACCGGTGCCGGCAAATCCATCCTGCTTGACAGTCTGTCGCTGGCCCTTGGCGGGCGGGGTGATGGCGGCCTCGTGCGCCATGGAGAGGACAAGGGTCAGGTCACGGCCGTCTTCGATGTCGGCATGGATCACGGCGCGCGGAAGCTTTTGCGCGAAAACGGCATCGACGACGAAGGCGACCTGATCTTCCGCCGCCAGCAATCCTCAGACGGCCGCACCAAGGCCTATGTGAACGACCAGCCGGTGAGCGTGCAGCTCATGCGTCAGGCCGGCCAGATGCTGGTCGAGATCCACGGCCAGCACGACGACCGCGCGCTGGTCGATACCAATGCCCACAGAACGCTGCTCGACGCCTTTGCGGGCATCAGCGAGGATGTGCAGACCGTCGGCGCGCTTTACCGCCAGTGGCGCGATAGCGAGCGCACGCTGAAGAAGCACCGCGAGAAGGTCGAGGCCGCGGCCCGCGAGGCGGATTATCTGCGCTCTTCCGTCGAAGAGCTGGAAAAGCTCTCGCCGCGCGATGGCGAGGAAGACGAGCTTGCCGACCGCCGCCAGAAGATGATGAAGGCCGAGCGCATTGCCGGCGATATTGCCGAGGCTTCCGAGTTCCTGAACGGCAATGCCTCTCCCGTGCCGCATATCGCCTCGCTGGTACGCCGCTTGGAGCGCAAGAGCCATGAGGCGCCCGGCCTGCTCGAAGACACCGTCGCGCTGCTCGACGCGGCGCTGGATCAGCTTTCGAACGCGCAGATGGAAGTGGAGGCGGCACTGCGCAAGACGGAATATGATCCGAAGGAACTGGAGCGCGTCGAGGAGCGGCTGTTTGCATTGCGCGCCGCCTCCCGCAAATATTCGGTTCCCGTCACCGAGCTTCCGGCGCTCGCCGTACGCATGATCAGCGATCTCGCCGATCTCGATGCCGGCGAGGAGCGGCTTACCAAGCTCGATGCAGAAGTGGCCGCCGCCAAGGCGAGTTTCGATGCGGCGGCTCGCTCGCTGTCCGAAAAGCGTCACCATGCCGGCGATGCGCTGGCGCAGGCCGTCATGGCGGAGCTGCCGGCGCTGAAACTCGAGCGCGCCCGCTTCATGGTGGAGATCACCACCGATGCGGAGGAGGCGACCGCCGAAGGCATCGATGTCGTCGAATTTCACGTCCAGACCAATCCGGGTACGCGGCCAGGCTCGATCATGAAGGTCGCCTCCGGCGGTGAACTCTCACGCTTCCTGCTAGCGCTCAAGGTGGCGCTTGCAGACCGCGGCTCGGCGCCGACGCTCGTCTTCGACGAAATCGACACCGGTGTCGGTGGCGCGGTGGCGGACGCGATCGGCCAGCGGCTGAAGCGGCTTTCTGACCGCGTACAGGTACTCTCCGTCACCCATGCGCCGCAGGTGGCAGCACGTGCTGCCACGCATCTCCTGATCTCCAAGGGACCGTCCGGCGAGGGCTCCGACAAGATCGCCACGCGCGTCGCCACCATGGCCGAGAAGGACCGCAGGGAAGAGATCGCCCGTATGCTCGCCGGTGCCTCTGTCACGGAAGAGGCGAGGGCGGCGGCTGCACGGTTGCTGGCGGGCAACGGCTAGATATCCGCTGCTGGTGACAAGGCTTCGGCACTGCGCTATCAGGCCTCACTCTCACGGCGAGGTCCTGCATCCCATGCGGCTTTTCCATTTCAGCAACGATCCCGCCATTACGATTTTCGAGCCTCGACCGGTGCGTATCGCCTCCGAGCGCCCGCCGGGCAGGGAGTGGCTGAATGGGCCGCTTGTCTGGGCGATCGATGATGTCAATGACTTCATGTATCTCTTTCCGCGTGACTGCCCGCGCATCCTGATATGGGCGAAGCCGGAGACATCGGAAGAAGACCGGCAGCTGTTGGGCAGATGGCGCGGCGCGGCTTATATCGAACGCGGCTGGCTGGCACGCCTGGAGGCTGGGTGCATCCATCGCTACGAGATGCCGACGGAGAGCTTCGAGGATTTGCAGGATGCGGGAATGTGGGTGTCTCGCAAGGCCGTCGTGCCGCTGGCGCTCACGGTTGTTTCCAGGCTCGATTGCGAATTTGCTCCGCGCGGTATCGAGCTTAGGGTCGTTGACAGCCTGATGCCTTTGAAGGCGCTACGGGACACCACGTTGCATGTCAGCGCCATAAGGCTACGCAACGCGCAGCCATGATTTCCGAACGTTGGTACTATTTCAATCGCGGGATTTTGCTCTAAAACCATTGCAGATTCTCTGGAGTGAAGCTGCATGTCGACCGAATCCGTCGCTGTTGAGGACCTGACCCTTGAAGACGCCGCTGCCGAATTGGGGCGGCTGGCCAAGGAAATCGCGCATCATGACGCGCTCTACCACGGCAAGGATCAGCCGGAGATTTCGGACGCGGACTATGACGCGCTGAAGCGGCGCAACGATGCGATCGAGGCACGTTTCCCGGAACTTATCCGCGAGGACAGTCCGTCACGCCGCGTCGGCGTCGAGCCATCCAATACTTTCGCGCCCGTGGTCCATTCGCGTCCAATGCTGTCGCTCGACAATACGTTCTCGCAGGAGGACGTGCGCGACTTCGTTGCCAGCGTCTATCGCTTCCTTGGCCGTCTGCCTGATAATTCCATCGCTTTCACGGCCGAGCCGAAGATCGACGGGCTTTCCATGTCGATCCGTTACGAGAACGGCAGGCTGGTGACGGGTGCCACGCGCGGCGACGGCACGACGGGCGAGAACGTCACGGCCAACATCCGCACCATCAAGGAAATCCCGAACGAGTTGCCGAAGGGCGTTCCATCCGTCGTGGAAGTGCGTGGCGAGGTCTATATGGCCAAGAGCGACTTCATGGCGCTGAACGCCCAGATGGAGGCCGAAGGCAAGCAGACCTACGTCAATCCGCGCAACACGGCTGCAGGATCGCTGCGCCAGCTCGATGCGAAGGTGACGGCGAGCCGCAAATTGAGGTTCTTCGCCTATGCCTGGGGTGAGATGTCGGACATGCCCGCCGATACGCAGATGGGCATGGTCGAGACCTTCAGAAGTTGGGGTTTCCCGGTCAATCCGCTGATGAAGCGGTTGAGTTCAGTCGACGATATCCTTGCCCATTACAGCGAGATCGGTCTTGAGCGGCCAGATCTCGACTATGATATCGACGGCGTCGTCTACAAGGTCGACAGCCTCGAACTGCAGCAGCGCCTTGGTTTCCGCTCACGCAGCCCGCGCTGGGCGACGGCGCACAAGTTCCCGGCCGAACAGGCTTTCACCATCGTAGAGAATATCGACATTCAGGTCGGCCGCACCGGCGCGCTGACCCCGGTGGCGCGGCTGACGCCGATCACGGTCGGCGGTGTGGTGGTTACCAATGCGACGCTGCACAACGAGGATTACATCAAGGGCATCGGCAATAGCGGCGAGCGCATCCGCGAGGAGGAGCACGATATCCGCATCGGCGATACCGTCATAGTGCAGCGCGCCGGCGACGTCATCCCGCAGGTGCTTGATGTCGTCATGGAAAAGCGGCCGGCGGATGCGCAGCCTTATCAGTTTCCGAAGGTATGTCCGGTCTGTGGTTCACATGCCGTGCGTGAGCGGCACGAGAAGACCGGCAAGCTCGATTCCGTCACCCGGTGCACGGGCGGTTTCATCTGCCGGGCACAGGCGACGGAAGAGCTGAAGCACTTCGTCTCGCGCAACGCCTTCGATATCGAGGGACTTGGCTCCAAGCAGATCGACTTCTTCTTCGAGAGCGAAGACCCGGCGCTGCAGATCCGCACCGCGCCCGATATCTTCACGCTGGAGAAGCGCCAGCAGCAGTCGATCACCAAGCTGGAGAATATCGACGGCTTCGGCAAGGTCAGCGTCGGCAAGCTTTACGCGGCGATCAACGAACGGCGCAGTATTGCCCTTCACCGCTTTATCTATGCGCTGGGTATTCGTCATGTGGGCGAGACGACGGCGAAGCTGCTGGCGCGCTCCTACAACACTTACGAGGCCTTTGCTGCGGCAATGAAGGAGGCGGCGGCGCTTTCCGGCGACGCCTGGGACGACCTCAACGCCATCGAGGGCATCGGCGAGGTCGTCGCGCGGGCCATTGTCGAATTCTACAAGGAGCCCCGCAATATCGAGGTGATCGGCCGCCTGCTCGACGAGGTAACGCCGCAGGAGGCCGAACAGCCGGTGACAGCGGGTAGCCCGGTAGCCGGCAAGACCGTCGTCTTTACCGGTTCGCTGGAAAAGTTCACCCGTGAAGAGGCGAAGGCGAGGGCTGAAGGCCTCGGGGCAAAGGTGGCGGGTTCCGTCTCCAAGAAGACCGATATCGTCGTTGCCGGCCCGGGCGCCGGCTCCAAGCTCGACAAGGCACGCGAACTCGGCGTCCAGACGATGGACGAGGACGAGTGGCTGGCGCTGATTGGCGGATAGGAGCGGGCCGGCGGCAAACGCCGGCCTCTTTGTTTCAAGCCCTCAGCCGCGCCATCGTATAGGCATCGACATATTGCCCATCGCGATAGCCATATGACCTGAAGAGGCCTTCCTTCTCGAAGCCGAATTTTTCATAGAGGCGGATGGCCGTTGTGTTATCCGTGTAGACGGTCAGTTCCATCCGCTTGATGTCGTGCCAATTGTCAGCGGCGTCGAGCATGGTGGCCATCAGAACGGTGCCGATGCCGCGGCCGGTGAAATCGTCATGCACACCCATGCCGAGACTTGCGGCGTGCTGTCGCCGCCCTTCGAAGCGGGTCATGCCGCCATTGGCGACGACCTTGCCATCGAGTTCGACGACGAGATTGAGCGCACCGGGCGTGGGGTTTTCCATGCGCTTGCGCACCGCATCGATGCTTTGAAAGGGTGGGCGCAGCGTGCCGGCGCGGTAGCCCGGCAGGTTCATCAGTTCGGTGACGGCTTCGGCATCGCTCACCCGCAACGCGCGAACGCTGAGGCCCTTCAGATAAGGCTTTTCGGGTGGGGTGTCCTGATTGGCTGACATCATGCTCTCCTTGGGTTTAAAAGAGGAGAGCGGAGTTTCAGAAACCCTGCTTCCTCGGCAGGGTTCTCGGGATGATCGGACTGCTAGTGACGCACCATCGCTCCCGCGCACCCTACAAGGGTCGTGGAAATAAGATGCATATTGTGGGTCACAGGGTTGATCATGCGTGGAGGTTTCTCCATTTGCGTGCAGATGTCAACAGGCCGGAATTTGCCTTCGGATGCGGCTATGGGTATTCCGGAAGAGCAGACGATTCGGATGTTTGACCTTGAAAACCATCGCCATCGATTTCGAGACAGCCAACGAACAGCGCGGCAGTGCCTGCTCGGTCGGCCTTGCCTGGATCGAGGACGGACAGGTGACGCGGGTTGAGGAACGGCTGATCCGACCGCATGACATGCGCTTTTCGGGTATGAATATCGCCATTCACGGCATCCGCCCTGAGCATGTGGAGGATGCACCGGAATTCCCTGAAGTCATGGACGAGTTCCATGACGATTTCCGAGGGGCGACGATGATCGCCCATAATGCCGCTTTCGATTTCAGTGTCTGGCGGGCGAGCCTCGATCTCTACCGGCAGTCCTATCCGGAGTTGACCTATCTCTGTAGCCTGAAGATGGCGCAGCGCATCTGGCCGCATTTCCTGTCGCACCGGCTGAACCTGATTGCTGATCATCTCGGCCTGCGCTTCGTCCACCATAATGCGGCTGAAGATGCGGCCGTCTGTGCGGCAGCCGCGCTCGAGATGGCGAGGGCCGTCAAGGCTTCGACGGTTGCTGCCATTCCCGCCGTCATCGGCATGAAGCCCGGCAGGCTGACGGCAGCGGGCTACGAGCCCTGCACCTGCCGTAAGGCCTGAGCCCCCACGTTTTCTTGCAAAGATTCCGGCCATTCTTATCTTAGCGGGATCAACACGGGAGTTGCCATGTCCACGTTTCGCAATCTTTTCCTTGGCTCAATATTCCTCGCGGCTTCCGCGGGCGCGACCTCAGCTGAAGTCGTCGGCAAGGTCGGGGTCGACTGGATCGGCAATGACATCATCGTCGAGGCGGTCTCCGACCCCGAGGTGAAAGGCATCACCTGCCATGTCACCTATTTCGACCGCAGCCTGATCGACCGGTTCAAGAACGGCAACTGGTTCGAAGATCCGTCCAACAATTCCATCGCCTGCCGTCAGACGGGGCCGATCGAAATCGGCAATATCGATTTGTCCAAGGATGGCAGCGAGGTTTTCCGCCAGGGCATGTCGCTCATCTGGAAGGTGCTCGCGGTCAATCGCATTTACGACAAGGCCAACAATACGCTGATTTATCTCGCTCATTCGCGACAGGTGACGGATGGTTCGGCGAAGATGTCGATTTCGACCATTCCGCTCTATGGGCAGGATGTGGTTTGGAAGAATGGGAAGCCGCAATGAAAAGGCCCGGACGAGCCGGGCCTTCGAATTCCAGATAACCAAGAGATCAGGCAGCTTCGCGGGCCAGCTCGTCGGCAATGACCGTATCGAGGTTGAGGAAGCAGACCATGGTCTTTTCGAGCGCGACAATGCCGCGGCAGAAGGCGCGCTGGGCTTCCGGGATGATTTCCGGCGCCGGCTGAAGGTCTTCGCTCTTGATGGTCATCATGTCGGAGACCTGTTCGACCAGCAGGCCGACCAGCTTGCCGGCGATGTCGGTGACGATGATGGCGGAACGCTCCGACGGTTCCGTCATCTTCATGCCGAGGCGGCAGGCCATGTCGATGACCGGGATCACCGCACCGCGCAGGTTGATGAGGCCGAGGACGTAGGGCGGGGTATGCGGCATCGGCGTCACCGGTGCCCAGCCGCGGATTTCGCGGATGGCCATGATATCGATGCAGAATTCCTGATCGCCCAGATGGAACGAAACGATTTCGAGATAGGCACCCGACTGCTTGATGGCGTTGTTGTTGTTCATGATCAGAATTCTTCCCAGTTGTCCCCGGCCGGAGAGGAGGAGAGTGTCCTGGCGGCTGCGCCGCCCGTGAATGCGCCCGCGACCTTGCCGATGAGGCTCCGTGCGGGTGAGGGTTTCGGATGCGAGGCTGCGGAGGCTTCTCGCGGCGTTTGACGGGCGCTCATGCCCTCGCCGATATTGAACTGCCGTACCAGCTGCGTCAGGTTTTCCGCATCGGTTGCGAGAGTGTGGCTGGCGGCGTTCGTTTCTTCCACCATGGCCGCATTCTTCTGCGTCACCTGATCCATCTGGCTGATGGCTGTATTGATCTCGTTCAGTCCAACCGATTGTTCGCGCGCAGAGGTTACGATTGATTTAACATGACCGTCGATGCGCAGAACATCTTCGCCGATCTGGCGCAAAGCCTCGCCGGCAGCGGTCACCAACTCGCCGCCGATTTTGACTTCGGTGCCGGATTTGCTGATCAAGGCCTTGATATCCTTGGCTGCTCCGGCTGCGCGGCCGGCCAGTTCGCGCACTTCCTGGGCGACGACCGCAAAACCCTTGCCGGCTTCGCCGGCACGCGCTGCTTCGACACCGGCGTTCAGAGCCAGCAGATTCGTCTGGAACGCGATCTCGTCGATGACGTTGATGATCGTGCCGATTTCGCGCGAGGCGTTTTCGATTCGCTCCATCGCGGCCATGGCATCGCCGACGATGGCGTCGGATTTCTCCGTGTTCTGGCGGGTGTGAGCGACCATCTGGCCGACTTCCTCGGCACGGCTGGTGGCGTTACGCACGGTGGAGGTGATCTCGTCCAGAGCCGCTGAGGTCTCTTCCAGCGAGGCTGCCTGCTGCTCGGTGCGCTTGGCGAGGTCATCGGCGGCGGCGCGCATCTGGCTGCTGTTTGCCTGGATGGACGTGCTGTTCAGGGCGATATCGCCCATTGCCTGACGCAAGCGCAGAGCCGTCTGGTTGAAGTCCTGACGCAGCCGTTCCAATTCGTCGCGGAAGGGCTGGTCGATGCTTGCGGTCAGATCGCCGTTGGCAAGGCGGGTGAGGCCCTGTCCAAGAGCCGTGACGGCGGCGCTCAGCGCCTCCGCATCTGCAAGCTTGGCAGATTCGCGCTCGCGACGCTCGGCATCGCTGCGCTGGCGGTCG
This sequence comes from Rhizobium sp. WYJ-E13, assembly GCF_018987265.1. NCBI lineage: Bacteria > Pseudomonadati > Pseudomonadota > Alphaproteobacteria > Hyphomicrobiales > Rhizobiaceae > Rhizobium > Rhizobium sp. WYJ-E13. Next base: position 2,486,584 of record NZ_CP076853.1, on the reverse strand, counting down.
GTCTCGGTGCGTGTTTCCAGATCGATCTTTTCGATGGCGGCAAGACGGAAGCTTTCGGCAGCGCGGGCCATTTCGCCGATCTCGTCGCCGCGTTCCTTGCCGGCGACGTTGCTCGTCAGGTCGCCATTCAGAATGCGCAGCATGCTTTCGCGCACGGTGACGATGCCGCGGCGGATAGAGCCACCATGGATATATTGCAGCGCAGCCATGGTGAGGATGGCGATGACGCCAAGCGCGATCTGGATGACCAGCGAGCTGTGGGAGGTCTCGTTGGCGCTTTCGATGCGCTCGCGGGCAACGACGGTGCCGTCACTGGCGAACTTGTCGAGGGTGGCGGCGAGCTTTTCGCCTTCAGAGTCGATACGATCGTCGATCTTGTCGAATTCGGCATCGGACGCGCCCTGTTCGACAAGCGCCTTGAGGTCCACCTGGATGGCCTGGCGAAGCGCGCCGACGTCGGAATCGTAGCTTTTCAGCAGGTCGCCGGCCTTCAACTCCTCAGCGATCATGCCCATTTCCTTCGAGCCGCCGGAAAGGGTTGCGAGCGAGTCGGCAATGACTTTCAGGCGCTCGGGCTGGATGGTCTTCTCGTCCTTGTCGACGATCGTGTCCATTGCGGCGAGAACCAGCGTCAGGCCGGCGACGCGCATGTCGTTGATGCTGTCGATGCTCTGCTGGATTTCGCTGGCGCGGCGCAAGCTGATATCGACCTGCATGTTCTCGTACCAGCCGATACCGAGCATCGAGCCGAAGCCGATGAAGGCAGCGCCGCCGAGCGTCCAGAGCCGCTGGCCGACCGAAAGGTTTCTGCGAACCGTCGAATTTGTCATAAAGCCACCCTCCGCCCCAGGCGGTTTTCAGTTCCCTCAATTTTTATGCTGATCCGGTTCATGCCCCGGCCGACATCATGTCGGAACAGTGCCGAAGCACTGTATGCATTACTAAATATAGATATCCGCAATTAAGCCTTCCCTAACGATGTATTTCATGGGACTGCTTCGGGATGGTTGCCGCAAGCCGTTAGAAAGGCGCGATAATTCGTTTTGTACGTGTTTTTCTCAGCACGTTTGCCCACATTTGGCATTCATCAAGCTGGGACAATTAATCACGGGTGAGAAAACGCATTCTTGAATTGCGTGCTCACGATCGCGGCTATAATCACGCGGACGAGACGGGTGGGGGCACCCGAGCCATTAAGGATTATACCATGAAGAATTTCCGTATCGCCGTCTGGGTCGCCGTGCTCGCGCTTGCCGGCGTTCTCGGCTGGTTCACTCTGGATCAGAGCCGGACGCGGAATGTGGTGGCCGAAGGCCCGTTCGGCGTGCCGTTCACGCTGGTATCGCAGAGTGGCCAGCCGATCACGGAGCAGGCTTTGCGGGGCAAGCCCACTGCCTTGTTCTTCGGCTTCACGCATTGCCCCGAAGTGTGCCCCACGACGCTGTTCGAGCTCAACGGCTGGATGGAGAAGGTCGATCCCTCGGGCAACAAGCTGCAGGCCTATTTCGTGACCGTCGATCCCGAGCGCGATACGCCCGAGATCATGAACCAATATGTCTCCAACGTTTCCAAGCGCATCACCGGCATTTCCGGCCCGCCGGACAAGATCGCCGACGTGATCAAGGGCTTCCGCGTCTATGCCAAGAAGGTGCCGGTCGACGAGAACAATCCCAACGGCGACTATACGATGGATCACACGGCCTCGGTCTTCCTGCTTGATTCTGCCGGGCGTTTTGCGGGAACGATCTCCTATGGCGAAAATCCGGATACGGCGATAAAGAAGCTTGAGAATCTCGTCGCCAAGGGATGACCGGCCGCTGAAAGCACATACACCGGCAGCGGGCGACGCAACCTGAAAGATCGCCTATCGTGAGTGAAATCCGCCTTTACGTGTCGACGACTGAAAAGCAGGCCGAGGAAATCCTCGACCTCTTGAGCGAGGTCTTCGGCGAAGAAGATTTTGCCATCGGCACCACCGAGGTCGACGAAAAGAAGGATATCTGGGAAGCCTCCGTCTACATGATGACGGCGGACGAGACGGAGGTGCGCCCTCGCATCGAGGAGGCGCTGAAGGAGACATTTCCGGATGCTGCGTTGTTGCGCGAGGTCATTCCTGATGTGGACTGGGTGGTCAAGTCGCTGGAGGGGCTGAAGCCCGTCAGGGCGGGGCGCTTCCTCGTGCATGGCTCGCATGACCGCGACAAGGTGCGATCAGGAGATATCGCCATCGAGATCGATGCCGGCCAGGCTTTCGGCACCGGCCATCACGGCACGACCGCTGGCTGTCTGGAGGTGATCGATCGGGTGCTTCGTGCCCGCACGGTGCGCAATGCGCTGGACCTCGGAACCGGCAGCGGCGTATTGGCGATTGCCGTTCGCAAGCTCCGCAATATTCCTGTACTCGCGACTGATATTGACCCGATCGCTGTGCGCGTCGCGGCCGAGAATGTTCGCCGCAATGGCATCACCAGTGGCATCAGCACTGTGACGGCACCGGGCTTTCACTCGACGGCTTTTTCCGAGCATGGGCCGTTCGACCTGATCATTGCCAATATCCTGGCGCGGCCGCTGATCAAGATGGCGCCGCAGCTCGTCACCAATCTGGCGCCGGGCGGATCGGTAATCCTGTCCGGCATTCTCGCCTCGCAGCGCTGGAAGGTGCTGGCCGCCTATAATGGCGCCAAGCTTCGCCATGTGCGTACCATCTGGCGCAACGGCTGGGTGACGATCCATCTGGATCGTCCCTGATCTCTTCTACGCGCGTTTTCCCAGGAATACAGGCAGAAAAAAGGCGGTGTCAGTGACACCGCCTTAAACCGGCGTTTAAATCCGGTCATGCCCGCGAGCTCGAAGGAGGAGGAGATGCTCGAGCGGGCTCTACTGCATTCCGATAGGCCTTTCCGGTGGAGGGAGGAGGATCGGAAAGGCTTTAAGCTCAGAATGCGTAGCTCGGTGCGCCCTTGTGGCGCGTGGAACGCTGGCCGGCTGCAAGCACCTTGAGGCTGTCCTCATGCTGCGGGCGGCGGGCGCCGATGATATGACGCACAGTCTGGCGTTCGCCAGCCTGTACCGGGCTGCTGTAAGCGAAGCGCGAGAGAGAGGCGGTCATTTCAAAAAATCCTTTGTTGGTGGTTCGTCGCGAACCGTTCGATGCGCTGTATATAGCTATTCCGTCATGCGGTGGCAGAGGGTTTGTTTCATGGGAGCCATGCGCGCAATGCATGAAGCGTGCCAGTTTCCCACATCGAGACACATTTCTGCCAAATTAATGGGCGGCTGGCAGCTTCCAGGCGCTTCGCGTCGCTTTTTCTCCCCAATGACTGAAAATTCGCTAACATGGCCGCTATCCCATTAACCGGATTCGTCTCATTCATTCGGGTTTTCAGCATGTTCCAGTCTTTCGAAGTCACCTCCACGCCGCAGTTCGGCAGGGAACGGGTTTCCGTGCTGCGCGCCAGTTTCGATGCGCTCGGCATCGATGCGTTTCTCGTGCCGCGCGCCGATGAATTCAACGGCGAATATGTGCCGGCCTGTGCCGAGCGGCTGTCCTGGCTGACGGGCTTCACCGGCTCGGCGGGCATCGCGCTGATTACCCGAACGGAAGCGATCGTCTATGTCGACGGACGTTACGTGACTCAGCTCGCCGAACAGGTGGACGGCGCAGTCTTTACCGGCGGGGATCTCGTCAACGAGCCGCCGCATGTCTGGCTGCCGGCGCATGGCAAGAACGGGCTGCGACTCGGCATCGATCCTTGGCTGCATTCGGGTGCGGAGGTGCGCAAGCTCGAAAAGGCGCTTTCCGAGATCGGCGGTTCGCTCGTCTTCCTGCCGCATAATCCGCTCGACAAGCTGTGGACAGATCGCCCGGCAGAGCCGCTTGGGCCTGTTGTCATCCAGAACGTCGCGCAGGCCGGCATCCTCGCCAAGGACAAGATCGCGACGATCGCCGCCGATCTCGGCAAGAAGAACCTCAAAGCGGTGCTGATTGCCGATCCCTCCTCCATCGCCTGGATCTTCAATATCCGCGGCGCCGACGTGCCGCATACGCCGCATCCTCTGGCGCGTGCCATCATCCATGCCGACGGGAAGGCGGAGATTTTCCTCGACAAGCGCAAGACCGGCATCGAGCCGGAAGCTTATCTTGCGCAGATCGCCAGCCAGCTTGCGCCATCGCTGCTGGACGAAAAGCTCACTGAAGTCGCCAGGGGTGGCGGCCGTATCCTCATCGATCCCGATATCGCCTCCTATGCCCTTGCCGAGATCGTCCGCAAGGCGGGCGGCGAGGTGGTCGAGGGTGCCGATCCGGCAAAGCTGCCGCGGGCGGTGAAAAACAGCGTCGAGATCAACGGTTCGGCGGCCGCGCATCTGCAGGATGGCGCTGCCATGGTCGAATTCCTCTATTGGCTCTCTCAGAGCAAGCCCGGCACGATCACCGAGATCGGTGCTGCCCAGCGGCTGGAAGCGGCTCGTGCGAAAATGGGCGAGAGCATGCAGAACCCGCTGAAGGATATTTCCTTCGACACGATCTCGGGTGCGGGCGAACATGCGGCCATCATGCACTACCGGGTGACGACGGCGACCGACCGGCATATCAAGCCGGGCGAGCTCTTCCTGATCGATTCCGGCGCGCAATACACCAACGGCACGACCGACATCACCCGCACGGTGGGTATCGGCGTCGTCACTGAAGAGCACAAGCGCTTCTTCACGCTGGTGTTGAAGGGTATGATCCAGATCAGTACGGCGCGCTTCCCCAAGGGTACGCGCGGCTGCGACCTCGATCCGCTGGCGCGCATCGCGTTGTGGCGGGCAGGGGCCGATTTCGCACATGGCACGGGTCATGGCGTCGGCTCCTATCTCTCGGTTCACGAGGGGCCGCAGCGCATCTCGCGGCTTTCGACACAGGAACTGCTGCCGGGCATGATCCTCTCCAACGAGCCGGGTTATTACCGGCCGGGTCATTTCGGCATCCGCATCGAAAACCTGATCTATGTGCGTGAGGCTGAAGCCATTGAAGGCGGCGATATGCCGATGCTCGGCTTTGAAACGCTGACCTTCTGCCCAATCGATCGCAGCATCGTCATTCCCGAATTGCTGACGCATGACGAGCTGCACTGGTTCAACGAATACCACCGTCAAACGCGCGAGGCGCTGATGCCGTTGATCCACGACCATGACGTCAAGGCATGGCTGGAGAATGCGACGCTGCCGCTGGAATACTGAGCGGTTGGAATCGAGCGTCTGACTTAAAGACCGATCGTGTGCCGCCAGATCATCACGATGATCCAGGCGGCCACGAGCATCCAGGTGTGCGAGAAGCGCAGGCCGATGACGAGGGCGACGGCGAGCGCCAGTTTCGAATCCCAACCGCCGATGAAGAAGGCGGGGGCGACGAGCGTCGTGAGGACCGCTGCCGGCACGGCGTTCAGCGCCGCTTCCATGCGGGGCGGGATGCGTTTCATCTTGGTAATCATGATGTAGCCGCCGATGCGAGTCGCGAAGGTCGCGACTGCGGCGGCCAGGATCACGAGAGCCATGTGGAGATCGAATTCCATCTCAGACCTCGTGATTTTCGGTGTTGAGGGCGTCGGCTTCGAGATCCGGCTCCTCGGCAGGCAGAGGCATCAACGCGGCAAGAATGATGCCGGCCGCAGCGCCAAGGCTCACATGCCAGGGGGAGCCGACGAAATGATAGGCGATGACCGAGGCAACAGCGCTCGTCAGCGCCACGGGCAGGAAATTGTCGCGTTTACGGAAGCCGAGCACGATGCCAAGGAAATAGGCCGGCAGGAGGATATCGAGGCCGATCATTTTCGGATCGCCGATCAAGGCGCCGAGCATGCCGCCGATCAGGCTGATGAGAACCCAGGGAATGTAGATGATGATGCCGAAGCCGAGATACCAGGTGAAGGTGACGGGCTGACCTGCCTCGCCGCGCTTGACGGTTTCGGCAAATTGCGGATCGACTAGAAGGAAGAAGGTGAAGAACTTCTGGAGTGCCGTGAAATGCCTGATGTAGCGGGCGATCGCCGCCGAATAGAGCACGTGGCGGAAGTTGACGGCGAGGATGGACAGAACGATCACCCAAGCCTGGACATTATGGCCGAAGAGCTCGATGCCGACCAACTGGCTGGCGCCTGCATAGACGGTGGCGCTCATGAAGGTGAGTTCGGAGAGAGACATGCCCTGCTCGGCAGCAAGGGCGCCAAACAGCGCTCCAAAGGGAGCAGAAGCGAGCGCCACGGCAAATCCGCCCCGCAAACCTTCGACAAAGTCGGCGCGTTTCATGGGATTGGTCCTGTTGGAATTGAAATTTCCCTCTATGGTGTCTCACCCGCTGCGGCAATTGAATTTCCTTGATTCACCAATCGATTTTGCTGAAGCGTTACCGGTTTGCGTCACCGGCGAGGTGAGGGAGACAATGAAGAAGATCGAATTTACGAAGGAAGAAAAGGCGGAGATCGTTTCGCACATCCGCCAATATTTCGATCGCGAGCTCGACCCGATCGGCGTGCTGCCGGCCGAATTCCTGCTCGATTTTTTCGCCGAGAAGATCGGACCCTATTTCTACAACAGAGGGCTTCGCGACGCCCACGCCGCCTTCCTCAAGAAGATGGAGGATTTTGGAGAGGAGATCTATCTGCTCGAGCGGGAAGGCGAGAAGAACGGCTGATCAGGCGGAGAGGATATCGGCACTCTTGACGATATCGATTCCCTTTGCACGCATCTCGTCGATGGCGGCGGCAACGCCTTCAGGCGTGATGCCGCGGCTTGCGTCCTCGACAAATCGGACCTTGACGCCGGGGATCAGCTCCAGCGCATCGAGTGCGGAGAATTTTACGCAATAGTCGGTCGCAAGCCCGCAGACGTCGAGTTCGGTGACACCTTGATCGATCAGGAAATCGGCCAAGCCTGTCACGGCATACTGATCGTTGTCGCGGAAGGCGGAATAGCTGTCGACGTTCTTGTTTTCGCCCTTCTGCTGGATGAGGTCGATTTGGGCAGAGTGGAGCTCGGGGTGCAGCTCGGCGTCGCGCGTGTATTGCACGCAGTGATCCGGCCACAACATCTGCGGCTTGCCGGAAAGTTCGCCCATCTCGAAAGGGGTCTTGCAGGGATGGGTGGACGCGAAGCTGCCGTGGTCAGCCGGGTGCCAGTCCTGCGAGGCGACGATGAGATCGTATTTGCCGCTGTCGATGAGGCTGTTGGCGACGGGAACGACCTCATGGCCATCCAGAACCGGCAGGTTGCCTCCGGGACAGAAGCCATTCTGAATATCGACCAGCAGCAACGCCTTCATCAAGCTATCCCTTACGCATACCGCACCGCAAAATGCCGACCGATACCAGCACAATCAACTAGTGGATTTCCGGGGGGCAAGGCGCAAGTGCTATTTCTCGTATCGAGAGTGTCAGATGGCTGCATCAACGTATTTTTCCCATGGCGCTCGCGTAATACGCGAAAGTGGCAAGTATTTCGCGTTTTCCCTTCGGATTTGTGCATGCGCTAAGGAGCCGAATGCCTGAAGACCAGATCGTCGGAATCGCCATCCTGGCGCGCCGCCGTTCCATCCGGCACTGCGCCCAGCCGCTCGGCGAGCCGAATCGACCTCACATTGGGAGCAGCGATATAGCTCACCAGCGTCTTCAGGCCACGAACCGTAAAGGCCCAGTCGCGCAAGGCAACGGCTGCCTCATAGGCGTAACCTTTGCCTTCGGCTTGCGGATAGACAAGCCAGTCCAGTTCTTTCTCGGGAAACAGCGGGCCGTGATTGATGCCGACCTGGCCGAGGCATTGTCCTGAAACCCGGTCCTCCATCATCAGGGCGCCGTGACCCATCAGTTCCCATAGGGCGACGTCATGGCAGAACATGCCCCAGGCGGCCTTGGTCGAATGCGGGCCGCCCATATATCGGGCGCGATCGGATATCATCAGCGCGTGGTAGTCCGGCCAGTCTTCCATTGCAGGAGGCCGGAGGATCAGGCGCTCGGTTTGGAGTGTTGGTATGGTCGTCATCGGATGTCTCGCCGGAAAATCGGGTGAAGCCTGGAGTGAATGCCTTTAGCTGCAGGTCATTTACAGGGTATCCACGCGGTCGAAAAGGCCGACAAGAAAGCTCGGTGTTCTGAGGAGCTTGCCGTGGGTCAGAACGAATGGTGCCTGCGGCGAAGGTTGCTTGCGGCCTGTTCAGCGAGGCTCCCCCGGCAGAGCCTCATTGCATCAGGCCGTTTGGTCGCTCTCGCCGTTTGCAGCGGGCGAGCTGCCGTAGGTCGTCTGGTATGCGCGAAGTGCGGTCTGCATGTCGGTCAGGACTTTGGCCATCAGGCCGCTGTCATCATCGTCACCGCCGGTGGCGGCAATCTTTTGCGGGTCGGCGGCAAGAATTTCCGATGTGGTCAACTTGCCGTCGCCGTTCGAATCCAGGGCAGAGAGCGCTCCCTTGGACTCGTCACTGATGTCATCGGTGCCGGACTGGCCATCGCTGTCATCGCTCTTCTGGAGTGAGAGCATGAGCGCCAGAATATCGGCTGTGATCTTCTGGACGATATCGGAGCCTGACGAACCATCATCGCCCGCGGTACTGGCCGTTGAGGATTGGGAGGCAGCGGCGAGCTCGTCTGCCGAGACGACGCCGTCACCGTTCTTGTCGAGGGGATTGAGGGGGGCTTTGTACTGGGTCAGCGTGCTGCCCAGAGCTGAAACACTGGTCACTTGAACCTCCTCTGAAGGTCTTGTGAAGCCTGCCTTTCATGGGCGGGCAGTGACCGGGCTATGCCTGTTTGCGAGTCGGGTCAAAGCGGCGTTTTGTCATCTGGAGAACTGCGGGCTGCTGGGCCTGTGATTCCGGACAAGGTACCGACGCAGTGGAGCGGTCAGACCCGCTCCACAAACCCGTCCAGCACGCGCTTCTGGCCGGCGCGGTCGAAGTCGATCGTCAGCTTGTTGCCTTCGATGCCGGATATCGAGCCGTTGCCGAATTTGATGTGGAAGACGCGGTCGCCGAGGGCGAAGCGCGAGGGTTCGGTGGCGGTGGATTTCGCCACCAGTTCGCCCTCGATGGTGCGGCCGCGCGGGCCGCTTTCACCGTAGCCGATGCGCTCCACCGCATGGCCGGAGCGGGTGCCCCAGTTGTCGCGGGTGGCGTCGGTCTTGTTCTGCTGGGCGCGCTTCCAGCCTGGAGTCGAATAGGAATTGGCGAAGGGATCGGCCTTGTCGAATCGCGACTGGCCGTAACCGCCGCCGCGGCCGTAGCCGCCATAGTTCTGCTCCATCTCGGCCACTTCCACATGGGTTTCCGGCAGTTCGTCGAGGAAGCGCGAGGGAATGGTCGATTGCCACAGGCCGTGGATGCGGCGGTTGGAGACGAACCAGATGTGGCAGCGGTGCTTGGCGCGGGTGATGCCGACATAGGCGAGGCGGCGTTCTTCCTCCAGGCCGGCGCGACCGGATTCGTCGAGGGAACGCTGGTGTGGGAAGAGGCCTTCCTCCCAGCCGGGCAGGAAGACAGTGTCGAATTCCAGGCCCTTGGCCGAGTGCAGCGTCATGATAGAGACGGCGTCGAGATTTTCGTTGGTCTCGGCATCCATGACGAGCGAGACGTGCTCCAGGAAGCCGCGCATGGATTCGAAGCTTTCCATGGAACGGATGAGTTCCTTGAGGTTTTCAAGGCGACCCGGCGCTTCGGCGCTCTTGTCGTTCTTCCACATGTCGGTATATCCGGACTCTTCGAGGATCTGCTCGGCAAGTTCGGTATGTGGTGTGTTTTCAAGCAGTTCCTGCCATCGGCGGAAAGATTGAATCACGTCGAAAAGGGCCTTGCGCGCCTTCGGCTTCAGCTCGTCCGTCTCGATCATGTCGGCGGCGGCCGCCAGCATCGGAATGTCGCGGGCGCGGGCATAATCGTGAAGCGCGCGCACCGTCGTATCGCCAAGGCCGCGCTTCGGCGTATTGATGATGCGCTCGAAGGCGAGGTCGTCGGCTGGCTGGGCGACGAGGCGGAAATAGGCCATGGCATCGCGGATTTCGAGGCGCTCGTAGAAGCGCGGACCGCCGATGACGCGGTAGTTCAAGCCGAGCGTGACGAAGCGGTCTTCGAATTCGCGCATCTGGAAGGAGGCGCGAACGAGGATCGCCATGTCGTTCAGCAGATGTTTCCTGCCGTCGGCGTCGCCGCGCTGCAGGCGCTCGATTTCCTCGCCGATGGCACGCGCTTCTTCTTCGGAATCCCAGGAGGCATGGACCTGCACCTTGACATCGTCAGGATCGGAGCGGTCGGTGAAGAGCGTCTTGCCGAGGCGGCCTTCATTATGGGTGATGAGATGGGCGGCGGCACCGAGGATATGGGCCGTCGAGCGGTAGTTGCGCTCCAGCTTGATGACCTTGGCGCCTGGAAAATCCTTTTCGAAGCGGAGGATATTGTCCACTTCCGCACCGCGCCAGCCATAGATGGATTGGTCGTCGTCGCCGACGCAGCAGACATTCTGCGGCTCGCCCTTGGCACGCTGGGCGAGAAGCCGCAGCCACATATATTGGGCGGTGTTGGTGTCCTGATACTCGTCGACGAGAATGTAGCGGAACTTCTGGTGATATTCCTTCAAGAGATCTGGCTGTTTGCGGAAGATCGCGATCGGATGCATCAGGAGATCGCCGAAATCGCAGGCGTTCAGCGTCGACAGGCGGTTCTGATAGGCGAAGTAGAGGTCGCGGCCGCGGCCATTGGCGAAGGCGCGCGCATCTCCTTCGGGAATATCGGCCGGCCCGAGGCCCTTGTTCTTCCAGGTATCGATCATGCCGGCGAACTGCTTGGCCGGCCAGCGCTTGTCGTCGAGCCCCTCGGCCTGGATGATCTGCTTGATGAGGCGGATCACATCGTCGGTGTCGAGGATGGTGAAATCGGAGCGCAGGCCGACGAGTTCGGCATGGCGGCGCAGGAGCTTGACGCCGATCGAGTGGAAGGTGCCGAGCCAGGGCATGCCTTCAACGGCGCCGCCGACGAGAAGCGCGATACGCTCCTTCATTTCGCGAGCGGCCTTGTTGGTGAAGGTCACGGCGAGGATCTGCGAGGGGAAGGCTCGTCCGGTCGAAAGAATGTGGGCGATACGGGTGGTCAGAACGCGGGTCTTGCCGGTGCCAGCGCCGGCAAGCACGAGGACGGGGCCTTCCAGCGTCTCGACCGCTTCGCGCTGTTCCGGGTTGAGGCCGGCGAGATAATCGGGGCGAGTGCCATCACGAGCCGCCATGGCGCGGGCGGCAATGCCGCCGCCGACAGCCGGCGCCCTTGGGGCAGGTGCTGCAGGCTGTTGCGGTTTGCGCGGCGCTTCGCCCGGTTCCTCGTCGAAGAAGGGCATATCGTCGAAACTATTGCTCATGCCGCGTAATGTAGTGATTCGGGAAGGAAAGACCAGAAAGTTGTTCTGCTTTCATTCCCAGCGGCTCAGCTATCCTCAAGTCCTTGTTTGACAAATGTCGTCATCGCAAAACCGCTGCATCGTTTTGCGCGGATACTTCAGGTCGTTTGCGGGCCGGCGAAAGCCAGGCAGACCGAAACCAGCGCAAAGAGCGGCGGTAGCGCAAAGCACCAGGTGCCGACCGTGGCATACAGCAGGGCGGCAAGGCCGCAGCCGAGCGCGAAGGCGAAGACGGCGACCACCATATGCGACAGTCGGCTCTTTACGGGCTTTGCCTGATCGCCGGCGCTGCCATGGGCGAGGTCGGCTAGGTCGATCATGATTTGCGTCGTAGTGCCGGTCATCAGCGTGCTCGGCGGTGAGGCGCCGAGATGGATGCGGTGGGCGGTGTTCTGGATCGCCATGGCGATGACGAGCAGCATGCCGGTTGCGACCAGCGGCAGTCCATCGGGATTGGCGAAGGGGGAAAGCCAGATGGCGCAGGCGCCGCCGGCAATCAGGAAGAGAAGCTTTATGACGAGCAGGATGCGCAGGCCCTTCTCGTCGCCGGGCGGCACATTGTGCGTGAGGTAGCGCAGCAGGAGGATCGTCAGACAGAAGACCGGCAGCGCCAGAAGCTTGGCGATGATGCCCGTCGTGCCGTGGGTCAGTGCCGCACCCAATGTCACGAAGTTGCCGGTGACATGGGCGGGGAAGAGGCCGCCGAGCGCCAGGAAACCGGCTGTATCGACATAACCGCCGGTGAGGCTCAGAAGTACGGGCAGGGCTGGACGCATCGTTTTCCCTCTTATCGTTTTGTCTGGTTACTTTGCTGCGACGGCGTGGATTTCGGCAATATAGCCACCCGGGAATTCCACCATGGCGGCGCGGCGGTCGCCGGATTGATAGGGCGCAACGAGGATTTCGGCGCCGCTATTCCTAGCCTTCCGGAGCGTCGCGTCGAGATCGGCAGTCTCATATCCCGTCATCTCGCGGCCATAGGGGAAGGGCAGGTGGCCATCGGTGACGAGCACCGTCATGCGGCCGAAGATGGAATCGATGCGCAGGCGATGGAATGTCGTGTCCGGCAGGCCGATTTCGACGCCAGGCGCCTTCTTATCGTCGGAGACGAGTTTGCCATGCGAGAAGGCAAGGAAGGCGTGGGTGAAGGCTGCGACACGGTCGGGCGACACGTAGACGCGGTTTTCCGGGACTGTCGTGAAGGCGGGATAGTCTGGCTTGGTTGTATGCCAGTAAAGCTGCATGTTGACGCCGCCCGGCCACTGGATGACGGCGTCGCGGCCGATCGGATCCGGGAAAGCGGAGACGATGACATCGGCGCCGGCCGCCTTTGCCGCGGCGACCGCCTTGTCGAGATCGGTGACGAGATAGCCTGTGCGTTCGGCGCCGAACGGGTAGGGGATCGACGTCTTGAAGCCGAAGAGCGAGACGGTACCAACCGGCGTCTGCAGAAGCTGCGACGTGGTGCTGCTCGGCGTCGGCGTCACCGTTGCGGTCACCTGCTTGGTGCTGGTGCCGCCAAAGGTGGCGAGGAAGCTCTTGGCAAAGGCGTCCACGTCGCCGGGGGCGACATAGACATGGGTCGTGTCATATTGCGCGCCGACGCCGAATTGCGGTGAGGCGGCCAGCGCTGGGGCGCCGGCCAAGCCGAGAAGGGCAACAAGGGCTAACGATAGACGAAGCATATGCGATCTCCTGCGGCCTGGCCGGCCGTTCATTCGGTACGTTCGAGGTTTACGCCTTGATGAAGGCGAGGACGTCGGCGTTGAACTTGTCGGCTTCCGTCTGGGCGAGGCCGTGCGGGGCACCCGGATAAACCTTCAGCGTGCCGTTCCTCAGAAGCTTGATGCCCTTTTCGGCGGCTGCCTTGATCGGCACGATCTGGTCGGCATCGCCGTGGATGAGCAGGGCCGGAACGTCGATCTTCCTGAGGTCTTCGCTGTAATCGACCTCGGAGAATTCATGGATGCAATCGTAATGGCCCTTGATGCCGCCGGCCATGCCCATCAGCCAGAAGGTTTCGCGCAGGCCTTCGTTGACCTTGGCGCCGTCGCGGTTGAAGCCGTAGAAGGGGATGGTGAGGTCGCGGTAGAATTGCGAGCGGTCGCCGGCCGTGCCCTTGCGGATGCCGTCGAAGACCTCGATCGGCGTGCCCTCGGGATTTTCAGGCGTCTTCAGCATCAGCGGCGGTACGGCGCCGACGAGCACGACCTTGGCGACGCGGCTCGTGCCATGGCGGCCGATATAATGGGCGACTTCGCCGCCGCCGGTGGAATGGCCGATCATGATGAGGTTCTTGAGGTCGAGCTTCTCGATGAGTTCGGCGAGGTCATCGGCATACTGATCCATATTGTTGCCGTTCCACGGCTGGGAGGACTTGCCGTGTCCGCGGCGATCATGGGCGATAACGCGGTAGCCCTGCTGGGCAAAGTAGAGCATCTGGACTTCCCAGGCATCGCCCGACAGAGGCCAACCATGGGAGAAGAGGATCGGCTGACCGTTGCCCCAATCCTGATAATAGATCGTCGTTCCGTCCTTGGTGGTGATCGTCGGCATTGAATTTGTCCTATGCTGGGGTTGGGAGGATCTGTGCCCTGAGGCGGATGGGTTGCACCGTGGTGCTGACACGGCCAGAAAACATGTTTGCAGGGGTCAGCGGAAGTGATGCTTTGGTGCAGGTTGCCTTATGCTTTTTCCCTGAGATCGAGCCAGGCGACGAGCAGGAAGCCGCCGACGAGGCCCAGATGTTCGAAGAAGGAATTGGCAGCCATGAAGCGCTCCATTCCCACGGGTAATTCCCAGAAACGCAGGGCGAGGAAGGTGGCGAGCAGCGTGAAGGCGCCGAGGGCGAGCGCGCCCAGCCATCGAAAAAGGCCGATGAGAATCATGAGTGAGGCTACAAGCTCCATGATGATGACGAACACGGCGAAAAGCGGAGCGGGCGACAGGCCGAAATGGTTCATTTCGCCGATCGCGCCCGGAAAATCCGTGAGCTTGTTGAGACCGCCCTGCAGATAGGCGGCACAGAGGCCGAGATAGGCGATGAAGCGCATCCACGGCGCGCCGAAGAGAGGACGGGCGAGGGACGCAAGTCGGATTTCAAGGGCATGCATCGGATCGATCCTCAGACGGCCCAGCAGGCGCAGCCGAGCGCGCCCCAAAAGCTCTTGAGATCGGAGACCGGCGCCTGCGAGCCCCAGGCATTGGCGTGGGCATGGCCGTGGACGTTGCAATCATTGGCGCAGCCGCAGGACGAGATCAGGCGGCGGTGCAGCGAGTTCTTGCCGGCACCTTCTGGTTCGCCCCAGGCGGCATAACCTTTGAAGCTGCGCACCGGCGACCAGTCCGGCATGGCGGGTGGGACCGGGTTTTCATCGAGGCTGGCGAAAGCGCCTGATCCATAGACGATCCTGCCGCCGACCATGGTGAGCTCCGAGGTGAGGAACGAGATTTCCTCTTCGGCGCAGGCGAAGAAATCCTTGTCCGGCACGATGAGATCGGCGAACTGGCCCTTCTCGATGCGCCCCTTCTTACCTTCTTCATTGGAGAACCAGGTGACGTTTTCGGTCCACATGCGCAGCGCCGTCTCGCGGTCGAGGCAGTTGGCGCGTGGATAGATTGCCATGCCGCCGACAGTGCGGCCCGTGATCATCCAGGAGAGCGACACCCAGGGATTATAGGAGGCGACGCGGGTCGCATCGGTGCCGGCGGAGACCTTGACGCCCTTTTCCAGCATGCGGGCGACCGGCGGGGTGGCTTCGGCCGCACCCACACCATAGCGCTCGACGAAATATTCGCCCTGATAGGCCATGCGATGCTGCACGGCGATGCCGCCGCCAAGGGCTGCAATCCGGTCGATCGACCGTTCGGAAATCGTCTCGGCGTGGTCGAAGAACCAGTTGAGGCCTTCGAGCGGGATATCCTGATTGACTTTTTCGAACACATCGAGCGCGCGGCTGATCGTCTCGTCATAGGTGGCGTGAAGACGCCAGGGCCAGCGGTTTTCGGCGAGCACGCGCACGACCTCTTCCAGTTCGCCTTCCATTTCCGGTGGCATGTCGGGGCGCGGTTGTCGGAAGTCCTCGAAATCGGCAGCGGAAAAGACCAGCATTTCGCCAGCGCCATTGTGGCGGAAATAGTCGTTGCCCTGCTTGTATTTCACCGAAGCGGTCCAGTTCAGGAAGTCTTCCTTCTCCTGCTTCGGCTTCTGCGTGAAGAGATTGTAGGCGAGACGCACGGTCATCTGGCCTTCGTCGGCGAGCTTCTGGATGACGGCGTAATCGTCGGGATAGTTCTGGAAGCCGCCGCCTGCGTCAATGACGCCGGTAATACCCAGACGGTTCAGTTCGCGCATGAAATGGCGGGTGGAATTGACCTGGTAATCGAAGGGCAGTTTCGGACCCTTCGCGAGCGTCGAATAGAGGATGCCAGCATTCGGTTTGGCAAGCAGCAGGCCAGTCGGATTACCGTTTGCATCTCGGGTGATCTCGCCGCCGGGTGGGTTCGGGGTGTCCTTGGTATAACCGACGGCGCGAAGGGCGGCGCCATTCAGAAGGGCGCGGTCATAAAGATGCAGGATGAAGACAGGGGTATCCGGCGCGACCGCGTTGATCTCTTCGATCGTCGGCAGGCGCTTTTCCGCAAACTGGTGCTCGGTAAAGCCGCCGACGACACGAACCCATTGCGGCGCAGGTGTTGCCGCCACCTGGCGTTTCAGCATGTCCATCGCGTCGGCGAGCGAGCGAACGCCATCCCAGCGCAGTTCCATGTTGAAGTTCAGGCCGCCGCGGATGACGTGCGTGTGGTTGTCGATGAGGCCGGGAAGGACGCGCTTGCCCTTGAGGTCGACCACCTTCGTATTCGGCCCCTTGAGCGCCATGATCTCGGCGTCGTGGCCAACGGCGAGGTACTTGCCGTCTTTGACGGCGACGGCGCTGGCTGTCGGATTGGATCGGTCGAGCGTGGTGATCAGGCCATGATGCAGGATGAGGTCGGCAGTTGCGTTTTCCATAGTCTTCGTCCTCGAGCGAAAGCGTGTATCAGACCTTGTCAGAAGGCTTTGCGTCGGAAGGTGCGCTGCCTTTCGGCAGGTGGCCGAACATGTGCGGCTTTATCTGGTTCAGCCACGAGACGGCCGCAGGCTCCTTGTTGATCAAGGTCTTCGCGAATGGGATGACCTGCTCGCCGACCAGAATGCCAAGCAGGCCGACAAGCGCCACGACCGGTGGGGCCGGCGAACGGACGTTCAGCAGGCTGTAGACAATGCCAACGAGTAGGCCGGCTCCAAGGGAGAGGAGATAGATTTTCATTTGGGCTCTATTCACTTCGTCATGCAGGAAAGCGAAAGCGGCAGAGAAGCCGCTCCCGCCGATGAAGTTTACTTGGCCGGATTCGGGCCGATGCGCTCACCATGCTTGACACGTTCGGGCGCCTTGTGGACGTGGGTATAGGCGTAGTCGACGCCCATGCCGTAAGCGCCGGAATGTTCCTTGACGATGGTGGTGACGGCGTCATAGGTTTCGCGGCGTGCCCAGTCGCGCTGCCATTCCAGCAGAACCTGCTGCCAGGTGACGGGAACGCAGCCGGCCTGGACCATGCGATCCATGGCGTATTTATGCGCATCGGCCGACGTGCCGCCCGAGGCATCGGCGACCATGTAGATCTCGTAATCGGTGTCGTGCATGCAGGAGAGCGCGAAGGTGGTGTTGCAGACCTCCGTCCAGAGGCCTGAAACGACGACTTTCTTGCGGCCGTTGGCGGCATTCTTCGCCAGGGCGTCGCGGACGTTCTGGTCGTCCCAGGAGTTCATCGAGGAGCGTTCGAGAATCGTGTTTTCGGGGAAGACGGCGAGCAGTTCCGGATAGGTGTTGCCGGAGAAGGCCTCGGTTTCGACCGTGGTGATGGTGGTCGGCACCTTGAAGGTCTTGGCGGCCTTGGCGAGGCCGACGACATTATTCTTCAAAGTCTGGCGGTCGATGGACTGTACGCCGAAGGCCATCTGCGGCTGCTGGTCGATGAAGATCAGCTGGCTGTTCTGGGGCGTGAGGACTTCAAGATATTTGGACATTATCGTTCTCCCTGGTCATGAGGCCTTGAAGGCAGGAATCGGCTGCCAGTCGGCCGCTGCAGAAGCTTGTGGTGCATCGCTTCCCCGCGAGTGAGAGGTCGCGATTCGACGGCGAACCTACTTGGCAAAAGCCAAATCAGATTGTCGGTTTCTACCCTCTTTTGTCAAAAATTGCCTCGGGGCGCAGAGGTGGTCGGAAAGGTGTCGGAGTAGCCAAAGAGGCACCCGGGATTTTTTTTCGCGGCCCTGTCGGGATTGTCGGGGCTCATGCGTCCTAGAGCCATGAACGACGACCAAAAGGAGGATGTTTCATGGTCAAGGTCATTTCACATCTCTGGTTTGCCGAAGGCGCCCGCGAGGCGGTGGAATTCTACGTTTCGCTTGTGCCCAATTCCGCAATCGGCGACATCACCACCGTGCCGGCAGAAACGCCGAGCGGCCCTCCAGGCAGTGTCGAAATCGTGGAGTTCAAGCTTGGCGGCCAGAATTTCATGGCCATGAAGGCCGGGCCGTTCGAACCGTTCAACCATGCCTATTCCGTACAGGTCATCTGCGAAGATCAGGCGGAGGTCGACCGTATCTGGGATGGGTTCCTTGGCAACGGGGGTATGGCAGAACACTGCGGCTGGCTCAGGGATCGCTGGGGTCTTTCCTGGCAGATCGTGCCCAAGGCTCTGGCCGAGATGATGAGCGGTCAGCGCAAGGGCAATGCGAAGAAGATGACCGAGGCGATGCTGCAGATGGTCAAGCTCGATGTCGCGACATTGGAAAAGGCGTTCCAGGAAGCGGCCTGAATCTGCGAAGCACCATGACCGGAGTGGACGGCAGCCCCGGAGACAGGGCTGCCGTTTCAATTCTCCCAGTGGATTTTCAGGGGAAATGATGTCATTGGGACAGCGGGAGGCAATTCGAAAACGGGGGTGATTGAATTGGCGTCTCGGCCACAGATTTCATTGCTTCAAGCCGGTGCGGTGTCGATCACGCGCATGCGCAGCAACAGCGCCGATCATGACGAGAGCGGGCCGATTCCCCAGGCGGAGGCTTTCAGCGTGATCGCGCAGCTGAAACCCTTCGACAACCATCGCCTCTGGCGCCGCGGCAGGCTCATCCACGACGGCGGCCATCCGGCGGGAGCGCTGGCGATCACCGATCTCGGGGAGGAGTGGCGCTGCCATCATCGCTCCTCCTTCGACAACATGCGTTTCAACATAACCCGGCAGGGGCTTTCCGATTTCAGCTACGAGGCGGGGCGTTCCGGCTTTAACGGGCTCGATTGCGGGCAGGGTCAGCTTGATCCGGTCGTGCAAGGGCTCGCAATGGCACTCCTGCCGGCGCTCAGCCAGCCAGCGCATGCGAGCGCTCTTTTCATCGATCATGTCCTGCTGGCGCTGCAGGCGCATCTGGTGACGCGTTACGGCAAGATCAATCTGCCGGTCGAACGCAGCAGTGGGCTTTCGGGGCGTCAGCTCAACATGGCGACGGCGTTCCTCGCCTCGCTGACGGCGCGGGAGGCGACGATATCTGATGTCGCGGCGCAATGCGGGTTGTCGACCAGCTATTTCATCCGCGCCTTCAAGAGATCGACCGGCCGCACTCCACATCGCTGGCTCATGGAATACCGGGCGGAGAAGGCGCGGCAGATGCTGCTCGGCACGGGCTCCATCGCCGAGATCGCGGTCGCCTGCGGCTTTGCAGACCAAAGCCATCTGACACGGGTCTTCACGGCGCTGCATGGGGTGTCGCCCGGGACGTGGCGGCGGGAGAGGCGTATATAGGTTATTTCCATATCCTTAGAACACGGAAATTGCCTATCTCTTTTCTTGCTCAGTTCCGACGCAAAACCGCTGCACACTTTTGCTGGAACGGCTCCCCGGCATCGCTCAAGTAAAAGTGAGCGGGCGGGTTATTTTCAATCTTTGCTGATATTACAATTCTGTAATGACGGGTGGTTACGCTTGCTGCCGGCCGGGGAAAGGTGCGATATTGTCGCACCTGACGGGACTGGTTGTCCCGCAACGCCTCTTTCGACCGACCCTGGTCTAACCTCGAGTCCCTCCGGAGACGTGAATGCCTTTTTGGAAGCAGTTTTTACTTTGCGTTGTCGTGATTATCGCCGGCTTTGCCGCGTGGGTATACTTTGTGCCCGAGGCAGGCGATGCGATGCGCAATGCCGGAATTCCTGACAACCTCGTCTCCAGGATTGCTCCCAAGACCGATGAAGCGGCCGATCAGGCGAAGGGCGGCGGCCAAGGTCAGGGCGGCCAGGGGCAAGGGCAGGGTCGTCGTAACGGCGGCGAAGGCGGCGGTGGGCGCAATGCTTCCGTTCTCGTCGTCACCCAGGCCGTAGTACAGGGCGTCGTCAACGACCGGCTGAACGCGATCGGCACGGGCGACGCGATCCGCTCCGTCGCGGTCACGCCGCAGGCAACCGGCACGATCCGCGAAATTCTCATCAAGTCGGGCGATATGGTCAAGCAGGGTCAGGTTCTTGCCAAACTCGACAGCGAGGAGCAGGTCATTGCCCAGGGGCAAGCGCAGGTGGCGCTGAATAGCGCGCTCGAGAAATCCAGCCTCTACCACAACATCAAGTCCAGTGTGTCGCGCATGGACGTCTTCGATTCCGAGATCGCCGAGCAGAATGCGCGGCTGCAACTGCAGGCGGCCGATCTCAATCTCGCACGCCGCAATATCGTCGCGCCGATCGACGGTATCGTCGGCATCGTGCCGGTCAATATCGGCGACAACGTCACGACCTCGACGCCGATCGTGACGCTCGACGACCGCACTGAAATCCTCGTCGACTACTGGGTGCCGGAGCGTTTCGCCAATACGGTCTCCGTTGGCCAGGTGGTCGAGGCAACGTCCGTGGCGCGACCGGGCAAGATCTTTTCAGGTGTGCTGGAAGCGGTCGACAACCGCGTCGACGCGGCAAGCCGCACGCTGCGCCTGCGGGGACGGATCGACAACAGCTCGGACGAGCTGCGCGCCGGCATGTCCTTTGCTGTCAGCATGAAGTTTGCAGGCGATAAATACCCAGCCGTCAACCCGCTCTCCGTGCAGTGGGATGCCCAGGGCTCTTTCGTCTGGCGGGTGACCGACGGCAGATCGCACAAGGTGCGGGTCACGGTCGTGCAGCGCAATCCGGATTATGTGCTGGTCAAGGCTGACCTTGATGATGGCGACCAGATCGTCACGCAGGGCCTGCAGCGCGTGCGCGAGAACGGCGCTGTGCGTGTGGCGACCGATATCGCCTCTAACGACAAGGTCGCCTCCCAATGAACGTGACCGAGATCCACCAGGGCAAGCCGGAATCCAGCAAGGCGTCTTTCACCGCGCTGTTCGTGCGCCGCCCGATCCTGGCGCTGGTGTTCAACACGCTGATGGTGGTGGCCGGTCTTGCGGCCTATGTCGGCGTCGAAGTGCGCGAACTGCCCGATGTCGACCGGCCGGTGGTAACCGTGCGCACGACCTTCGACGGTGCTTCGCCGCAGACGATCGACCAGGAATTGACCAAGGTCATCGAAGGTGCGGTCGCCCGCGTCAGCGGCCTCAAATCCATCTCTTCCAGTTCCCAGTTCGGCCAGAGCCGCGTAACGCTGGAATTTTCCGACTCTATCGACCTGGCCGTTGCCGCCAATGACGTGCGTGACGCCATCGGCCGCATTGCCCAGAACCTGCCCGATGAGGCGGATGCGCCGCAGATCGTCAAAGCTGACTCGGATTCCTCGGCGATCATGCGCCTTGCGGTGACGTCGGATACGCTCAACATGGACGATCTGACATTGCTCGTCGAGAACGAGGTGGTCGATCGACTGGCCTCTGTCGATGGCGTTGCCGATGTCGAGGAATACGGCGATCAGGAAAAGGTTTTCCGCGTCGACGTCGATCAGAGCGCGCTTGCAAGCCGCGGGCTGACTATTGGCGATCTCACCAAGGCGCTCGACAATGCCGCGCTCGATGTGCCAGCCGGTTCGCTGAAGAGCCCGATGCAGGATATCGTGGTGCGCGCCACCGCCAGCCTGCAGACGCCCGAAGACTTCCAGAACGTCATCCTGCAGCACAATGTGCGCCTCGGCGATGTTGCGACCGTGACGCTCGGACCGCGCGACGGCGAGACGGCGCTGCGTTCCAATGGCAAGCCGGGCATCGGTCTCGGCATCATCCGCCAGGCGCAGTCGAATACGTTGAATATATCCACCGGCATTCACGCTGCCGTCGACCAGCTTTCCAAGACGCTGCCGAAGGGCACGACGATCGCAATCACCAGCGACGACGCCGTGTTCATCGAGGGCGCGATCCATGAAGTGGTGCTGGCGTTGCTGCTCTCGGCCGTGATCGTCACCGTCGTCATCTATCTCTTCCTGCGCGACTGGCGCGCGACGCTGATCCCGTCCGTCTCGATGCCGGTGGCGCTGATCGGCACGCTTGCCGCGATCTATATGGTCGGCTTCTCGATCAACATCCTGACGCTGCTTGCGATCGTGCTGGCGACCGGTCTCGTGGTCGACGACGCCATCGTCGTGCTCGAAAACATCGTGCGCCGACGCTCGGAAGGCATGGGGCCGCGCGCGGCCGCCGTGCTCGGCACGCGCGAGGTATTCTTCGCCGTCATCGCGACAACGGCCACACTTGCCGCCGTCTTCATTCCGCTCTCCTTCCTGCCGGGGCAGGTGGGTGGTCTTTTCCGCGAGTTCGGTTTCGTCCTTGCCTTCTCGGTCGGCCTGTCGTCGATCGTGGCGCTGACGCTGTGCCCGATGCTCGCCTCGCGCATGCTGACCAAGCCGATGATCGAGGATCACGGGCTGCTCGGCCGCTTCGGCGAGGCCTTCGCCAGCATTTATAAATGGGCGCTGCATGCCTGCCTGGGCGCGCCTGTTGTCGTCATCGTCTTCTCGCTCATTTTCGGCGCGGCAGCCGTTGTTGCTTTCGGCACGGTCAAGAGCGAGCTGACGCCGGAGGAAGACCGCGCCATGGTGATGATGCGGCTGACGACGCCGCAGGGCTCCAGCCTCGAGTATACGCGCGACAAGCTTCAACTGGTGGAGGAATACCTTCAGCCGCTCGTTGACAGCGGCGATATCAGGAACGTCTTCTCGATCTCCGGCCAGGGTGGCTCTTCCAACAGCGGCTTCATGGTGCTGACGCTGGCGCCCTGGGGCGAGCGCCACCGCACGCAGGCCCAGATCGTGCGCGACATCAACCAGGCTGCGTCGAAGGTGCCAGCGCTGCGCGGCAATGCGATCTCGTCGAACAGCCTGCGCATCCGCGGCGCCGGCAGCGGTCTTCAGATGGCGCTGATCGGCAACGACCACGAGGCGCTGACGGCGGCTGCCGCCAAACTCGTGCAGCAACTCGACGCAAGCGGCCAATACGACACGCCGCGCCTGACCAACGAACCCTCGCAGGCGCAAGTCTCCGTCGCCATCGATCGCGAACGGGCCTCCGATCTCGGTATCGACATTACAGGGCTTTCGACCGCCATCCAGTCACTGCTCGAGGGACGATCGGTGGTCGACGTCTTCGTCAATGGTGAATCCTACCCGGTGCTTCTGACTTCGACGATGCGGCCGATCGACGATCCGACCGATCTCGAAAACGTCTTCCTGAAGACGGGCGAAGGCAAGATCGTGCCGATGTCGGTCATCGCTTCGCTGAAGGAAGGCTCGGTCGCCCCGCAGCTCAATCGCGAACAGCAGCTCGCGTCCGTAGCGATCACCGCCGGTCTCAAGGACGGCATGTCGCTCGGCGATGCTGTCAAGAACGTCACGCAGATGGCAGCACCGCTGTTGCCGCCCGGCGCGCGTCTGCTGCCGCTTGCCGAGGCCGCAACGCTCGAAGAGAATTCCAGCGGCATGGCGTTGACCTTCGGCTTTGCGATTGTCATCATTTTCCTGGTGCTGGCGGCCCAGTTCGAGAGCGTCCTGTCGTCGCTGATCATCATGTCGACGGTGCCGCTCGGCCTTGCCTGCGCCGTCTTTGCGCTCATCATCACCGGCTCCAGCCTCAACATCTACAGCCAGATTGGCCTCGTGCTGCTTGTCGGCGTCATGGCGAAGAACGGCATCCTGATCGTGGAATTCGCCAATCAGCTGCGTGACCGCGGCGAGGATGTGCGCTCGTCCATCGAAAAGGCCTGCGCGCTTCGCCTGCGTCCAGTCATGATGACGATGATCGCGACCATTCTTGGGGGCGTTCCCCTGGTCTTCGCCCATGGCGCGGGTGCGGAGGCGCGCGTGGCGCTCGGCTGGGTCATCGTCGGCGGGCTCGGCTTCGCAACGCTGGTGACGCTGTTCATCACTCCCGTCGCCTATCTGCTGATTGCCCGCTTCGCCAAGCCGCATGCCCATGAGGAAGCGCGCCTGCACGAGGAAATGACGCATGCGACGCGTCCGAAGCCGGATCCGGAAGAACAGCTTCAGGCTGCCGAGTAAGAGGGCGAACAAGCCTTTTTCAATACTTTCGGAAGCGCCCGCAGGACCTCTCCCGCGGGCGTTTTTATGGTGTACGAAAGCTTGTGAAATAAGATAAATTACTTCTGAACTTTAGCCGTTTTTTAAGCATAACCGGCAATGATTGCGATCAGTAACCGGTCGGTCTTCCCCAGTTTTTCCGAAGGCCATTGCGCTGCTTTTCGAGCGACGGCGGACATGAACGTCCGCGTGATTTCGGTACATCCTGTTCTGTTGCGTCCTGTTGTGTTTTGGAGTTCGTACCGTGAGTATTTATCAGCGCACCTCCGTGGATGCGGCGCTTCATGTGCTGCGTGATATCAATCGGAATATGACGGTGACGCAGAACCATGTCACGACAGGTCTGCGTGTCGAAAAATCCACAGATAATGCCGCCTACTGGTCAGTCGCGACGACGGTACGTCACGACAACAAAGCACTCTCCGCCATTCAGGATGCCCTCGGCATGGCGGCTGCCACCATGGGAACAGCATCTGCCGGCGTTGACAGCGTCATCGACGTCGTCACCGAGATCAAGGCAAAGCTTGTCGCCGCTACCGAGCAGGGCGTAGACAAGACCAAGGTCGGTGAAGAGCTGGAGCAGTTAAAAGCGCAGCTACGCAGCGTTTCCGAAGGCGCGGGCTTCAACAACGACAATTGGATCATTCTCGACAATACCACGACGCCGACGCAGCCGCGCCAGATCCCGTCCTCCTTCATCCGCAATTCTGACGGTTCGGTATCGGTCGGCATGCTGAGCTACCATATCGATATTCCGCCGGGCGGCGCGACCTCTTCCAAGGATGCGCGTTATGTGATCGATGACCGGGCAGGCGGCACCGGCGAATATGGCGTGCTGACCTCCGCCTTCTTCGCAACCGAACTCGGCACCGCGCAGACCTGGGTGCTGACCAAGAGCAAGAACGGCAATACGGCCGGCCAGGTGGAAATCGGCCTGACGGCGAATACCAGCAAACAGGACCTGAACGACATGATCAGCGTCGTCGACGCCGCGCTCGGACAGCTGACGACCGTCGGCTCGGCCTTCGGCGCATTGGAAAGGCGCATCAGCATTCAGGACGAATTCGCCAAGAACCTGTCCGACAACCTCACCTCAGGCATAGGCCGCCTCGTCGATGCCGATATGGAGGCAGAATCGAGCAAGCTCAGGGCACTTCAGACCCAGCAGCAGCTCGGCCTGCAATCGCTGAATATTGCCAACGCGTCCTACGACACGGTTCGTCAGCTTTTCCAGAACTTCTGATCTCGATTTTGTAGTACCGGCCGCCCGGCAAGCGATGCTCGCCGGGTGGTTTTCTTTGGCGTCAGGCGGCCTTGGCGGCCATCGTTGCCTTGGCCCACCAGACCAGCTCGTCGAGGGCGGCCTTTGCCGTCGGCAGCAGGTTCGCCTCGATCTCCTCGATCGGCTTGTTGCCGAAGGCCGGGTGAATCGACATGAAGTCGCCACCGCCGATATGCACGGCACTGCGGGTGGAGACCATATGAAGCTCGACGCCGATCCCACGCAGATGTTCGACCGCGCGCGTGGCGCCCGTGCCGCCATAGCCGATCGCGGTGAACGGCTTGCGCATCCATTCCTTGTAGGCCTGGTCGAGCGCGTTCTTGAGAACGCCGGTGATCGAATGGTTGTATTCGGCGACGACGAAGATATAGCCGTCGAAACGCCCTATCGTTTCCTGCCAGCGCACCGCTTCCGGATTCTGGCTTGGCATCCAGAAGTTCGACGCCATTTCCTCGAAGAAGGGGAGTGGGTGATCGCGCAGATCGACCAGCTCGACGTCGAAGTCGTCACGTGCCTGAGCCTGTTTCAATATCCATTGTGCCGGGGCATCGGCGAAACGGGTGGGGCGGGTAGAGCCGATAATAACGGCGATACGGGGCTTAGAATTCATGGTAACCTCCTGTATGCTGGTTTCTAACGGTAACCAAATTACGAATGGTTCGCGATGCCGCACAAGGAGGCACTTTATTGAAACCAGATAACCATCAGGAAACCGGCCCCTGCGAGGAGGACGCCGATGGCTGCCAGCAAGTTCGCGCCTGCGATCACATCAGCCGCATGCTGGCACGCATCAGCGACAAGTGGAGCCTGCTAGTGGTGCGCGTGCTGGGTCACGGGCCGCTGCGCTTCAACGCCTTGCGCCGCGAAGTGGGTGAGATCAGCCAGAAGGTGCTGGCATCGACGCTCAGGGAGCTCGAGGAGAACGGTTTCGTTTCCCGGACCGTCACGCATACGACACCTCCGCAGGTCGAATATGCGCTGACGGATCTCGGCCGGGAGTTCCTGGACCCGGTTCGGGGGCTCGCCGAGTGGGTCGTCGCAAACTCCGCACGCATGGACGAGGCGCGGGCGGCCTATGCCAAACGTCGCGGCCTCGACTGAAGTCCTGCGGTTTGCCAATAAAGCTGGTGATATCGGTGCGCGGCTGCAACAGGCCGATGTTTCCCATGGGGAATTTGGCTTATCAGATTGGTATCTTCATCTTGTTGCCGCATTCCCTAATATCTGCTCGCACCAGCTTCGAACGGAGAACCTCCTGTCCATGATCAAGAAATTCATCCTTCTGGCCGTTGCGGCGAGTTACCTCTCAGCTTGCACGACGACCGATCCCTATACTGGTGAGCAGAAGGTATCCAACACTGCCGGCGGTGCTGCCCTTGGCGCGCTCGGCGGTGCCCTCGTCGGTGTGGCCGTCGGCGGCGGCGGCCATGGCAAGCGCAACGCGGCGCTGATCGGTGCCGGCCTTGGCGCGCTCGCCGGTGGCGCAATCGGCAACTACATGGACCAGCAGGAAGCCGAGCTTCGTGCCCAGCTCGAAGGCACCGGCATTTCTGTCACCCGCCAGGGCGACAACATCATTCTCAACATGCCGTCGAACATCACCTTCGATGTCGACCAGGACGCGGTGAAGGCGGGCTTCTATCCGACGCTGAATTCGGTGGCGATCGTGCTACGCAAGTTCAACCGCACCCTCATCGACATCAACGGTCATACGGACTCCACCGGCAGCCTGCAGCATAATCAGGACCTGTCGCAGCGCCGCGCGCTGTCCGTTGCCGATTATCTCGGCAGCCAGGGCATCGACCAGCGCCGCGTCTCGGCCGTCGGCTTCGGCCCGTCGCAGCCGGTCGCTTCCAATGCGACCGAAGCCGGCCGCGCCCAGAACCGCCGTGTCGAAATCCAGATCGCGCCGATCACCCAGAGCTGATCGGGTGCCTTCAGACGACAAAGAGGCCGGGGCATCGCCCGGCCTTTTTCGTCGCGCGCCCTCCGCCTCAATGCTGCATCGTGGCGCCCTTGGTGATCTTGTCGACGATTTTCTTGTCGGCTCTGAGTGCAATGCCGACAACCTTAGCATCATCGGGGGCATATTCGGCGAAGACGGCGCGGTTGGCCGCATCGTGGCCGGTTGCAAACATTTCCTCGATAAAGACGGATGACGTCACGTCGCGCTCCAGCGCGCGGCGGTGGATGGTCGATATCGTCGTTTCGTCGGCCGACAAGACTATGATCGGCTGGATGGATAGCGGGTTGTAAAGGTTGCCGGCGCGGTCCTGGTAGGGCTCGCCGATGATCTCCGGATATTGTCCGGCGATGCCTGTCGAGAGGAAGGCTGTGACATTCAGCTTCTGCCAGCCGGCAAGATTGTTTCGCAGGACGATCGCAATTTTGGTATCAAACATTCCAGTCTCTCTCATCAGGGTATCGAAACGCGTTGAGCCTGAATCTAACGCCGCAAGTCTTCGAGGGTCTTGAACGTTTGTGCGAGCCGCAGGGCGGCGGCGGCATCCTGACTGCGCCGGCCTTTCCGGGCATCGAGCGTATCGAGGCGCAGTTCTCCGGCAATATGTTCGAGCCACACCGGCACGATACCTATGCGCTCGGTGTCACCCTGCACGGCGTGCAGACCTTCACCTATCGCGGCGAACGGCGCTTCAGCCTGCCGGGGCAGGTGATCGTGTTGCACCCGGACGAGGAGCACGACGGCGGGGCGGGAACCGCAGACGGACTGCATTACCGCATGCTCTACATGGAGCCGGCGCTGTTGATGGAATGCCTGGAGGCGGAGAAGATCGGTCTTCCCTTCGTCGACCAGCCTGTGATCGCCGATGGTGCGCTAGCGCAGGTGCTGCTTGCCGCACTCGGCGAACTCGACCGGGAACTGGACGAACTTTTCGTCGATGATTTCGTCAGCCGCGTGGCGGGTGGCCTGTCGCGGCATTCGCAGGTGCGCCGCCGGGCTCTGGGCGCGGTTGCCTGGAGGCAGGTGCGGGCGGCTCGCGATTATCTGGAGGCGCATGCGCTGAGGCCGGTGCGCTCCGGCGAACTGGAGAACATTACCGGCCTCGACCGTTTCACCCTGTCACGGCATTTCCGCACGGCCTTTGCCACCAGCCCGCACCGCTACATGCTGATGCGGCGGCTGCAGCAGGCAAAGGCGCGGATGGGCGAAGGCGAAAGTTTTGCCGATGTGGCCGCCGCCACGGGCTTTGCCGACCAGGCGCATTTCATCCGGCATTTCAAGAAGGCCTATGGCGTTACGCCGGGGCGGTGGGCCGGACTGCATCGTGCCCATGCGGCAAAGGCCGGCAATGGCAGCCTGGCGTAGTCCTCTTCCGGAAGAAGATCTGAGAAATGCAGCCACCACCGATCTGACGTGATCAGATGACATCCGTATTTATCCAGAAAACGGCATTATCATATGCATTGCGCATGCCTTCAGCAAGAAAGCCAGATTCGATAACTTGCCCGGGTCCAAGCTATCGGCGTCCGCCGAATGCTCTCCTCAGTATGACGCCTGGCTAAGCAGCCGGCGGTCTGTGAAAGGTCAAGGCACATTATGTCTGCAAACGATAAGCCACTCATCGCAATTGCCGGTGCCACCAGCAAACAGGGTCGTAGCGTCGCATCAACGCTCCTTCGCAGCGGACGTTTCCGCGTACGCGCCCTGACCCGGAAAAAGGATTCACCCGAGGCTTTAAATCTGGAGCAACTTGGAGCCGAGATTGTATCCGTCCCTCTCCAGCTTGGCTTCCAGAAGGATGTCGTTGCTGCCTTCGAAGGGGCGGACGGGGCATTTCTGATGACGCCGCCCATCATTCCGCCGGAGACAACAGAGGCTCCGATCGGCCGCCAACTTGCGGATGCGGCGGTCGAGGCAGGCGTCGGACATATTGTCTTTAGCACGCTTGAGAATGTCGATGCCATCTCCGGCGGGACGAAGTTTGCTCCGCACTTCACCGACAAAGCGCGCGTTGCGGACCATATTCGCGGTCTGCCGATCTCTCATTCCTTCGTCATCCTGGCATTCTTCTACACGAATCTTCTCGAATATTATCTGCCGCGCATGGAGGGTGACACGCTGCTGTTGCCGATCTATCTTCCCGAGGATTTTCGAGCACCTTTTGTCGATCCGCTCACGGCGACCGGGCCGGCCGTGCTCGAAATTTTCTCAAATCCCGAGCGCTACAACGGGAGAACGCTGCCGATCGTCGGCGATGTCATCTCTCCGCGCGAGATGGTCGAAACCTTCCGAGAGGTAACCGGCCTCAAGGCGGAATATCGAAATGCTTTCACCAAGGGTGGCCTGCTGCAGTATTTTCCGGAGTTCGCCGCCAACGAGCTTTTCGTGCAAGAACTGCTGGGGATGGTCGAGTATGCCGTTCAGTATGGTTATTTCGGAAAGGAGCATGATCTGGAGTGGAGCCGTCGCCTGAATCCCGACACGCTCGACTGGAAGCAATATCTTCGCACCACGGGTTGGCGCGGCGACAAGCGATCTTTCGGGCTCTAGCGCAGTTTTAGGCAAAGCGCGAAGCGGTTTTCCCGGGAATTACATAAAAACAAACACTTAGAGCGGCGCTACCGTGAAAGCTGAGCCGCTCTAAGTTACGATGACCGGATCCCCGGGAGTTTGGGAATCTCGGCGACAAGAAAGTCGGTGAGAAGGCGAACGCGGGCGATGGCAGAGCGCTCTGGCACGATGAGCAGGCTCAGCGGAACCGGCGACGGGCGATAGTCTTCGAGCACGACCTCGAGGCGACCGTTATCCAGGAGATCGTGGACTAGCCAAAGGTGAGCGGGACCCATGCCGCGTCCTGCAGCCAAGGCTTCGCGCGCCGCAAGCCCGTGATCGACGCGCAGCTTCCCGTTGACTGGAACCGTAAAATTCCCGCCATGGCGGGAGGAGAGAGCGATCTGATCGCTCCCGGCCACATTGGACATTATGACGGTTTCGTATCGCGAGAGATCGTCCGGGCGCTCCGGCCGCCCGTGAACGGAGAAATAGGCCGGAGCGCCGACCAGCAGCCGGTGGCTTTTTCCGAGCGCATGAAGCTTCATGGAACTGTCAGTGAGAGGTCCAAGTCGGAGCGCCAGGTCAACGCCTTCGCGAACCAGGTCGATGCGTTCGTCGGTCAAGTTGAGATCGACGCTGATATCAGGATGCCGGTCCTGAAATTCGAAGATGAGGCGGGTGATGTGCATCACGCCAAGCGCTGCGGTACACGAAAGCCTGACAGCGCCTGCGGCCGCCCGACGTGCATTCCTGGCTTCCTCGGCAGCCTGCTCGACTAGGCGCAATACCTGAAGGCAGTTGGCATAATAGCGACTGCCTTCGTCGGTAAGCGTCACGCGACGCGTGGTTCGGTTGAGGAGAGGCACACCGACTGCATCCTCTAGTTCGTTGAGATGCCGCGTCACCGTGGATTGACCGACGCCGAGTTCTCTTGCCACCATAGATAGGTTGCCTCGCTCGGCGACGCGAACAAATGTGCGCATTCTGTCGAGAGACAGCCCGGCATTATCCATTTTTCAGCACAATGACATTCATTAGGCCAATATAAGGGATAAACGAGCTTGCGGCTAGCCAAGCATGGCCAGAACGGCAGGGACTCTTGGGGGCGCATGTAGATGATTTCCCGATTTAGATGGAATTTTGCGAGGCTTGGCTGGGACTTCAGCGATTTTTGCGCGGCAAGCACCAATAAAAACATGCCGTATACGCCTGATCCCCAAGCAAGGCGGGTGATGCCGGGCTCCTTTGAACGCCGCGATGTTGTGTTATTCGCGCATCATTCTCCATAAAGTAGAAAAGATCCGGTTGGCAAAATCAAATTTGTCCGGTACAGAAACTCTACCGCTGCAGATCAATCAAAGGAGGCGTTGCATGGCATCAACATTCATCGAAGTCCTCCCGTCCGGAATGATCCGACACTAGGTCATTCCAATTCGCGGCCCGCCAGGGAAACGCGACATGCGGTTTTAATTTCGTTCACAGCTCGACCGATCTGCCGGGACCAGTTCGTCTCCCGCTCCGACTGTGCTCTTCAACTCTCGATTTTGGGGCCGGCTGCCGAAACACGGCGTCGGACTGGTTAAAATGGCTCGCAAAAAGCTCGATTTCCGTGCCGATGCGTATCGCAGCGTCCTCGGCTTTGTTTTTCGTCAATGGACTCATCGCCCCGCATTGGTGGGCACTATTGTCCTGCTGGTTATTGCCAGCACGCTGGCCGAAGTTCTCGTGCCGGTGTTTTCCGGTGAGATCGTCGACACGATTGCCAGCGGCAATGCGGCTGGCGGTGCTATCCGCGCCTTCGCTGTGGTCGTGGCCCTTGGCCTGACCAGCGTTGTATTGCGCTGGTTCATCTTCGACGGGATCATCCGGCTGACGCTGCGCATTATGGCCGATGTCGCCAATAACGGCTTCCATAGGGTGCAGCGGTTCTCGACGGATTGGCATGCCAATAGTTTCGCCGGCTCGACGGTCCGCAAGATCACCCGCGGCATGTGGGCGCTCGACGCGCTCAACGACCTGCTGCTGATCGCTCTGCTGCCGTCGATCGTCATGCTGGTCGGCGCCAGTATCGTGCTCGGCACCTATTGGCCGATCATGGGGCTGATCGTGGCTGCGGGATCGCTTGTTTATATCGGCGTGACCGTCGCACTTTCGATGGGTTTCGTGTCGCCTGCGGCAAAGCTTGCCAATGCCTGGGATACCAAGCTCGGCGGCGCGTTGGCGGATGCCATCAGCTGCAACTCGGTGGTCAAGGCCTTTGGTGCCGAAAGGCGCGAAGAGGAACGCCTGCGCCATGTGCTTGCCAAATGGGACAACCGCACGCGGCGGACGTGGAAGCGCGGGACGCTGAACGGCACGATCCAGGGCTTCATGATGGTCTCCATGCAGGCCGGCATTCTCGGCACCGGCCTTGTCATGTGGCAGCAAGGGTTGGCGACAGCAGGCGACATCACCTTCGTGCTGGCGATGTTCTTCGTCCTGCAGGGTTATCTGCGCTCGGTCGGGCAAGACATTCGAAACCTGCAGCGTGCCGTCAACGACATGGAGGAACTTGTCCTGCTCGACAAGACGCCGCTCGGCATCGAGGACAAGCCAGGTGCGAAAGCCATCGCGATCGGCGAGGGCGAGATCGTGTTCGATCGCGTCACCTTCCAGTATGGCGCGCATCCGACCCCGCTCTATGAGGATTTCTCGGTCACCATCAAACCGGGGGAACGGGTCGGATTGGTCGGCCATTCCGGCTCGGGCAAGACCACTTTCGTCAAGCTCATCCAGCGCCTCTATGACGTCAACTCGGGGTCGATCCGGATTGACGGACAGGATATCGCCGAGGTCACGCAATCGAGCCTGCGTGGCCAGATCGCCATCGTGCAGCAGGAGCCCATCCTGTTTCACCGCACTCTGGCCGAAAACATCGCCTATGGCAGCCCGAACGCGTCCAGGCGCGAGATCGAGAATGCGGCAAAACAGGCGAGCGCCCATCGTTTCATCATGGACCTACCGAAGGGCTACGAGACGATGGTGGGCGAGCGCGGTGTCAAGCTGTCGGGCGGCGAGCGTCAGCGTGTCGCCATCGCGCGCGCTTTTCTCGCCGATGCACCCGTGCTGATCCTGGACGAGGCGACATCGAGCCTCGACAGCGAGAGCGAAGTGCAGATCCAGCAGGCCATGGAGCGCCTGATGGATGGCCGCACGACGCTTGTCATCGCACACCGCCTTTCGACGGTGCGGGCGCTGGATCGACTGCTGGTGTTCGACAGGGGGATGATCGTCGAAGAAGGCGACCATCAAGCGCTCATCCGGCTCAACAACGGCATCTATCGCCGGCTGTTCGAGCGGCAGGCGCTCGAACTGACCAAGGGTCTGGTGGCATGAGCCGAAGAACCGGCGCGCTGAGGCGCCGGTGCGCCGGTGCTTCATCTCCGCTTCTCGACTGGATTTTGTTGGGCAAGCGGGGCTTTGTGGCTGAGAGGTGTAGTCCTTAGGCAGGGTTCATGGCGGCGATATGCGATCATAGGTTCCGTCGCGCTCGGCTAGCTGAGACGAGTTCCAACTTCGTCGTGCGAGCGATGCCTTAGGCGGAACTTTCCGCAAGTCCCGAGCGGCGGGCGATGAAGCGGGCAAGCGCCGGCCCGATCAGCAAAATGATCAGGAAGCGGCCGGTCTGCATGGCCATGACGAAGGGCACGTCGACATCGCTTGACGCGGCGATGATGGCGACGGAATCGGCGCCGCCGGGGCTGGTGGCAAGATAGGCGGTCAGCGGGTCGATGCCGGCGAATTTGTGGAGTGCCACCGCCATGCAGCCGCAGAGCGCCATCAGGATGATGATGGAGGCGGAGACGCGGGGCAGGGCGCGGGCGGCATGTTTGAGGATCGAGCGGGTGAAGCGAAGGCCGATGCTCCAGCCGATCAGCGCGTAGCTGAGCGCCAGGATCCAGGTCGGCAATTCGATCTTCAACAGGCCGAAGCCTTGCAGCACCGCGCCGGCAAACAGCGGCACCACAATGTTGCCGCCCTGGATGCGGAAGCGGAAGACGGCGTAGCAGCAGAGGGCGGCGAAGGCGATGGTCATGGTGAAGGCCGGCCAGTCGACCGCCGGGAAGAAGATGACCGGCGGCGGCGCCTCACCATCGGCGGCGACCCAGAGGCGGGAGATGACAGAGGCGCCGACGGCGACGAAGACGACGCGCAGATATTGCATGAAGGCGACGAGGCGGGCATCGGCGCCGTAGGCTTCCGACATGATGACCATGGCCGAGGCGCCGCCGGGCGTCGAGCCCCAGACAGCCGTCGTGCCGGGCAGAACCTGCCAGCGCGTGAGCAGCCAGCCGAGGCCGGCGGCAATGGCGATGACCGAGACGATGAAAACGAAGAAGAGCGGCGCGTCCTTGGCCATGGTGCCCAGGATGTCAGGCGTGATGTTGCGCGCCATCAGGAGGCCGACCAGCACCTGGCCGAACTGTAGCGGCCAGTAGGGGATGCGCAACTGCCCCTTGCCGACGGTGAGCGCCAGCCCGATCGCCGCGACCATCGGGCCGATCAGCAGCGAGGCGGGCAGGGCGAAGAGTTCGAGGAACAGGACAAGAATGGCGGACAAGGCAAGCAGCAATGCCCATTTGGGCAGGCTCGCTTTCTGCTGGAAGCTGCTTGCGTCCAAAATTGTGATCCTCGAACTTTTGACCGGAGCGAGCCCGTAGGCGAAGATGGGAAGAGGCTCCGGCAGCATGAAGAGGCCGGCTGAGGGCCGGCAAGCGCAGACCCCGTATAGGCTCGGGGCAGCCAAAGGGTCAATTGCGGAATCTGGCCCTTGTGCCCCTAAAGGCGGATGTGTTTTGCAAGGAAATCGAGGAGGGCGCGAACACGGGCCGGCAGTGGCCCGCCCTGACCGATATAGACTGCGTAGAACTCTTCGACATCACCGGGATTGAGCTTTTCCAGCACAGGGACGAGGCGGCCGGCGGCGATATCGGCGCGCACGGTGAACTCCGTCATGCGCGCAAGGCCGGCGCCTGAGAGCGCCAGATAACGCATGGCCTCACCATCGCCGACCTGCAGGCCTGATGTGAGCGGAAGGGAGATCGTTTCACCGCCATGGAGGATCGGCCAGCCCTCCAGTGCGCGGGCATAGGAAAAGCCAATGCGACAGTGATCGTGCAGATCGGTGGCTGAGCGTGGTTCGCCGCGTTGTTTCAGATAGTCGGGCGAGGCGACGATGATTTTTCTGGCAGCGCCGAGCTTGCGGGCAATCAGGCTCGATGTCTTCAGCGGGCCGGCGCGGATCGCCACATCGGCGCGCTCTTCCAGGAGGTCGACGACCTTGTCGGTATGGGTGATATCCAGCGTGACGCCGGGATGCTCGGCCATGAAAGCGGGGACGAGCGGCGCCAGGACATGATTGCCGAAAGAGCCGCTGGTGTTGATGCTGATGCGTCCGGCCGCCTGTTCTCCTGCCGAGGCAAAACGTTCGGCCTCCGAGATGTTGGCGAGGATTGCCACGCTGCGCTCATAGAAGGCGCAGCCTTCCGGTGTCAGCTGCAGCTTGCGCGTCGAGCGGTTGACGAGGCGGGTGCCGAGCCGGTTTTCCAGCCGGGCGACCAGCTTGCTAACGGCCGACGGCGTCATGCGGCGCGCCAATGCAGCAGCGGAGAAGCCGCCGCGCTCGACGACGCTGACGAAGACTTCCATTTCACCGGATCGATTGATGTCCTGACGGCTCACGATGAATTCAAATCACAAATGATATGCTCTGAGGCAATCTATATCACAGTGCTGGCCGGGTCTATCTCTTCAGAAAACAGGAGATTGGATCATGGAATACAGAAATCTCGGCGCATCGGGGCTGAGGGTGCCGGTGCTGAGCTTCGGGGCCGGCACGTTCGGTGGCAGCGGACCGCTCTTCGGCGCCTGGGGCACGACAGATGCCGAGGAAGCGCGGCGGATGGTGGATATCTGCCTGGAGGCGGGCGTGACGCTGTTCGATACGGCGGACGTTTATTCGGCTGGCGCGTCAGAGGAGGTGCTGGGACAGGCGATTTCCGGCCGGCGCGATGCGGTGCTGATCTCGACCAAGATGGCGCTGCCGATGGGCGAGCGACCTGATGATTGGGGCACTTCGCGGTCACGGCTGATCCGCGCGACCGAGGATGCGCTGCGGCGGCTCGGCACCGACTATATAGACCTCTTGCAGCTTCACGCCTTCGACGCCTCGACGCCGATGGAGGAAGTGCTTTCGGCGCTCGATGGGTTGGTTGCCGGGGGCAAGGTGCGTTATGTCGGCGTTTCCAATTTCTCCGGCTGGCAGTTGATGAAAGCGCTCGGTATTTCCGAGCGATACGGCTACCCGCGCCATGTCGCCCATCAGGTCTATTATTCGCTCGCCGGGCGGGATTACGAATGGGAGCTGATGCCGCTTGCCGCCGACCAGCAGGTGGGGGCGCTCGTCTGGAGCCCCCTTGCCTGGGGCCGGCTGACCGGCAAGATCCGCCGCGGTGTGGCCCTGCCGGAGGGAAGCCGTCTGCACCAGACCGCTGAATATGGCCCACCCGTCGATGACGAGAAGCTCTTCAACATCGTCGACGTGCTGGACGAGATTGCCGTCGAGACCGGTAGGACGGTGCCGCAGATCGCCATCAACTGGCTGATCGGCCGGCCGACGGTCTCAAGCGTCATCATCGGCGCGCGCAATGAGGAACAGCTCAGGCAAAATCTCGGATCCGTCGGCTGGAGCCTGACGGCGGAGCAGATAAGGCGGCTGGATGCGGTCAGTGCCGTGACGCCGCCTTATCCCTATTTTCCTTACTATCGGCAGGAGGGTTTTGCCCGGCTCAACCCGCCCGCTGTCCCTGCAATAAAGATGGGATGAAATCTTCCCTAATCTTGGCTGGACAGCCGCTTTGACTTGCCTCATACCCGGCCTGCTACAGATGCTGTAGCAGGCTGTGGAATGTAGGGAGATCAAGGGCATGGCGCTGCGCGACGCAAAGGTCGGGGTGCGAAACGAGGCGGGCATCGAGACCGTCACCGGTATTCTGAAACAGCGCTTCGGAGAGCGCTTCCAGACCGGCCAGGCTTTTCGCGCCCAGCATGCACATACGACCACCTATATTCCCGCTCAGTTGCCCGACGGAGTGTTCTTTGCCGAGACGGCTGACGATGTGAAGGCCGCTGTGCGGGTCTGTGCCGATCACAAAGTGCCGGTCATCGGCTTCGGTACCGGCTCTTCGCTTGAGGGCCAAGTCAACGCGCCGAATGGCGGGATTTCCATTGATTTCAGCCGGATGAACCGGGTGCTCGAGGTCAATCCTGAGGATCTCGACTGCACGGTCGAGCCCGGCATCACCCGCGAGGCGTTGAATATCCATCTGCGCGATACCGGCCTGTTCTTCCCGATCGATCCCGGCGCCAATGCCTCGATCGGCGGCATGACCTCGACGCGGGCTTCCGGCACCAATGCCGTGCGTTACGGCACGATGAAGGACAATGTGCTTGCGGTGACTGCCGTCACCGCATCAGGCGAGGAAATCCGCACCGCGCGGCGCGCCCGCAAGTCTTCGGCCGGCTACGATCTGACACGGCTTTTCGTGGGCGCTGAGGGTACGCTCGGCATCCTGACCTCGGTGACGCTGCGCCTGCACGGCATTCCGCAGAAGATCGCCGGCGGTGTGTGCGCGTTCCCGAGCGTGAAGGCGGCCTGCGATGCCGTCATCATGACGATCCAGATGGGCATTCCGGTGGCACGCATCGAACTCGTCGATGCGCTGCAGATGCGCGCCAGCATTGCCTATGCCGGCCTTCCCTATGAGGAGAGCCCTGCGCTTTTCCTCGAATTCCATGGCACGGATGAAACGGTGGCGTTGCAATCAGCCGCCTTTGCCGAGATCGCGGCCGAATGCGGCGGCGGCGAATTCAAGTGGGCGGCAAGCCCGGAGGAGCGCACGAAGCTCTGGAAGGCGCGCCATGACGCCTATTGGTCGGTGCGCGCGCTCGCACCCGGCCTTGCCGTACTTTCGACCGATGTTTGTGTTCCGATATCGCGGCTTGCGGATTGCGTTGCCGAAACGCAGGCCGATATCGAGGCAAATGGTTTGCTGGCGCCGATCGTCGGCCACGCGGGTGACGGGAACTTCCATGTGCAGCTTTTGTTCGATGACAAGAGTGCCGCGGGGATTGCCACGGCCGAGGAGTTCGTGGCCCGGCTGAATGCGCGGGCGCTGGCAATGGACGGAACATGCACCGGCGAACATGGGATCGGTCAGGGGAAGATGGCATTTCTGGAGCAGGAGCTCGGAGGCACGGTGGATCTGATGCGTCAGATCAAACGCTCGCTCGATCCCGACAATATCCTCAATCCCGGCAAGATTTTTCATCTGGGCTGAAAATGGAACAATCTCATGATCTTGGCCCTTGCCCCCGGCATGAATAGCGCTAGTGTCGGCAACAGAATCCCGAATGGAGAATCCCTGACTTGGTAGGCCGGTTCCTCGTCTTTCTAGGAGGAGTGATCGTCGTAGTGCTCTTTGTAGCGCTGCTGGCACCGCTGTTCATCGACTGGACGGATTTCCGGATGAATTTCGAGGATCAGGCAAGCCGTATCATCGGCAAGAAGGTGACGGTCCACGGCACGGTCGACGCACGGCTTCTACCGTTTCCGTCCGTGACGCTGCATGACGTGCGCGTCGGCCAGGAGGAGGACGGCAAGCCGGTCGTGCAGGTCGAGCAATTCTCCATGGATGCCGAGCTTGCGCCTTTCCTTTCCGGCGAAGCGCTGATCTTCGACATGCGCGTGATCAACCCCAAGGTGCGACTGCGGCTTCTGAAGGATGGATCGCTGGACTGGATGCGCGGCAGCCAGCCGGAAATTCCGGCCAAGACCGTCGTTCTGGAAAATGTGCACGTCAATGGCGGTGAGATCGAGTTCGTCGACGACCAGTCCGGCCGTTCGCGGCATGTGACGGGGCTCAATGCCGAGATGTCGGCGAAGTCGCTCGCCGGTCCATGGCGCATCGAGGGCGACGGCACGCTCGATGGCGAGCATGGCAGCTTTTCGATCTCCAGCAATCAGCCGGACGAGAACGGCGTGCTGCGCGCACGCACCCGGCTTGCACCTGACAAACATCCGGTTACCATCGATCTCGACGGCGAGCTGAAGCTGGTCGACAGCCGGCCGAACTATCAGGGCACGCTGTCTGCGGCGATTGAAAACCGCGAGGGCAAGACTGAAAAGGGAGAGGCGCCGCCGCCGCGCCTCAAGGGCCGTTTCGAGCTCACCAACGACCGCATCCGCATTCCCGAATACCGCATGGAAGTCGGCTCGACCGATGACCCCTATGTGATCACGGGGGAGGCGACACTGGACACCGGCACGGCGCCGGAATTTCTGCTGACCGCCGATGGCCAGCAGATCGACGTCAACCGTATCGGCAACCAGGGGGCTGCTGGCAAGACCAACCGCGATCCGGCGGTTTCGGCGCGCCAGAGGCTGAATTCGCTGATCGAAATCATCGGCCAGGTGCCGATCCCGCAGGTGCCCGGCAAGGCGACCGTGCGCCTGCCTGCCATCGTTGCCGGCGATACGACGATCCGCGATGTGGCATTGGAACTGCGGCCCGCCGGCAATGGCTGGATGATCGACAATGCCGTCGGCACGCTGCCCGGCCGCACGCAGGTGGAAGGCAAGGGCAAGCTGACGCTCATTGGCGATCCGTCCTTCAACGGCCAGATGGTCGTCGCCTCCAACCAGCCGACGGGGCTTGCCTCCTGGCTGTCCGGATCGGTCGATCCGGCGATCCGCCAGCTCCGGCAGGCCGGTTTCTCCGCCAATGTCAGCCTGACGCATGATCTGCAGCGTTTCGAGAACCTGGAGATCGCCATCGGTGCTGCGACGCTGAAAGGACGGCTGGAGCGGCAGGCGACCGAGGGCCAGACACCGTCGCTTTCCGTCGCACTGAATGGCGATGCGCTCGATCTCGATGCGCTGCGCGCCCTGACCGGTCTCTTTACCGGGCAGGATGCCGGTGACAACGTGCTTGACCACAAGATTGCTGCACAGCTCAAGGCGGACAAGTTCACGGCCTTCGGCGTGCAGGCCGACAATGTCGAGACGACCTTTACGCTTGCTGACGGGGCGCTTTCCGTCGACCATCTGTCGATCAAGAACCTTGCGGGTGCCGAACTGACGGCGACGGGCAAGGCGGAGGGATCGCTGCTCGACTACAAGGGTACCGGCGAGATCACCTTCAAGGCCGCCGATCCCGGCTCTTTCTTCGCCATGCTGCGCGAACACCTGCCGCATCACCCTGTGATGGACCGGCTGGTGCGCAATGCCGCTTGGTATGGCAATACGGCGCTGCGCGGCGCGGTGACGCTTGGCGGCGATGACGACAATGCGCTGGCGGTGACGCTGGCTGGCGTTTCGAACGGTAGCCGCGTCAATCTCGATTACCGCATGTCCGACCTTCTGGCGCTGACCGGCAACGGTACGACGGCGCTGGAGGCGACGCTCGACAACGCTGTTCCGTCGATCCTCTTCGGCCAGGCGGGTCTCGATCCACTGCCGGTCGATGCCGGCGCCAACGGCCGCATGACGCTGAAAGTAACGGCGGCGGGCAACGATCCGGCGGATGCCGCGCTGACCTTCGCCACAGACCGGACTTCGTTCACGGCGAACGGCAAGGTCGATGTGCGGCCCGACACTTTCATGAACGGCAATGTCGCCTTGTCGCTCGAAAGTGCGGATCTCGACCCGTATCTCGTCATGAACGGCATCGCGCTGCCTGAGCTCGGCACCGGGCTGCCCTTCAAGATGCAGACCAATGCGACCATCGATGCCGACAAGGTGGTGTTGGCCGATCTCAACGGGCACGCGGCCGACAATGAATTCACGGGCGCACTGACTTTCGACCGCAAGGCGGCAAAGACTGCGGCGAGTGGTTCGCTTGCGCTCTCCAAGGCTGATCTCGGCTGGCTCGGAGAGGCGGTGTTCGGGCAGATCAACGATCCGTCCAATGGCCAGCTGACGACGGCAGCACTCGGCCAGCCGCTTTTCCGCGATCTCGACGTCAATCTGAAGCTCAGCGCCAAGCAGTTCTGGCCGGGGCTTTTCAATACTGCTGTCAATGATTTCACCTCCGATGTTGCCTACAAGGGCGACGAGATGCAGCTCAACAACATGGCCGGCAATTGGGACGGCGGCGCGCTTTCGGGCAATATGCTCTTTACCAATGCCAATGGTACGGGTTTCCTGCAGTCGCGGCTGACGCTTGCCGATTCCGATCTCGGCGGTGTCGTCTGGTCGCGCGACGGCGCGCCTGTCGCCAACGGCAAGTTCGGCATGTCGCTTTCGCTCGAAGCTTCGGGCAAGACGGTTGCGGACATTGCGAGCTCGCTGAACGGCTCGGGCGAAATCCGGCTCGGCGAGACGAGCGTTCGCGGGCTGAACCTCGCGATCCTGGCGCCGCTACTGGC
This sequence comes from Rhizobium sp. WYJ-E13, assembly GCF_018987265.1. Classification (NCBI taxonomy): domain Bacteria; kingdom Pseudomonadati; phylum Pseudomonadota; class Alphaproteobacteria; order Hyphomicrobiales; family Rhizobiaceae; genus Rhizobium; species Rhizobium sp. WYJ-E13. The sequence continues at coordinate 2,445,375 of NZ_CP076853.1, read as the reverse complement.
CGCCACCGATCCGATGCAGGATCAGATCAATGCCGGCAAGATACATCCGATTGTCGAGACGCTGCTGAACAATGGCGAGGCGAAGCTGCCGCCGCTCGGCATTCCCTTCAACGTGACGGACGGCACGCTGCGGGTCCAGAATGTCAGTGTCGCCAACGATCTCGCGCATCTGACAGCCGATGCGCAGATCGAGCTGCCGCAGGAGCGTATCAGCGCGACGCTTGGCATCAACCTCAATCCGGGCGCGGAGGCACTGTCGGGAGCGGAGCCGGGCATCCGGCTGAACTTCTCCGGCCTGCTCGCTTCACCGGGCAAGACGATGGATGTGACCGATATCACCAGCTTTCTCTCGCTGCGCGCCTTCGAACGCGAGCGGCGGCGTGTCGAGCGGCTGCAGACCAATGTCCTGGAAAAGCAGCGGCTGCGGCGCGAAGTGGCGCTCTATCGCTTCAATGATGCCCAGCGCGTTGCGGCTGCCGAAATCGAGCGGCAGCGAAAGGCCGAGGAAGAGCGGCTGCGGGCGCTCGCACAGCAGGCGGCTGAGCGCAAGGCCGAAGCCGAGGCGAAGGCTGCCGCCGAAGCGAAGGCCAAGGCGGAAGCGGAGGCACAAGCGAGGGCTGCTGCAGAGGCCGAGGCTGCGCGCCGTTCTGTGCCTCAGCCCGGGCAACTCAATTTCGACCAGGTGCCGGGCGTCCAGGCACAATAATTCCGGCGAGCAAAAAGGCCGGCCTAACAGGGCTGCTCAAGCTCCTGCGGCGCCGTTTTTCAACCAGCTCAGGACATGAAGGCGCAGTGCCGAGGAGAGATTGCTCTCAGCCGGCCTGTTATCGTCTATTTCCGATATCAACGCTGCAAGCGGCATGGAACGACTTGCTGCGATTGTCTTCAGTTCCATCCAGAATTCATCTTCCAACGAGAAGCTTGTGCGATGCCCATGCAGTGTCGCCGAATGTTTACGGATCATCGAGCTAACCATGTCTCATTGAGAAAGCGATTCACTTGGGAACCGCAACTGCTTGATCACGCGTGCTTTTATGTCGGCGCGATCAAGTCTTGTCTTTTTCGAGCCTGCCCTGATCGAGCGCCTTTTCGGCTTTCTCGTTGAGGGCCTTGGTCAATTGCTTCTCGGCCTTGGTGCGCCCATGGGACACACGGTTCTGCTCAGCCCGCACTTCCTTTTCGGAACGGGCCTGCTTCTTGCGGAACTGGCGCAGATTGACGATTTCGGCGCTCATTCGTTTCTCTCCATGAAAAAAGGGAGGCTTTCGGCCTCCCTTTGACATCATTGCTTCTTGCGGAAAGAGTCGAGTGAAACGACGGAGCCTGGTTTTTTTTCTTCGCCGTCGGCGGGCTTTGCGGCCGCATCATCGGTCTTGGCCGCGTCAACGGGATAGGCGGTGATTTCGGCTGCCGGCAACTCCTCGCCGTCACTCAGCGGCACGTCGAATTCCAGCTCGAAATTGACCGAGGGATCGTAGAAGCCTCTGATGGCGTTGAAGGGGATGACGAGCTTTTCCGGCACGTCGGAAAACGACAGGCCAATCTCGAAATGGGATTCGGTGATTTTCAGTTCCCAGAACTGGTGCTGGATGACGATCGTCATCTGCTCGGGATATTTGGACTTCAGGTGCTGCGAGATGCGCACGCCGGGGGCGCCGGTCAGAAACGTGATGAAGAAGTGATGGTCGCCGGGCAGTCGGCCCGTCGTTGCGACTTCAGTCAAGACCTTGCGGATGACGCCGCGCAACGCGTCCTGTGCCAGAATGTCGTAGCGGATGTGATCCTGCCCCATGCTTTTCCTGTCTTTCGTCGGTTTCGAAGTCTTTTCACGAACTTGTATGGCACGAACAGGCGCTTTGGGAAAGGCGCAAGCCGATTCATGCTTTCATCAAGCATACATCATTTCGTCGAAAAAGGGGAGAAGGTGAAGGCTTCTGTTGCCAGGTGCCTTCGGACCCCGCCTTACGGGGCTAACCGTAAGGACTTAGAGCGGAATTCCCGCACCGCCGTTAGGCAGCGAGAGCGTATTCCTTAGCGTTGTTGTCGTTTGCAACTACACTTGTGACCCGATAACGGCGGTATCATGCCGAGCGAAAAGTCGATCTTTACACCCTTGTCGATCCTATTTCGCCCCCATCAAAAGCAGGCGCTTGTCCAAAAGGATATCCGCCTGTTTTTGGTGGAGGCGCCGGGTACCGCCCCCGGGTCCAATAGGTTTATTCCACCGCCCGTTTATCGCCATAGCCGGCCCGAAAGCCGGCACGGGTGATATAGTGTTTTTGTGATCGCAAGGGAAGGGGATGTGTCATAAAAGCATCGTCCTCATCAGCGTTTTTGCTTGGATAATCGGCAAGGCGCATTGGTTTGCGGCCGCTTTGCCCTTAAATTAGGTGCAAAAGGAATCAGTGGCGACCATGAAGCAATATCTCGACCTCTTGAGCCATGTGATGGAAAACGGCACCGACCGGGGCGACCGCACGGGTACCGGCACGCGTTCGGTCTTCGGCTATCAGATGCGCTTCGATCTCGATGCCGGCTTTCCGGTGCTGACGACGAAGAAACTGCATCTGCGCTCGATCATCTATGAACTGCTGTGGTTCCTCAAGGGTGAGACCAATATCCGCTTCCTGCGTGAAAACGGCGTCAGCATCTGGGACGAATGGGCCGACGAGAACGGCGATCTCGGCCCGGTCTACGGCGCTCAGTGGCGCTCCTGGCCGGCACCGGATGGCGGGCATATCGACCAGATCGACAATCTCGTAAAAGGCCTCGTCAAGAACCCCAATTCGCGCCGCCACATCGTCTCCGCCTGGAACCCGGCTGAGGTCGATGACATGGCGCTGCCGCCCTGCCATTGCCTGTTCCAGTTCTATGTGGCCGATGGAAGGCTTTCCTGCCAGCTCTATCAGCGCTCGGCCGATATCTTCCTCGGCGTCCCCTTCAATATCGCTTCCTATGCGCTGCTGACGATGATGGTGGCGCAGGTGACCGGGCTGAAATATGGCGAGTTCGTCCATACGCTCGGTGATACACATCTCTACCACAATCATTTCGAACAGGCGAAGCTGCAGCTGGCGCGCCAGCCGAAGCCGCTGCCGCGCATGCTGATCAAGCGCGATGTGAAGGATATCTTCAGCTTCGTCTACGAGGATTTCGAACTCGTCGGCTACGATGCCGATGCCAATATCAAGGCGCCGATCGCCGTCTGAAGCGTGTCGCGATCTTTCAGATCGCTTGCCACGCTTTAGGCTCTTGTTTCGCATTTCGTGATCGCAAAACCGCTGCACATTTTTGCGCGACATGCTCTAAGCCGGGAGGGCCGATGTCCGATATCCGCAAAACCATCTTCGTTGCCGTCGCGCGCAACGGCATCATTGGCCGCGACGGCGATATGCCCTGGCGGCTTTCGACAGACCTCAAGCGCTTCAAGGCGATGACGGTGGGCAAGCCTGTCGTCGTCGGCCGTAAGACCTTCGAGAGCTTCGGCGGCAAGCCGCTGCCGGGTCGCCAGCATGTGGTGATCTCGCGCGGTGCCGCGATCGATCTTCCCGACGTGCATATGGCCCGCTCGCTCGACGAGGCGATTGAAATGGCCGAGGCGCTTGCCCGCAAGCAGGGTGAGAACGAGATCTCCATCCTGGGCGGCGGGCAGATCTACGCACAGGCGATGGCGTTCGTCGACCGTATGTGCGTGACGCATGTGGAGGCCGACGTAGAGGGCGACACATCCTTTCCGGACATCGATCCCGCGATCTGGGTGGCGACGGAGAGCGTTGATGTTCCCTCGGGGGAAAGGGATACCTATCCCACGCGTTTCGTCGTTTATAAACGTCGAGATGCCTGAAAAGGAACTATTTTCCAATTATATTGACCAAGTTTCTGACACCGCGTTGAAAGCCGGTGCGGCGATACCTATAACGGTCGGATCGCATCCGCCGGCAGCCCCCACGGCGGTCGGATGTGTATGACGTAACGAACAACGAGGTTTTGATGCCCTGGAGCAATCAGAATGGCGGCGGCGGCCCTTGGGGCGGCGGCGGCGGTAACAATCAGGGACCATGGGGGCAGGGGCCGAACCGTCCACGCGGCGGTGGCGGCGGCAAGGGCGGTCCGCCTGATCTGGAGGATATCATACGGCGCGGGCAGGACCGGCTGCGCGGCTTCATTCCAGGTGGTTTCAACGGCGGTGTCGTTGCGATCATCGTGGCGGTCGTCGCGATCTTCTGGCTTTTCCAATGCATTTACGTTGTCCAGCCGGACGAACGCGGCGTTGAGCTGCGCTTCGGCGAGCCCAAGCAGGAGGTTTCCCTGCCGGGCCTGCATTTCCATTTCTGGCCGGTTGAAACCGTCGAGACGGTCAAGGTGACGGTGCAGCAGCTGAACATCGGCGCGACCACGGCAGGCTCTTCGAGCGGGCTGATGCTGTCGAGCGATAAGAGTGTCATCAACGTACAGTTCGCGGTCTTCTATACGATCAGCGATCCCAAGGCCTATCTTTTCGGTGTCGAAAATCCGGCTGAAACGCTGCAGCAGGTTTCCGACAGCGCCATGCGCGAAGTCGTCGGCCGGCGTCCGGCACTGGATGCGTTCCGCAGCAACCGCCAGCCGATCGAGACGCAGGTTCTCAACATCGTTCAGGATACGATGAACCGCTATGGCGCGGGCATTACCGTGACCGGCGTGACGATCCAGAACGTGGCGCCGCCACGCGAAGTCGCCGACTCCTTCGAAGAAGTGCAGCGTGCCGGTCGCGACCGCGACAGCACGATCGAGGATGCCAACCGTTATACGAACCAGAAGCTCGGTCAGGCACGAGGCGATGCTGCCCGTATCCGTGAAGACGCAGCCGCCTACAAGGATCGCGTCGTCAAGGAAGCGGAAGGTGAAGCACAGCGCTTTACAGCCATCAATGACGAATATTCGAAGGCTCCCGATGTGACGCGCAAGCGCCTGTTCCTGGAAACGATGGAGCAGGTCCTGAAGAACTCCAAGAAGGTCGTGATCGACGAAAAGCAGGGCGTCGTTCCCTACCTGCCGCTCAACGAAATCAATCGACCGGCGGCGGCACCGGCACGGCAGGGAGGTTGAACCATGGTATCGAACAGACTTCCCTTTATCCTGATCGCGCTCGCGGTCCTTCTCGTCATTCTTTATTCGTCGATCTTCGTGGTCAATGCACGTGAGCAGGCAATCGTCGTGCGCTTCGGTCAAATCCAGTCGGTGAAGACAGAGCCCGGCCTCTATTTCAAACTGCCGTTCGGCTTCATGGATGCCGACCGCGTGCAGTTCGTGGAAAAGCGGGCGCTCAGGCTCGACCTCGACAATATCCGCGTTCAGGTTCAGGACGGCCAGACCTTCGATGTCGACGCCTTCGTGATCTACAATATCTCGGATGTACGCCGTTTCCGCGAAACGGTCTCGGGCGACCGCGACGCTGCCGAGGCACGGCTGCGTGCGCAGCTCGATTCCTCGCTTCGTCGTGTCTACGGTCTGCGTGACTACAACGCAGCGCTTTCGGAAGAACGCGTGGCGATGATGCTCGAAATCCGCGACGATCTGCGCACCGATGCCGAAAACCTCGGCCTGCATATCGATGACGTCCGCATCCGCCGGACGGACCTTTCGCCGGAGGTGGCTCCGAACACTTACAACGCCATGCGCTCCGAGCGTCTGGCCGAGGCCGAGCGCATCCGCGCCGAAGGTAATGAAGAAGGCCAACGTCGCCGGGCCGTCGCCGATCGTCAGGTCGTCGAGATCACCGCCGATGCACAGCGCGATTCGGAAATCCTGCGTGGTCAGGGTGATGCGGAGCGCAACCGCATCTTTGCCGAATCCTTCGGCAAGGACCCGGCCTTCTTCGAGTTCTACCGCTCGATGGCCGCCTATTCCGCGGCACTTTCGTCGCAGGATACGACGCTGGTGCTTTCGCCGACGTCGCAGTTCTTCCGCTACTTCGAGAATGCGAACGGCAATCCGGCCCCGGGCCAGACCGGTGGCCTCGTGCCGCCCGCGGCCGCGCAGCCTGTGGCTCCGGCACAGCCGGCGAACTGACGACAGACAGAGTGCAGGATTTCCTCACCGGACTTGCATTCTTCCTCATCATCGAGGGGCTGGTCTACGCACTGGCCCCTCGTTTTCTTATCGAGATGGCGAAGCTTCTTCCAAGCGTTCCAGAGCGTCAACTCAGGGCTTTTGGACTTGTGGCCGTAGTGCTTGGTGTCGGAGGTGTCTGGCTCTTGCGAGGTTAGAGCCTTTCCTGGCCAGATTGCAGCATTCTGCCGGAGCAGGTTTTCGTCAGGGCAAAGGCGATTGGCGAAGGGCATACCCCAAGGTATGTCCGAGCCGATCGCCTTTGATCCTGGCGCAAAGATGCCCGGCCCTAGCTGGTTTGCAAGCAAACCACCGGGGTTGGCTGAAACGGGCCGTCTGATCGACCGGCCGGCTTAGCCATAGATCTGGGCTACGACGCGCGCCTGCCGGTCGACCATCCGACTCCGTTTGAGCCAACAAAATGCTGCAATCTGGCCAGGAAAGGCTCTCAATCACATTCGCACGGGGATTTCTCGAAAAGGTGATTTCGCCCTCCATCATTCCGCCTTATGCTGATGCTGTATGTGCGCCTTTATCCCAGACGAGGAAGCTTGATGGCCCCCACGACTCGCTCGCCCTTCAGACGAACGCTCGCGCTGCTGGCCGGCACCGCCCTTCTGGCAAATGTTGGCGTAAGCAGTGTTGCGCATGCGCAAACCGCCCCCGCACCAGCGACACCTGAACAGGCAGCACCGGCCCCTGCGGCCCCTCAACCGACGCCCGTTTCCCCGGCTGCAGTCGCACCCGCTGCTCCGCCCATGCAGATGACGGCTCCGGTCAATGGTCCGGCTTCCGTCGCGGATCTCGCCGAAGGGTTGCTCGATGCCGTAGTCAATATCTCGACCTCGCAGAATGTGAAGGGTGACGAGGGCGCCGGTCCCGCACCGCGTGCGCCTGACGGCTCGCCCTTCCAGGAATTCTTCAACGACTTCTTCAACAAGCAGCAGGGCAACCGCGGCCCCAGCCACAATGTCAGCTCGCTCGGTTCCGGCTTCGTCATCGATCCCACCGGCTATATCGTCACGAACAACCACGTGATCGAGGGGGCCGACGACATCGAGATCAATTTCGCCAACGGTTCCAAGCTCAAGGCCAAGCTGATCGGAACAGATACCAAGACTGACCTTTCGGTGCTCAAGGTCGAGCCGAAGCAGCCGCTGAAATTCGTCAAGTTCGGTGATTCCAGCACGATGCGTATCGGCGATTGGGTCATGGCGATCGGCAACCCGTTCGGCTTCGGCGGATCGGTGACGGTCGGCATCATTTCGGGCCGCGGCCGCAACATCAATGCCGGCCCCTACGACAATTTCATCCAGACGGATGCGGCGATCAACAAGGGCAATTCCGGCGGCCCGCTCTTCAACATGAAGGGTGAAGTGATCGGCATCAACACTGCGATCATTTCTCCCTCGGGCGGCTCGATCGGTATCGGTTTCTCCGTGCCGTCGGAGCTTGCATCCGGCGTGGTCGAGCAGCTTCGCGAGTATGGTGAGACGCGCCGCGGCTGGCTCGGCGTGCGCATACAGCCGGTCACCGACGAAGTGGCCGACAGCCTCGGCCTCGACAGCGCCAGGGGCGCGCTGGTCGCCGGCGTCATCAAGGGCGGACCTGTCGATGACGGTTCGATCAAGGCCGGTGATGTCATCCTGAAATTCGACGGCAAGGCTGTCGCCGAGATGCGCGACCTGCCGCGCGTGGTGGCCGAAAGCCCTGTCGGTAAAGAGGTCGATGTCCTCGTGCTGCGCGACGGTAAGGAGCAGACCGTCAAGGTGACGCTCGGCCGTCTCGAAGACAGCGACCAGGCGGCTGCGGCCGGCGACAATTCGAGTGATGACGGTGTCATCAACCCCGATCCCGGCGAGAACAACGACATGGATGAACCGGATCAGGGTGGCGATCAGGGGCAGGTCGCACCCGACGGCCAGGATCCGCACCAGCAGGATCAAGGGCAAGACCAAAAGAGCCCGGATCAAAAGGGGCAGGATCAGGCAGCTCCCGGCCAGGCTACGCCAAAGCATGTGCTCGGTCTTTCGCTCTCGCTGCTCAGTCCCGAAACCCGCAAGGCCTTCGGCATTGCCGAAAGCGTCGATGGTGTCGTCGTGACCGAGGTTGCACCGGGTTCGGCCGCTGCCGAGAAGGGTTTGAAGCCCGGTGACGTGATCGTCGAAGTGGCCCAGGAATTCATGAAGTCACCGGATGCTGTCGCCAGCAAGGTGCAGACGCTGAAGCAGGAGGGCCGGCGCAATGCGCAGATGATGGTCGCTGCGGCCAATGGCGACTTGCGGTTCGTTGCGGTGCCGATGGAGTAGGTGCCGCCCGGCACAGGCCAGAAAAATCAAAGGAGCGGTTGGCCGCTCCTCAGACTGCTGACAAACCCCTGGCCACAGCCAGGGGTTTGTGATTCACTGGGACATGTTGAAGAAACCTGCTCCCGAACAAACGGCTCTCGAGATGGTGACGCTCGACAGCCTGGTGCCGAAGGATCACCTGCTTCGCAAGATCGATGCGGTGATCGACTTTTCCTTCATCCATGATCGTGTTGCCGGGCTCTACTGCGCCGACAACGGGCGTCCGCCGCTCGATCCTACCTTAATGTTCAAGGCTCTGTTCATCGGCTACCTGTTCGGGGTTCGCTCGGAGCGGCAGTTGGTGCGCGAGATCGAGGTCAATGTCGCCTATCGCTGGTTCCTTCGGATGAAGCTGACTGAGCCGGTCTTCGATGCCTCGACGCTGTCGCAAAACCGTCGCCGCCGCTTCAACGATACGTCCGTGGTCCAGGACATCTTCGATGCGATCGTGAAGCAGGCGATCCGGCACGGCCTGGTCGACGGCACGGTACTGTATACGGATTCCACGCATCTGAAGGCCAATGCCAACAAGGGCAAATATGATCTTGAGATGCTCCAGAAATCGCGGGCCGATTACTGGGCCGATCTTGACCGGGCGATCGAGGCCGAACGGGCCGCGCATGGCCAGAAGCCGCTGAAGGAGAAGGCGCGCGAGCCCGAGGTGAAGGAAACCAAGGTCAGCCGCACCGACCCTGAAAGCGGCTACATGGTGCGCGACGGCAAGCCCAAGGGCTTCTTTTATCTCGATCATCGGACCGTCGATGGTCGCCATGCCATCATCACCGACACGCATGTGACGCCGGCCAATGTGCATGACTCGATCGTCTACCTGGAGCGGCTGGACCGGCAGCGCGACCGCTTCGACTTGCATGTCGGCGCGGTCGGGCTCGATGCGGGCTATGCGACATCAGGCATCGCCAAGGGACTGGAGGACAGAAAAATCCTCGGCGTCACCGGCTATCGCAATCCCACCCCACCCAAGGACGGGATGATGCGCAAATCGAAGTTCGTGTTCGAGCCCGAGACGGACGGCTATCGCTGCCCCGAGGGCCAGTTGCTGACCTATGCCACCACCGACCGCAACGGCTACAAGCACTACCGCTCCGATCCTGCCATCTGCCGAAACTGCCCGCTGCTTGCCTCCTGCACGTCCAATGCCAAGGCTGAGCGCACCATCACCCGCCATGTCTGGCAAGACGCCCGAGAACGAACAGATGCCAACAGAAAGACACCCTGGGGCAAGGCAATCTATAAGCGGCGAAAAGAGACCGTCGAACGTTCCTTTGCCGACGCCAAACAACTTCACGGCCACCGCTACGCCCGCTTCCGAGGCCTCGTCAGAGTCCGCTGCCAATGCCTGCTGGCCGCTGCCGCCCAGAACATCAAGAAGATCACCATAGCGCTGACCAAGACCCCAAAGCCAGCCTGGGGATAAGGCCAGACAGCCGTAATTCTCATCAGACCAACCTCATCGGCAAAACGTCACTTCACCGGGCGTTCCGACAAAAAACCGCCGACAAAATCGACGGGTTTGTCAGCGGTCTGAGGAGCGGTTGGCCGCTCCTTTTTCATTTCAACAGTGCCCTATGGCTCAAATCGTCGCGAAATCCGTCTTGCGATAGCCCTGGATATAAAGCAGCGCCGTCAGGTCGCCGTGGTTGATCTGTATGTCGGCTTCGGCGGCCACAGTGGGTTTCGCGTGAAGCGCGACGCCGGAACCAGCCAGATGCAGCATGCCGAGGTCGTTGGCGCCGTCACCGACGGCGATGGCATCTTGAGGGGAAATGCCGAGGCGGGTGGCGATGTCGTTGAGGGCGTCGACCTTGGCCTGCTTGCCGAGGATTGGCTCAGCGACATGGCCGGACAGCAGGCCGCCTTCTTCCAGCAGGATATTGGCTCGGTTCTCGTCGAAGCCGATAACGGCAGCGATGCGGCTCGTGAAGACCGTGAAGCCGCCGGAGACGAGGGCTGTGTAATAGCCTTTCGACTTCATGGTGGCGATGAGTTCGGGGCCGCCCGGTGTCAGGGTGATCCGCTTGGCGATGACCTCGTCGACGACCGAGATCGGAAGACCTTTCAGGAGGGCGACGCGTTCCCGCAACGCCGGCTCGAAAGCGATCTCGCCGTTCATGGCGCGGGCGGTGATGGCGGCAACCTTGTCCTTGAGGCCGACTTCGGCAGCGAGTTCGTCGATGCATTCCTGACCGATCATGGTCGAATCCATATCGGCAATCAGCATCTTCTTGCGGCGGGTTTCCTGTTCCTGAATGACGAGGTCGATCGGGTTGCCGGCGATGACGGCGAGCAGATTGGCCTCGGCTGCTTGGCCGTCGGAGCCGTCAGCGAGTACGATATCGCAGGCAATGCCATCCGCCAGCCAATAGAGCCCGGATGCCTTGACGGCGCCGGCGGCACGCTCGGCGATCTCAGGCGAAAGAACGGGGTTTGACGGATTGGCAACAAGCGTGGCAACGAGGGCCATGATGGAAAACCTTCTGAGCTCTGTGAACGCGATCCTGATAACCGGGCCGACTGCCAGCGGCAAGTCCGCGCTGGCCGTGGAGCTTGCCAAACAGCATGGCGGCGTGGTGATCAATGCCGACAGCATGCAGGTCTATGACACGCTGCGGGTGCTGACGGCGCGACCGTCCGAGGAGGATATGGGAGGCGTACCGCATTACCTTTACGGTCATGTGCCGGCGGGGGCGACTTATTCGACCGGCGCCTGGCTGCGGGATGTGGTGGCGCTCTTGCCGCGCATCCGTGCAGAGGGAAAGCTGCCGGTCTTCGTCGGCGGCACTGGGCTTTATTTCAAGGCGCTGACGGGCGGGTTATCGGAAATGCCCGTCATTCCCGAGGAAATAAGGCAGCGGTTGCGCGCACGGCTTCTGGAGGAAGGATCGGAGGGTCTGTATGAGGAGCTTGCGAAGGTTGATCCCGCCATGGCCGAGAGCCTGAACGTACAGGACGGGCAGAGGATCGTGCGGGCGCTTGAGGTTTTCGAGGCGACGAGCCAGTCGATTGCGGAATTCCAGGGGCAGGCGGGGCCTGTCGTCGTCGATCCACACACGGCGCGCAAGATCGTCGTGCTGCCGGATCGCATCGTGCTGCACCAGCGGATCAACGGACGTTTCGAGAAAATGCTGGAGCAGGGGGCGGAAGACGAGGTGAGGGCGCTACTGGCGCTTAATCTTCCCCCGGAAATGCCGGTCATGAAGGCGATCGGCGTGTCGCAGATCGCGGCGATGCTGCATGGCGAGATGAGCCGCGCCGAGGTGATCGAGCGCGGGGCGGCCGCGACACGGCAATATGCCAAGCGGCAGATGACCTGGTTCCGCAATCAGATGGATGAAAGCTGGGAGCGGCTTTCGCCTTAGCGCTAAAGCGACACATGCTTCGCGCCCGCAAACGGTTACAATGATCCTCGAATCATGATCAAGGGAGCTATGGGGGCCGGCATGAACAATTTTCTCGCAAAGACGCTTTCTTCGATCAACGCCTTGATCGCTATCGTCATCCTCGCCTTTTCCACGCTTTCGGGTGCGACCGCTGCTGCGGCGCAGGGCGGATCGGGCATGTTCATCGTCGGAGGAATTTTGGGCGCCATCGGCGGCATCGTGGTTGCGGCACTGATCTGCGGTACCATCGCCTTCCTGGCGCTGATCGAGCGGCATCTTTCCGAAATCGCAGCGGCGACGCGCCAGCAGCGTTCGTAAGGCTCACTCAGTCCTTGTCGTAAAGGCTGCTCAGCGGCTTTTTCAGGATGCTTTCGCGCAGCGACATTCCGCCCTCGCGGCGCGGCGGCGACGTCTGTTCGCCGAAGGCCGGCTTCGGCTGTTCGTCGCGGCGCATTTCGCGGCGCAGCGCTTCCAGGCGTGCGTCGATGGAGGTCTGCGGCGAAAGTGGCGGGGGCTCAGGATGCGGCGCGCGGCTCTGCGGCAGCAGGGCGGGGCGATAGGGTTCGAGCGGCGCCTCTGCTGTTGATGGAGCGGCATAGGGCCGATCGGCCGCGTCGTCGGCGAAGTAGTCTTCCGGCTCGTAACTGTCTGTCATGGCTGACGTGTAGCTCTGCTGGAAGGTGGAGATATCGGGGCCGGATGTGATCGCCCGCATGCGGGTGACGATGCGGCGCAGGTCGACGGTGTCGGGATCATCCTCGGCATGTTTGCTGGTAGCGCTGTGGGCCTTCGGCAGCAGGTTTTCATCGACGCGCAGGAAGCGCATGCGCATCGGCACCCGGATTGCCTCGCCGAACGCGATTGCTTCTCCGTTGCCGATCGAGGAGATGAAGCTCGTCGTCGAGATCGAGGAGTTGGGAATGGCCGAGCGGATGATTTCCTGGTCGCGGTCGTTGGCAAGGCGCATGGCAAAGAGCGTCGAGCACTGGGATAGGATCGTCTGGTCGAGTTCGCCGGGGCGCTGGGTGATGATGCCGAGCGATACGCCGTATTTACGGCCTTCCTTGGCGATACGGGCAATCGCCTGCCGCGTCGGCACGAAGCCGAGGGTCGGGTCTGAGGGTATGTAGCGGTGCGCTTCCTCGCAGACGACCAGCATATGGATGGCGCCTTCGCTCCAGAGCGCAATTTCGAAGGCCATGCGGCAGAGCACCGAGGCGACGGAATTGACGACTTCGGAGGGGATGCCGGCAAGCTGGAAGGTGCAGATCGGCCTGTTGTCGCCGGGAATGCGGAAGATCTGCGCGATGGTCTCCGTGATCGTGTCGCTGATCGTATTGCTGGAGAACATGAAGTGATAGCGCGGATCGTTGATCGCGGCGATGATGCGCATCTTCAGCGAGCGCAGGAACGGCTTTTCAGCGCGGCCTTCCAGCCTGCCGATGCGCTCATCGATGAGGGCGAGCAGATCGGCGATGCGGTAGGGCACCGGTGTATCGGCCGTGATCGAACTCTTTTCCGTCTGGCGGCGCACTAGCGAACTGTCGCTGCCGCGGAAGGCGCGTTTGGCCTCCGGCAGGATATCGCGCAGCATGTCGAGCTCTTCCGGCACCGGCGGGCGACCGCGGAAGACGACCTCGGCGAATTCTTCGAGCCGCATCAGCCAGAAGGGTAGGTCAAGCGTATCCGTATCGATAGTGACGGCGTGCTTGGGAAAGGCCGCGGCAAATTCGTTGTGCGGATCGAGGATCAGCACGCGCAGCTTCGGATCGGCCTCGATCGCCTTGTGCAACAGCAGCGAGACGGCGGTCGACTTGCCGACGCCGGTTGAGCCGACGACGGCGAAATGTTTGGACAGCATCGAGGGGACATGGATCGCCGCGTCGATACTTTCATCCTGCGTGAGATTGCCGATGACGGCGGTGGCGCCCTTGCCGGCATCATAGATGCGCATGAGGTCGGCGGCGCGGATGCGGTGGGCGATGGCGCCGAGATAGGGGTAGCGTGAAATGCCGGTCGAGAATTCCTCGCGGCCATCTTCCTCGACACGGACTTCGCCGAGCAGTTCCGTCTCGATGCGGAAGATGTTGTCCTGGCCTTCGCCCCAGCCCTGATTGCCGGTATTCATGGAATAGACGAGGGCAACGACGCGATTCCTGCCGACGCTTATCGAAATCAGCCGGCCGACGGACCACAATTCCGTGAGATCGGTGCCGCCAGATTCTGCCACGGCGGCGATGGTGGCGCGCGATCCGCTGCATGCAACGACACGCCCGAGAAACCGATTTCCCGGTGCGAGGCTATCGCGGCGATCCTGCTCGCCTGCTTTGCCTGTCGTCATCATGTCGTTGTCGAGCAAAGGGTTACTCCCTGCATTAACGCACAGGATATAATCGATCCTTTAACAAATCCTTCAGCCTCAATTGGATGCTTGGCAGCTTTGATGGGCTGCCGATTTTTTATTGCGGAATGCGTTGACGCTGCGAAATTTTCTGTCTATCAATTCCGCCCATGACAATTTCGAACGTTCTTATCGTGGTGGGAAAGCGCATGGGCAGGATGGTGTAACCATCCGGCGATAGCCACCCATGCGCTAGACGAAGGCTCCTCAGGGGCCTTTTTTTATGCCCGAAATCAGGGCTTCCGGCCACAAACTCAATCCCCAGCATCAACGGAACAGACACATGGCGAGCACGGACAATCAAACGGACAGCAATCGGATGACGGGAGCGGAAATCGTTCTGCGTGCGCTGAAGGACAATGGCGTCGAGCACATCTTCGGCTATCCCGGCGGCGCTGTTCTGCCGATCTATGACGAGATCTTCCAGCAGGAAGACGTCAAGCACATCCTCGTTCGCCATGAGCAGGGGGCCGGCCATGCGGCCGAAGGTTATGCCCGCTCCACCGGCAAGGTCGGCGTCATGCTGGTAACGTCAGGTCCCGGCGCCACCAATGCGGTCACGCCGTTGCAGGATGCGCTGATGGATTCCATTCCGCTCGTCTGCCTGACGGGCCAGGTTCCGACCTCGCTCATCGGTTCGGACGCCTTCCAGGAATGCGACACCGTCGGGATCACGCGCCCCTGCACCAAGCACAACTGGCTGGTCAAGGATGTCAACGAGCTCGCCGCCGTCATCCATGAAGCCTTCCGGATTGCGCAGTCGGGCCGTCCCGGCCCCGTCGTCGTCGATATCCCGAAGGATGTTCAGTTCGCCACAGGCACCTACACGCCGCCGGCCGATCATGCGATCCAGAAGAGCTACCAGCCGAAGATCCAGGGCGACCTGAACCAGATCCATGCAGCAATCGAAATGATGGCGAATGCCCGCCGGCCGATCTTTTATACCGGTGGTGGTGTCATCAATTCCGGTCCGGAAGCCTCCCGCATGCTGCGCGAACTGGTCGAACTCACCGATTTCCCGATCACTTCGACGCTGATGGGTCTCGGCGCCTATCCGGCATCCGGCAAGAACTGGCTGAAGATGCTCGGCATGCACGGCTCCTACGAGGCCAACATGGCGATGCATGATTGCGACGTCATGGTCTGCATCGGCGCCCGCTTCGACGACCGCATCACGGGCCGCCTCAACGCCTTCTCGCCGAATTCCAAGAAGATCCATATCGATATCGACCCGTCCTCGATCAACAAGAACGTTCGCGTCGATCTCGGCATCCGCGGCGATGTCGGCCATATCCTGGAAGATATGATCCGCCTGTGGCGAGCGCTGCCGAAGAAGCCGGAAAAGAACCGTCTCGATGCATGGTGGGGCGATATCGCCCGCTGGCGCGCGCGCAACTCCTTCGCCTATACTAGGAGCAGCGACGTGATCATGCCGCAATATGCGCTGGAGCGTCTCTTCGCCCTGACTAGGGATCGCGACACCTACATCACGACGGAAGTCGGCCAGCACCAGATGTGGGCGGCGCAGTTCTTTGGCTTCGAACAGCCGAACCGCTGGATGACTTCGGGCGGCCTGGGAACGATGGGTTACGGCCTGCCGGCAGCGCTCGGCGTACAGATCGCCCATCCGGAAAGCCTCGTCATCGATATTGCCGGCGATGCCTCGATCCAGATGTGCATCCAGGAAATGTCGGCGGCGATCCAGCACAATGCGCCGATCAAGATCTTCATCATGAACAACCAGTACATGGGCATGGTGCGCCAGTGGCAGCAGCTCCTGCATGGCAACCGCCTGTCCAACTCCTATACGGAGGCGATGCCCGATTTCGTGAAGCTGGCCGAAGCCTATGGTGCGGTCGGCCTGCGCTGCGAGAAGCCCGACGATCTCGACGCAACCATCCAGGAGATGATCGACGTCAAGAAGCCAGTCATCTTCGATTGCCGCGTCGCCAATCTCGCCAACTGCTTCCCGATGATCCCCTCGGGCAAGGCCCATAACGAAATGCTGCTGCCGGACGAAGCCACGGACGAAGCGGTCGCCAACGCGATCGACGCCAAGGGCCGTCAGCTAGTATAACAATCAGGTAGGAAACCCAGGATCATGAACGCACACCTTCAACCGACCGGCTCCGCCTACTTCATCTCGCCGGAAACGGCAGCCGTCGAGAGCCATACGCTCTCGGTGCTCGTCGATAACGAGCCGGGCGTGCTCGCCCGCGTCATCGGCCTGTTTTCCGGCCGCGGCTACAATATCGAAAGCCTCACGGTTTCGGAGACGGAGCATGCGGCGCACCTGTCGCGCATTACCGTCGTTACCCGCGGCACGCCGCAGGTGCTGGAGCAGATCAAGGCGCAGCTCGAACGCATCGTGCCCGTCCATCGCGTCGTGGACCTGACGGTGCGTGCCCGCGAACTCGGCCAGGACCGGCCGATCGAGCGGGAAGTGGCACTGCTCAAGGTGATCGGCAACGGCGAGACGCGTGCCGAAACGCTGCGCCTGGCCGATGCCTTTCACGCCAAGGTGGTGGATGCGACGGTCGACCACTTCATACTGGAGATCACCGGCAAGTCCTCGAAGATCGACCAGTTCATCGCGATCATGAAGCCGCTCGGTCTCATCGAAGTCTGCCGCACCGGCATTGCGGCGATGAATCGCGGCGCGCAGGGCATGTAGGAACTACAGCCCGGGCATGTGATCCGATACTCCCATTGCGAGAATATGGCTAACGCCGTTGGGGTCAGAGCATCTCCAGCGGCGTTTTCTTCGCCGGGGGCGGGAAGACCTCGTCGAGGGCTTCCCAGTCCTCGTCGGTGATATCGAGGGAGACGCAGCCGCGGTTCTCGCGGGCGCGCTCGATGTTCGACGTCTTGGGGATGACGAAGACACCGTCGCGTTCCAGCAGGAAAGCGAGCGCCAGTTGCGCCGGGGTCGCCTGATAGGCCTTGGCGATATGGATCAGGTCGGGATGGTGCAGCACGCGGCCCTGTTCTATCGGCGAATAGGCCATGATCGGGATGTTGCGGCCCTGGCACCAGGGCAGGAGATCGTATTCTATGCCGCGGCGGGCGAGATTGTAGAGAACCTGATTGGCGGCGACATTCTGCCCGCCGGCCACGGAAAGCAGTTCCTGCATATCGTCGGTATCGAAATTGGAGACGCCCCAGGCGCGGATCTTGCCGGCGGCTTTCAGTGTCTCAAAGGCTTCGACGGTCTCGGTGAGCGGATAGTTGCCGCGCCAATGCAGGAGATAAAGGTCGATGCGGTCGGTGCCGAGGCGCTCGAGACTGCCTTCGCAGGCGGTGATCGTGCCGGTGCGGCTCGCATTCCAGGGATAGACCTTGCTGACGATGAAGGTTTCGTCACGGCGGCCCTTGATTGCCTGTCCGACGATTTCTTCGGCTCCGCCGTCACCGTACATTTCGGCGGTATCGATCATCGTCATGCCGAGATCGAGGCCGGCCTGGAGGCTTGCGATCTCTTGCTTCGCATGGCCGGCATCCTCTCCCATGCCCCAGGTGCCCTGGCCGAGCGCGGGGACCTCGGTGCCGTCGGGGAAGGTGATGGTGGGGATCGGGTCGTCCATGGCAGTTCTGGTCCTACACGTGCTCAGCAGACTATCAGGTAATCCTGTCACCATGACAACAATGTTATGGCCGCTGTGATTTAGGGCAGTTAAGCTGACCTAAATCCAATAGGCCGCCGCATCATCGACAAGCGCGGTGTGGGGAGGTTTCATGCCGCTGGATACGTTTCTGGCACTGCTGCTTTTTGCCTTCACGACCTCGATCACGCCGGGGCCGAACAACATGATGCTCTTCGCCTCGGGTGTGAACTTCGGCTTCCGCCGCACTATCCCGCATATGCTGGGCATCGGGGCGGGTTTCCTGTCTCTGCTGCTCGGCGTGGGGTTGGGGCTCGGCGCGCTGCTGCATACGGTGCCGGCGGTCTATATCACGCTGAAATTTGCCGGCGGAGCCTATCTCGTCTGGATCGCCTGGAAGATCGCGACGTCGCGTTCCCTCAGCGAAGGCAAGAGTGGGGTGAAGCCCATGTCCTTTCTCGGCGCTGCAGCTTTCCAGTGGGTCAATCCGAAGGCCTGGGTCATGGCGGTGACGGCCATGGCGACCTACACCAACCCGCAGCTCTACATGATCAGCGTGCTGCTCGTCGGCCTCGCCTTTGCGGCGGTCAACGTGCCCTCCGTTTCCACCTGGGCAGGCTTTGGTTCGGCGTTGCGTGAGTGGCTGTCCGATCCGGCAAGGCTCAAATGGTTCAATATCACGATGGCGGTGCTGCTCGTGCTCAGCCTCTGGCCGATGCTAAAATAGCGTCGGCTTGGTCAGCATCAACAAGAGAATGCCGAGTACGGCGAAGAAGGCCGGGAAGCCGCAGGCGAACCAGATGCGGTAGAGGCTGAAATAGGCCGGCGGCAGGGTCGTGCCAGCGGCGGCGGCGTTGCGCGCCAGATTGCGCAGCCGGATCTGGATCCAGACGACCGGCAGCCAGAAGATGCCGGTCACGACATAGAGCAACAGCGACAGCGCAATCCAGCTTTCGGTCAGGTCCCAGCCGATGATGCGGGCAAGCAGATAGCCTGTCACCGGCTGGAGAATGGCCGCTGTGGCCGTGAAGATCGTATCGGCGATGACGACCGTGCCGGCGACATGGGCGATCAGCGCGGGTTCGCGGGTGCGGTGGGCCATCACCATGAAGAAGGCGATGCCGGCGCCGGTGCCGAAGAGCACGGTTGCGCCGACCACGTGAGCAAGAAGCAGCAGCTCGGCGAGCATCAGCGTTCATCCAGAATGGCAAGGGCTGCAAGCGTCAGCAGCAGGGACGGCAGCACCTTGACGAACGGGCCGAGCGGATCGAGCCAGAGGGCGGGCTCCAGCACCGTGCCGCCCAGGAGATAGGCGAGGGAGACGGCGAGCATGCCGATGATGGCGCGGCGGGCAAAGGGTCGGAAGAGCACAGCGGCGCCGAGCGCCACATCGATCAGGCAGGTTGTCATCGTCAGCGCCATCGCGGCGCTCAAGGGCATGAAGGGCAGGAAGTGGGCGCTCGCCTGGCTCGGAGCCAGAAGCGGGATCAGGCCGGAGAGAAGCCAAAAGAGCGACAGGCCGGCAATGATGGGCGCCTTCAGGAGATAGAGGCGAGCGAACCACAAGTCCTGAACGCCCGAGGGATTGGCGGCGAGCGTCGCGGCGGCCGAGAGGGCGGGAAGGCCTGACGGCGTCCGGCGGTTCATGCTGACACCTTCGGACATGACGGTCATGGCGGTGGAGCGCAGCGGCGAGCGCCAGCCGAGATGGCCGGCGATATCGGCAAGCCATGTGACCGGCCTTGCCACCGCCGGTGGGACGGAAAGGACCGGAGCATCCGGCAGGCCGAGCCAAGCGCGGTGCAGCCTGACGAGATCAGCGAGCGTGTGCCGCTCCTCGGCGGCCAGTTCGATATCGTTGCCGGAGGGCAGCGTTCCGGAGATCGCGGCTGAGACTGCGGTGGCGACATCTTCGGCGGCGACGGTTTCGACTGGGCTATCGGCATGGATGAGCGGCAGGGCAAGCGGGAAGGATGCGAGTGCGCGCAGAAGTGCGGTGCCGCCATGGGCGTTGCGGCCGAGTACGAGGGACGGGCGGAGGATGACGTAAGGCAGGCCGGATGCCGCAAGCGCCATATCGGCAGCGCGCTTGGTGGCGAGGAAGGGCAGGTCGCTGCCGGCGCCATCCGTTCGGGCGGAGATCTGGATAATCAGAGTCGAGGCGGGTTTTGCGGCGGCATAAAGGGCAAGCATGGCCTCGGTCTGGGTGGCCGAGAGGTCGTCGGCGAGGCTATCCTGCAAGGCACCGGCGCAATTAACGACGGCATGCTTGCCATCGAGGATGTCGCGCCAGTCTTCGGGTCGCGTCATCTGGGAGAGATCGGCGCGATGCCAGCGGATGCCGGGTTGTCTGCGTGCTGCGCGGGCGGCATTTCGTCCGAGGCCGCTGACGACATGGCCCTCGGCGGCGAGACGTGCCGCGACGACGGAGCCGATAAAACCTGTTGCGCCGAGAATCAGGATGTTCATGACGGCGAGCGTAGCGCAAAAGGTTTAAGGTCTCGGAAGGGCTTGGCGGGCTTGTGGCATATGTTTAGAACGATAGGCGAAGTGTTTCGAGAGAGGGCACGGCGTTGCCTCATCCGCCTTCTCCCCGAGCGGGGGAAGGGGATTCCACCCTTCAGGCCGTCGAGCGAGGAGGACATAGCATTGCACGACCATGACCACGACGATCACCATGATCACCACCACGACAACCACTATTCCGACATGCAGGCGCGCGTGAAAGCGCTGGAGACGCTGCTGACGGAGAAAGGGCTCATCGATCCGGCGGCAATCGACGCGATTGTCGAGACTTATGAGACGAAGGTCGGGCCGCGGAATGGCGCGCGTGTCGTTGCAAAAGCCTGGAGCGATCCCGACTTTGCCGAATGGCTGAAGCGGGACGCGACGGGGGCCATTGCGAGCCTCGGCTATACTGGCCGGCAGGGCGAGCATATGCGTGCCGTCTTCAATACGGCTGACACGCACAATCTCGTCGTCTGCACGCTCTGCTCGTGCTACCCGTGGTCGGTGCTCGGCCTGCCGCCGGTCTGGTACAAGGCGCCGGCCTATCGCTCGCGTGCCGTCATCGATCCGCGCGGGGTGCTGGCAGAATTCGGGGTGACGCTGCCTGAGAGCAAGAAGGTCCGCGTCTGGGATTCGACGGCGGAACTGCGCTACCTCGTCATTCCCGAGCGGCCGGAGGGCACCGAGGGTCTGGACGAGGAGGCGCTTGCCGATCTCGTCAGCCGCGATGCGATGATCGGAACGGCGATAGCTGGCAGGCCGGAGGTCACCCCATGAACGGCCCACACGATCTCGGCGGGCAGATGGGCTTCGGGCCGGTCTCGCCCGAAGTGAACGAGCCCTATTTCCATGCCGAATGGGAGAAGCGGGCGCTTGGTATCACATTGTCCTGCGGCGCCTTCGGCGCCTGGACGATCGACGAGAGCCGGCATGCGCGCGAGAGCATTCCGCCGGCCGACTATCTTGCGGCGAGCTACTACGAGGTCTGGATCCGCGGCATCGACATGCTGCTGGAACGCCACGGTTTTGCGAGCCGTGAGGAGCTGCTGTCCGGCCACAAACTGCAGGATGGCGCGGTTCCGAAACGGGTGCTGAAGGCCGATATGGTGGCCGGCGTGCTCGCCAAGGGAGCGCCATGCGACCGGCCGGTGGAGAGTGCGCCGCTCTTCGTCGTCGGCGAGCGAGTGAAGACGAAGAATTTCAATCCCACGACCCATACGCGGCTGCCGCGTTACGCGCGCGCCAAGATGGGTGTCGTCGAGGCGGTGCAGGGCTCTTTCGTCTTTCCCGATGACAATGCCCATGGCAAGGGCGAGAACCCGCAATGGCTCTATACCGTGGTCTTCGACGGAGCCGAGATCTGGGGCGAGGGTGCCGATCCGTCGCTGACGGTGTCAGTCGATGCATGGGAGAGCTATCTTGAGCACGTGTGAGGTGCCGTCCGAACTGGCGCAATTGCCCGGCCTGCCGAAGTCACCGCAGGGTGATCCTGTCTTTCCCGAGCCCTGGGCGGCCGAAGCTTTCGCCATGACCGTGCATTTGCATTCGAAGGGGCTTTTTGCCTGGAGCGAATGGGCTGAAACCCTGTCGAAGGAATTGCACAAGCCTGGACGGGCGGACGATGGCAGCGATTATTTCGACTGCTGGGTGGCGGCACTTTCCGATCTGCTCGTCAGCCACGGCGTGGCGGATGCCGCCGTAATCCTCGACCTGCAGAAGAGCTGGCAGCGCGCGGCAGAGGCGACACCGCATGGCAAGCCGATCGAACTTGCCAACGATCCGAAGCGTAAATTCAAAGAGTTAGAGCGTCCTTAGCGCGTCCGAATGGACGCACGGCGCTCTAGTACTACAGTTGCGGTTTACCGGAAGTCATGATTCACTTCCCGCATTTGGCGGGAGGGAAGTTCAATGTCGGTTGCGGGTTGGTCCGGGTCGGTTCTGGCGTGGCATCGTGAGCTCGATGCCTTGAAGGTGCGGTTGGGCTCGGTCTTTGGTCGCCGAGAATTGCGCGCATCGTGCGGTGCCTTTCTGGATGGGTTGTTGTCGGGAGTAGAGCGCAAGACTGGCTGGCTGATGGCGGAACAGGCAGGACTGGAGCGCCCTTATCGGATGCAATCGCTGCTGGGGCGCAGCCATTGGGATGCTGACGCATTGCGCGATACGGTTCGCGCTTATGCAATAGAGTCTCTCGGTGACGCGGACGGCGTTCTTGTGGTCGATGAGACCGGCTTCCTGAAGAAAGGCGCCCATTCAGTCGGTGTCGCACGACAATATTCCGGCACGGCCGGCCGGATCGAGAACTGTCAGATCGGTGTTTTCCTTGCCTATGCAAGCCGCTACGGTCAGACCCTGATCGATCGGCAACTTTATCTACCGAAGGAGTGGGCCGAGGATGAAGCCCGCCGTGCTTCGGCTCACGTCCCCCAGTCCCAAGCCTTCGCGACCAAACCGGCCATTGCAGCCAAGCTCATTGCCGATGCGCTGGATGCCGGCGTGCCTTGTGCCTGGGTATTGGCGGATGCGCTTTATGGTTCGGATTCCAAGCTGCGCCGGATGCTGGAAAGCCGTGGCCAGCCTTATGTTCTGGCAGTGCGCTCCAATCAATGCCTGCGCTTTGTGCGTGAGCAAGGGATCGAGCAGACCGATCCCGAAACGATGGCTGATGAGTTGAAACCGGAGGTTTGGCAGAGCCATGCAGCAGGCGAAGGTGCCAAGGGTCTTCGGCTTTATGATTGGGCCCGTATTCCTCTCAGCTCTCGCCCGGATCCACAATGGGAGCGCTGGCTTCTGATCCGGCGCAGCCGACGCGAACCCGATGCGCGCGCCTATTACTTTGTCTTTGCGCCCGCCGGTACCGAATTGAGCGAATTGGCGGGCGCTGCCGGGCTGCGTTGGACCGTGGAAGAATGCTTCCAGCGTGCGAAGGACGATCTCGGCCTGGATCATTGCGAAGCGCGATCCTGGCATGCTTGGAAGCGGCACATGACGCTCGTCATGGCAGCCGCTGCATTCCTCGCCAAACTCGGCGCCGATCTACGCCGCACCGCTGCTGGCAAACCGAACGAAACGAGTCCAAACCCGCCAATCGCCGCCTGACCAACACCATGGCCTTCGTGCCCAGCGTCGCAGAGATCCGCTATCTGATCAAACGCCTCCTGCTACAGCCCCCGATTAGAGTTCGCCTCATCTTGGCATGGTCACTCTGGCGACGCAGGCATCAAGCATCCGCAATGCTTTCTCACTACAAAGCAAGGCATCAAACGCAACTGTAGTACTAGGCAGCTACTGCCGTTCACTCGTCAGGATCGCACCTGAGATGATGTCGAACAGGTGATCCGCGCGCGGCACGAGCGGAGGTTGTTCGGCGAGCCACGCCAGCGCACTTATCAAAGCGAACAGGTCGTTGCCGTCCATGTCCATTCGCGCCGCGCCTTTCGTCTGGGCGCGTCGAAGAAGCTGTGCACCGGCTGTGCGCAGCATCACACATGACGTGTGAAGCGCGGAATTCTCGTCAGCGATTGCGGAAACCATCGAGGCAATAGCGCCGCTGTAATTGTGGGTTATCGCGGTCGCCTCGCGCAGCCACGTCACGAGCGCATTGCCGGGATCGTCCGATTGTTCGAGTTCGCTCGCCCGTCGCGCCAAATCCTCGAAACTGGTGCGCAGCAAGGCTTCAAGCAGTGCTTCCCGGGTCGGGAAGTGACGGTGCAAGGTTCCGTCTCCTACTTCCGCTTTGCGCGCAATGTCGCGCAGCGATGCATTCGCACCATCCCCCGTCAGCATCTCACGGGCGACCGCGAGAATGTGATCATAGTTCTTTTTTGCGTCGGCTCTCATATCACCTCTTGACAAGCGGGGCAGCGCTCCATTTATAAACGGGGCAACGCTCCGTTTGTAGCGGGGCAGTGCTCCAAATTGGTAGCATATGTATTTTGATGGAGAAAGTAATGTCGAGCGAAACGATGAAAGCAATCCGGATCCACGAGTTCGGCGGTCCCGACGTGCTGCGTTACGAGGATGCGCCGAAGCCTGAACTGAAACCGGGGGAAGTGCTCGTTCGCGTTCACGCCATAGGGATCAATCCTCCCGACTGGTATCTGCGCGATGGTTACAGGGCGCTTCCTCCGGAATGGCGGCCGCAGGTGCCATTCCCGATCATCCTGGGCACGGATGTGTCTGGTGTCGTCGAGGCGGTTGCCGATGATGTCCGCGAATTCTCCGTCGGCGACGAAGTCTATTCCATGGTCCGCTTTTTCAGCGTAGCAGAGAGCAGGGCCTATGCGGAATATGTCAGCGTGCCGGTCTCGGAACTCGCATTGAAGCCTGCCGGCATCGATCACGTACATGCCGCTGGAGCGCCGATGTCGCTGTTGACGGCGTGGCAATTCATGATCGAGCTCGGACATGATGAACCGAACCCACTTCAATCGAGCAGGCACGAGCCGGTGCCGCTCAAGGGCAAGACGGTTCTCGTCAACGGCGCCGCCGGCGGCGTAGGACACTTTGCGGTGCAGCTCGCGAAGCTGAAGGGATCGCATGTCATTGCCGTGGCATCAGGCAAGCATGAGTCATTACTCAGGGAACTCGGTGCCGATGAATTCATCGATTACACCAGGACGCCGCCCGAGAAGACCGCGCGTGACATCGATCTTGTCGTCGATGCGGTCGGTGGTTCGACAACAGGTCGTTTCCTGCGCGTATTGAAGCGTGGCGGGGCGTTGTTCCCGGTATATCCCCTCGGCTTTGCCGATGTCACGGAGGCCGGCAAGCGCGGTGTCACGGTTTCGGCGACCCAGGTCCGTTCCAGCGGAGCTCAACTGGCGGAAGTGGGACGCCTGCTCAATGACGGGACGATCCGTGTCGTCATCGACAGCGCCTATCCGCTTGCGGATGCGCGCAAGGCGCATGAGCGGGCCGCCAGGGGGCATATCCAGGGCAAGATCGTCCTGACGGTCGATGTGTGAAGAGGAGGCTCGGCAATCATGCTTGTCATCATGGGTTACATCGACCTCGATCCGGCAGATGTCGACGCGTTCGTTTCCGACATCAGGGCAATCAGCAGCAGCACGAAGGCCGAAAAGGGGTGCCTGTTTTACAACATTGCCCTGGATGACGGGCCGGCCGGACGTTTCGTGGTCGCTCAGCGCTGGCAGGATCGGCAAGCGCTGGCCGCCCATATCGAGAAAAGGGAGACGCTGGCGTTCCTGACAGCCTGGAAGGACAAGATGAAAAGTGATCTCCACGAATATGAGGTTTTGAGCGGACGGCCGCTTATCGGCTGAACGCAGGCTGGCCTGCCTCGCAGTTCCCGCCATAGAGTGTTTCCGTTTTTCTTCGAAACACGAAGCCGGGCTATCTCTTTGTTCGACGCAATTCCGGATGCAAGACCGTTGTTCGCTTTGCTGGAATTGCTCTAGGACGGGAACTGCCGATAACATTCCTCCGCCACCTTGCGCAGCATGTCGCGGGAGATTTCGCCTGTTACCGCATAGCCGAGTTCGCCGTCGATCCAGTAGAAGGTCTCGATGTCCTTGGCGGAGGCGAAGCGGAAGCTCGTCGTCCTGTTTTCCTTGTTGCGGCCGACGATGACGGTCAGGCGTTCGCCTGCCTGATCCTCATACATGAACATGGCGCCCGGCCTTCCATCGACCGGCAGCAGGCGGCCGCCAACGAGGTGGAAGTCGAGAGATTTGAGATCCGGTACCTTGAGGTCGGGGATCGCCAGCCGTTTGCCGAGCCAGGTCGCCAGATGCGCCTCCTCATTGGCGAAGACCTCGACCGGGTGGCGCACTTCGCTGGCATAGACGAGGAAGGCGGTTTCGGCCTGTTTCGGCAGGGTTTCGGATTCGGCCAGTTGCAGCGGTGGACGCTCGAAGAGCGGCGGGACGAAACGATCGCTGACGGCGCCGAGCACAAAGAGCGCGACGGCGGCAGCCGCGAGTGCGGAGCGCATTTTCCAGGGAGAGGCCGGCTCTGTCGGTGTCACCAGCTGGAGATCGGTGTCGCGGCTCTTCTCATAGCCTGCAAACAGGCTTTTGATGTCGGTATTCTGCGTCCGCCAGCCGGCCACCATGGCGGCGTCCTCGGGGTTTTCGGCGAGATAGGCTTCCACGCGGGGGCGAGCGGCCTCCGGCAATTGCCCATCGGCGTAAGCGTGCAGGTCCGCTTCGGTCACGGTGGGGTTGGTCTCGTTCATTTCGGTCTCCGAAGCGTAATCACGTTGTCGGCTTTCATATGTTCGCCCATGCGCTGGCGTGCGCGCGACAGGCGCGACATGACGGTGCCGATCGGGATGTCCAGCATGGTTGCCACTTCATGATAGCTGTAACCCTCGATGACGACGAGCATCAGCACGGCGCGGTATTCTTCCGACAGGCTGGCGAGGGCCTGTTCCAGCCGCAGACGCTCCAGCGGATCGGCCTGGTTATCGGGATTGGCCATTTCCTCGGCAGCATCGAGCTCGACCAGCCGGTCGCGGGGGCTCGCCCGGCGGGTGTTGCGGTAGAGGTTGGTCATCGTCGTCAGAACCCAGCCGCGCAGATTGATTCCGCGCCACTGGCCGCGCCGGGCCAGAACCTTTTCCACGCAATCCTGAAGCAGATCCTCGCCTTCGGCATCCGAGCGGGTGAGGCTGCGGGAATAGCGCCGGAGCGAGGGAAGGAGGGCCAGGATCTGGCCCTCGAACGTATCGGGTAGGGGCGTCTTCACACTTGCCTCATCAGGGCTTTGCGAGGTCCCAGACACCGCCGACGCCGTCGCCGGTGATATCGCCGGACTTCATGTCCTTCACCCAATAATAGAGCGGCATGCCGTCCTTGGCCCACTGCTTCTTTCCATCCTTGCGTTCGACGAGCGAGTATGCACCATCGGCCTTGGCGTCGGAAGCGGCGAGGAAAGGCGGCCAGTTGGTGGCGCACTTGTCGTAGCAGTTCGAGACGCCCTTTTCGTCCTTCTTGTAGGTATAGAGCGTCATGCCCTTTTCGCCGGCAAGAACCTTACCCTTGGCCGATTCGACGGTGGTGACTGCGGGGGCGGCGAAGGCTGCAGTGGCAGTGGCAGCGATGAGCGCCAGCACGGACAGGAATTTTACGGACTTCATGGTCTCTCTCCTCGGGTTAGGCACGCAGTCTTGCGATACCGGAGATGAGACACGGCAGGCGTCTGTTTTATTCCAGTTTCTTTTTCAAATCTCAGTTCGGATTGAAAACCACATAGCAGTCCCGTCCGGCAGCCTTCGCGTTATAAAGGGCGCCATCGACATTGCGCAGCAGTTCGCGGCGGCGGCCGCCGCCTTTGGGAGCAAGGGCTGCGCCGATGCTCAGGCGGGCAAGGATAGTATTTCCCTCGATCGTGAAGGGGCTGCGGAAGGCCGAGAGCAGGCGTTCGGAGACGGAGACCAGCGCTTCGGTGTTCGGCGGGTTCGGTACGAAGACTGCAAATTCGTCGCCGCCCATGCGCAGGACGATATCGCCGGAGCGGATGACTGAACGGATGCGGTTTGCTGCCTCACGCAGTACCTCGTCGCCGATATGATGGCCAAGCGTATCGTTGATCGACTTGAAACCGTCCATATCGAGATAGAGAGCGCCGAAGGTCTGGCCGGAGGCAAGGGCTGCTTCCAGCGCGTGGTCCACGATGGCATCGAGTGCGGCGCGGTTGAGGAAGCCGGTCAGCGGGTCGGTCATGGCTGCAGTGCGCAGGCTGCTTTCGGCAAGGCCCATGACGAAATTCGCCTTCTGCAGCCGCAGAAGCGCGCTCGCCACGCGGGCAAAACGGCGAAGATTGGCGGCCTCTTTTTCGGTGAAGAGCCGCGGCTTCTGATCCAGGATGCAGAAGGCGCCAATTGCCAGCTCGTTTTCCAGTTCCAGAGGCGCACCGGCATAAAAACGGAAATACGGCGGGCCCGTTACATAGGGTGCGGTGCCGAGTTCCGCATCCTGTTCCAGATCGGGAATGACGACCATGTCGTTGGCGAAGACGACGCGGGTGCAGAAGGAGAGGTCGCGCGGACATTCTGAAAGCTGCATGCCCGCTTCGCCGGCAATGCGCAGCCAGTCCTCATCTACGATGTTGACGGCGGCATAGGGCATTGCGAATGCGTTCTTGGCGAGCTCGGCAAGCGCTGCAAGCTCAGGCGTCGGGCCGCTGCTGATGGCGTTCAGCGAGCGTACGGCAAGCAGTCGCTGCGGTTCGTTGACTGGAATTCGGATAGTCTGCCCCACTTGGATCTCCGTCTCTGTCAAAGACAGGGGATAGAAATGGCCCTATTGAAAATCTCGGCAAGGGCTAAAATTCACCAGCGTTAACTGGCAGTTGTCGCGCGCGGCGTCGCGGTGGAGCGCTGCCGATGCCGCTTGCGAGGCTAGGCAGGGCGACGGAAAGGTTCTAGTGTCGCGCTGCCTGCGCGACTGGCGAGACATATGGACAACCATCGGAAAGCGCAGGTTGTCGATGCCGCTCGCCTGGGCATAAAATGAACCCTTGTAGCCGTGTACCATGCCCATGCAGAAACAGAATCCTCGCCTTATCGAAGCCCTTTCGCAACTTGATCAGCTCACCAACTGGGAACAGCGCCCGCGCGGCGAAATGCGCGTCGGACTGGAGCCGATCATTGATCTCTCCGCCCGTCTCGGCAATCCGCACCACGCCTTCCGCTCGATCCACGTGGCGGGCACCAAGGGCAAGAGCTCGACCTCGGCGCTGCTCGAAGCGGGGCTGCGCCATGCCGGCATTTCCGTCGGACGTTATGCTTCGCCGCATGTGGAGCACATTTCCGAGCGGGTCAGCATCAACAGCCGGCCGGTCGAGGAGGCCGTACTGGCCGAGGCGCTCTTCCTGGCGCTCGACGCCTTGCGCGCGGCAAGGACGGAAGGGACCGCGGCGGAAGCTGCGACATGGTTCGATATGCTGACGGCGGCCGGCTTCCTGATCTTCCGGTTTGCGGGCGTAGAATGGGCCGTGGTCGAGACGGGTCTCGGCGGGAGGCTGGATTCCACCAATATCGTCGACAGCGACGTTTCCATCATCACCAATATCGGCCTCGAACATACGGAGATATTGGGCAAGACGCGCGCCGCCATCGCCTTCGAAAAGGCCGGCATCATCAAGCCGCATTCGACGGTCGTGACACCGCTTGATGCCGACCATGAGGCGGGCGCTGTGATTGCCAAGCGCGCTGTCGAAATCGAAGCGCGGCTTATCCGGCCGGATTTTTCCGGGCTGAAGACGATTGCCGAGCGCAATGTCGCAGTTGCAGGTGCCGCACTCGACGTGCTGGGCGAATTCGGCGTGGAGGCAAAGGACGGCAGGAAGGTTGCCGGATGGCTGATCGACAAGGCGGCCGAGCAGGAATCGCAATTGCCGGGGCGGCTGGAGCGCTTCGTCGTGACCGTTGCGGAGAGGCGCGTTGCCGTCGCGCTCGACGGGGCGCATGTGCCCTTCAATCTCGAAGCTGTGCTCGACGATCTCTCCGGCATGGAGGGGTTTGCCGGACCGGGTATCGCAGTCGTTGCGATTGCGGCGGATAAGGATGCCGCCGGGCTCCTCGAAGTGATGAGCCGTTACGGTGTCTCGCCGATCTTCACCTCGGTTTCGGATCGTTTCCGTTCGCCTGCCGAACTGCGAGAGCTTGCCGATAAGATCGGTCTTTCCAGCGACGTGATCGAGGATCCGCAGAAGGCTTATGAAAAGGCGCGTGAGCAGGCTGCCGCCACCGGCGCCTGGGTGATCCTCACGGGGTCGCTTTATCTCGTTGGGGTTCTACGCGAGCGGATCATTCGGGAAGCCGCGAAAGGCTAGCGGCGCGAAATAGGGCCGATTGCGATCATCCTCGGTCGGCTTGCGATCCTGAAATTTCAGTCTCACGGAAGAGTGAAGCCTTCGTGCGCTCTATTTCTATTGCGCACAATTAAGTTGTGCATTATTGATCCTGGCATTGGCATTCGAAAGGAACACAACATGCGTAATTTTCTGAAGATTGCACTGGTTGCCGGTGCGGTAGCCGCGATGGCTTCTCCTTCGTTTTCGGCAGATGCGAAGCCGACGGTGGTTCTGGTGCATGGCGCTTTCGCTGATGCGTCGAGCTGGAACGGCGTCATCGAAAAGCTCGAAAAGGATGGCTACCCGGTGGTCGCTGCTGCCAATCCGCTTCGCGGGGTCAAGTCTGATGGCGATTATATCAGGCGCGTCGTTGCGGGCGTCAAAACCCCTGTTGTGCTCGTCGGCCATTCCTATGGCGGCTCGGTGATAACAGAGGCTGCATCTTCGGCAACAAACGTCAAATCGCTGGTCTACGTGGCCGCATTCGCACCCGATAGTGGGGAAACGGCTGCGGCACTGTCGGGCAAATTTCCCGGCGGCACTCTGGCATCCGCGCTTGCCGAGCCTGTTGCGCTCGATGGCGGCGTCAAGGATCTCTATATCGATCAGGCCAAGTTCCATGATCAGTTCGCCGCCGATGTGCCGGAAGACGAGGCCAAGTTGATGGCGGCAACTCAGCGCCCGATCACCGATGCGGCGTTGAACGAGGCAATCGACAAGGCAGCCTGGAAGACGATCCCGGCCTATTTCGTCTATGGCGATGCAGATAAGAACATTCCGGCAAAGGCTCTGCAGTGGATGGCCGACCGCGCGCATTCGAAGGACACGGTCGTGGTATCGGGCGCATCCCATGTCGTGATGGTCTCGCATCCCGACAAGGTCGCAAAGCTGATCGAAGAGGCGGCTGCGAGCAAGTAAGCGATGATGCTGCTCACTGGAGCCAGCGCGAATAAAGCGTGCCGGAGATTTTCGCTCCGGCACGTCTGCGTTTGACGTGAATTTCCGCCTTGCCTATGCGATGCGAATCCTGCCAAGTCGCTTCCATGCAATTCGCCCCTCAACAGGATGAAGCCCTGAAGGCCGTTTCGAACTGGCTGAAGGAGGGCAGGTCGCCGCTCTTCCGTCTGTTCGGTTATGCCGGAACGGGCAAGACGACGCTTGCCAAGCATTTTGCCGAGCATGTTGATGGCGATGTTCTGTTTGCCGCCTTCACCGGCAAGGCCGCACAGGTGCTGCGCTCGCGCGGGGCATCGAATGCCAAGACCATCCATTCGCTGATCTACCGGCCGCGCGGCGAGGAAGAGGTTGAGGATGAGGAAACCGGCAAGACCTCGATTGCGCCGATGTTTTCCATCAACCGCCAGAGCCCGGTCGCCAAGGCTGCCCTTATCATCGTCGACGAGTGCTCGATGGTGGACGAGGCGCTCGGCAAGGACCTGATGAGCTTCGGCACACCGATCCTGGTGCTCGGCGATCCCGGCCAGCTGCCGCCTGTGTCGGGCGGCGGCTACTTCACCAATCAGGAGCCGGATTACCTGCTGACGGATATCCACCGGCAGGCACGCGACAACCCAATTATCAAGCTTGCCATGCAGGTGCGTGAGGGCAACGAGATCATGTATGGCGACTACGGCACTGCGCAGGTGATCTCGAAGAACGAGGTGACGCAGCCGCTGGTCATGGATGCCGATCAGGTGCTCGTCGGCACCAACAAGACGCGGCGACGCTATAACCAGCGCTTGCGTGAACTCAAAGGGTTTACGACCGAACATCCGCAGACCGGCGACAAGCTTGTCTGCCTGCGCAACGACCCGGCCAAGGGCCTGCTCAACGGCTCGCTCTGGCAGGTCATGACCTCGTCCAAGGAAACGACGAAGCCCGGCATCAACCTGCTGGTCCGCCCTGAAGACGACGACATGGATCGGGGGGCTGCGAAGATCAAGCTCCTGAAGCAGGCCTTCGAGAATGTGGAAGGCGAGATTCCCTGGAACACGCGCAAGCGCTATGACGAGTTCGATTACGGCTATGCGCTGACGGTGCACAAGGCGCAGGGTTCGCAGTGGAACAATGTCGTGCTGTTCGACGAAAGCTGGGCCTTCCGTGACACGCGCGAGCGCTGGCTTTATACGGCGATCACACGCGCGGCAGAGACGCTGACGATCGTCCGCTAAGGTCTGGCGTTCGTTGGGGATTGGCGTTCACTGCCATGCAGATGCGGTGGCGGCCGCAGCCGGTGTGGGGAGAATCAAGCCTGCACGATGCCGAGGAGAACCGCCTTGGCGATCGCCTGAAAGCGGTTGTTGGCTTGGAATTTCATGATGATGTCGGCTTCCAGCGCGCGCGTTTCCTCATGTCTGAGGTCGAGGGCGCGGGCGATGCGCTGCGTCGAATATCCCTCGGCCATCAGCTCCAGGCATTGGCGCTCCTGATCGGTCAGGCTTGCCGGATCCCTATTGTCGTTGATCGGCGGCAGGTCGAGGCTGCTGTCGTAATCGAGAAGGTCGCTCACCTGTTGCAGCTGCCGATGCAAAGTCGACATCTCAGCCGTCAGCTCGCGCTTGCGCTGGGAGAGCGCCTCGTGGAAGATCGACTCAGCCTCTTCCTGCGAGGCCGCGCCGCGCAGAACGTCCATCAATTCCTGGATGACGGCGATCGGCATGCCGGTTTCGCGGCAGACGGTGATGACCGCCATGCGCATGATGTCATCCTGATCGTAAACGCGCATCAGGCCGATGCGGTTTGCGGAAATCAGGCCCTTTTCCTCATAGAAATGCAATGTCCTGTGCGTGACGCCGAAAGCGTTCGCCATGTCGGCGATAGGCACTGGACCGTGTGGGATATCCGGCGGCAAAGCGGCCGAAGGCAGGAACCGGTATTTCGACCGGGCCTCCGAAGCGATACCGGCGGCAGCAAACATACGTTTGGAACCGTCTGGCATGAACCCTCCTGGGGCAGCTAGTTGCACCTCATGCGGTTTGCCAGTTGCTTCCGGAGCGCAGCGAGTGGGGTTTCCTCAAGCGTTCTTATCGTTGGAAGAAGCAGGACTCGGCGTACTTACTCGTTACGCAGCGCCCACATTATGCGCGGACGTTCTTTTTTAGAAGTGCTAAAAATAACCGTTTTTAAATGGGATAGCAATGTCATGGCACTCAATCCACCTCTTGCTTCGGATGTGTGGTACGATGTCACCACACGGTTTACTGCCGCCGACGAATGGTCTTTCAAGGGAACGGGAATTACTGTTTCCGGTACGGGGTGTGACGTCAGCAGCTGCGGGGGGATCGCCATCACCAGCAGGCATGAATGCATCCGCGAATCTCATTGGCGTTGACGGGCCGCTTAGCTTAAAAGCAGGCCAGTTTTTCAAGCGCTGATGGATCTCGCCATGCCCGCCAAACTTTCCGTGAACCTCAATGCCATCGCCATGCTGCGCAACCGGCGCGATCTGCCCTGGCCAAGCGTGGAAGGGCTCGGGCGCATCGCGCTTGCCGCCGGCGCCTCGGGGCTGACCGTGCACCCGCGGCCGGACCAGCGGCATATCCGCTTTTCCGACCTTCCGGTCATCCGCAACCTGATCGACGACGAATTTCCGGAAGCCGAATTCAATATAGAGGGTTATCCGACCGAGGAGTTCCTGGCGCTTTGTGCTGGTGCTGCGCCGGAGCAGGTGACGCTGGTGCCTGACGATCCCTCACAGGCGACCTCCGACCATGGCTGGGATTTCCGCAAGCATCAGGCGTTTCTCACCGATGTCGTGGCGCGGCTGAAAAAGATGGGATGTCGCGTTTCGCTGTTCGCCGACGGCGATGGCGACGCTGAGGCGGTGAAGGCCGCGAAGGCGACGGGGGCCGACCGAATCGAACTTTACACCGGTCCGTATGGCGGCTGCTACGATGCGCCGGAGCGGGCGGGGCCGATTCTCGAGGGGCTTGGCAAGACGGCGGATGCGGCGATTGCGCTCGGCCTTGCCGTCAATGGCGGCCATGATTTGACGGTGGCAAACCTGCCG
The DNA here is from genome assembly GCF_018987265.1 of Rhizobium sp. WYJ-E13. NCBI lineage: Bacteria > Pseudomonadati > Pseudomonadota > Alphaproteobacteria > Hyphomicrobiales > Rhizobiaceae > Rhizobium > Rhizobium sp. WYJ-E13. Next base: position 2,411,200 of record NZ_CP076853.1, on the reverse strand, counting down.
GCGCTGATCAAGCGTATTCCCGATCTCGCCGAAGTCTCGATCGGCCACGGGCTGACGGCCGACGCACTCGAATATGGCATGGCGGAGACGGTGCGCCGCTTCTGCCGGGCTTGCGGCCAGAAAATCTGAATGAAGAGGCCCGCCCTCGGTGGATGCGAGGGCGGGACTTTAGACCGGCTCAGGCGGTGAGCGCGGCCTTGTTGGCGATGAAGTAGTCCTTCAGCGACTGCGGTTCTTTGCCCGTCAGCTTGGTGAAGTCGTCGGTGACGATGTCGAACTTGCCGGCGCGGATATTGGCGTCGGCGGAGACCAGCATGTCGGCAACGAAGCCCGGCAGGCCGGCGCCGCGGATGCCCTGGCCGAGCTGTTCGTCGGTGACACTGACGACATCCAGCGGCTTGCCGGTGGCTTCGGTGACGATGGCGGCGATTTCCTTTGAGGTCAGCGACTGCTTGCCGGTCAGCGTGTAGATGCCGGTGGTCCCGGCGGCGAGGACCGAAGCGATGGCGAGTGCGCAGTCGTCACGCGAGATGGTCGAGATCTTGCCGTCACCCGCCGAGGTGAACCATTTTCCGGTCTGCAGATTGTGCGGCATGCCGTGCAGATAGTTGTCGTGATACCAAGCGTCTCGGACGATCGCGTAGGGGATGCCGCTTTCCTTGATGGCGTTTTCGGTGCCGAGATGATCGGGCGCGAAGGTGACAAGCGAATTATCAGGGGCCGGCATGGAGGTGTAGGTGATGTGCTTCACCTTTGCCTTCACAGCAGCAGCGACGGCGGCTTTGTGCTGGGTCAGGCGCTTGCCGGGCGTGTCGAGCGCATCCGTGCTGATGATCAGCAGGCGGTCAGTACCAGCGAAAGCGGCTTCGAGGCCGGCTGCGTCATCGAAATCCGCCTTGCGGATGACAACACCCTTGGCAGCGAGACCAGCGAGCTTTTCCGGGTTGCGGGTCGCGGCAATGATACTAGCCGGGGCGACCTTGTAGCTTTCGATCAGGTGATGGACGACAAGCTGGCCGAGTTGGCCCGCAGCGCCGGTGACGAGAATGGTTCCGCTCATAGTATCCTCTAGTGGTTGACAGGTGGTCTCAAAAAGAGAGTAACACTAGAATAGGAATTGACCCGAGACTGTAAAGAAGGCAGTTTTTCGAGACTTCGTTACCAAAAGGGAACCAGCTCATGGCCGGAACAGTCGTCAATCTGAAAGCGAGAACAGACCAATCCGAAGGGCTGGGTGCGCGGCGCGAGATCGACCTTGCCAGCCTGGATTTCACCAATTGCCCGGTTCGTGATGTGTTACAGCAGATCGGTGGCAAATGGTCGACGCTGATTCTCGAAGCGCTTGCCAAGCAGCCCTACCGTTTTGGCGAATTGCGCCGGATGATCCCTGATATTTCTCAGCGCATGCTCACCCAGTCGCTACGCGACCTGCAGCGGGACGGCTATATCGAGCGGGAGGTTTTTCCGACGAAGCCGCCGAGTGTGGAGTACCGGATGACCGATCTCGGCCGCTCGCTCTACACGGCGTTGTCGCAGCTTCTGAACTGGGCCGAGGCGAACCATGACGAGGTTCGCGCCGCGCGGCTGCGCTTTGACGCAGAACAATGAAAGAAGGAAGGATCAGGCGGTTACCCGCCTGGTCCTGATTTGACTACATCTTACGGCCTTCCGTCAGGAAGAACAGGAAGGCGAGCGCTGGGAAACAGAAGCCGATCCAGGCGGCCATCGTCCAGCCGCCGGTTGCGTAAGCCCAGCCGCCGAGTGCGGAGCCGATGGCGCCGCCGGTGAAGAACGTCGCCATGAACAGGCCGTTCAGGCGGCCGCGATGTTCCGGGCTCAGCCCGTAGATGGCGCGCTGGCCACAGACGAGATTGGTCGTCACACCGAAATCCAAAAGGATCGCCGCAGCCGTCAGCAGGACCAACGCCATCAGCGAGCCGTCGGTGGCGAACTGGCTGATGAGGAAGGAACCCATGCCGAGCAGCATCGCGAGCGTTGAGGCGACCTTCGTCAGGCCTCGGTCGGCCAGGCGGCCGGCGATCGGCGAGGCGACGGCGCCGGCAGCGCCAGCGAGCGCGAAGAGGGCGATGCCGCTCTGCGATATGCCGAAAGCCGGGCTTGCAAGCAGCAGCGGCGCGGTCGTCCAGAATAGGCTGAAAGCGCCGAACATGCCGGCCTGATAAAGGGCGCGGCGCTGCAGCACCCGCGAATTCAGCGCCAGATGGCCCATGGAGGCCAGCAGCTCACCATAACGCAGTTTCGTGTGCGGGATGCGAACCGGCAGGTTGGCGCGCAGCACGACGCCGAGTGCGATCATGACGGCGGCGGTGACGTAATAGACCATATGCCAGGACGAGGCTTCGGCAACGAGACTCGCGAAGGGGCGGGCGAGCATGATGCCGCAGAGCAGGCCGCTCATGACATTGCCGACGACCTGGCCGCGCGTGGCATCCGGCGCCATGCTGGCGGCGAAGGGAACGAGAACCTGCGCTGCGACCGAGGCGAGGCCGATGCAGAGCGAGGCCGTCAGGAACATTGATGGCGTGGAGGAGAAGGCCGCGCCGACGAGGGCAAGTGCGGAGCCGACAGTCAGCGTCAGTATGAGACGACGGTTTTCGAAGAGGTCTGCAAGCGGCACCAGAAGCAGAAGGCCGAGACCGTAGCCGATCTGCGTCAACGTGACGATGAGGCCGGTTGCGGCAGGCGAGAAGCCGAGATCGGCGCTGATCAGGCCCGCCAGCGGCTGGCCGTAATAGAGGTTGGCGGCGACAAAGCCGCAGGAAGCTGCAAAAAGGAAGGTTAGCCAGGGGGATAGGGCTCGGGGCATGGCCGCATCCGGCGTGGTGGCTGAAACGCTCATCAGAAACTCCAGTCGGGCAATGATTGGGAGGATTGAATGCAATTTAATCGTCTGCCGCCACCCGATCCTTGAACGGGTGCCGGTATTTCGGTCGTCAGGTCACGAGCCGCATTGCGGCCTCTGCCGCAGCCATCATCTCTTTCTCGCCGCGTCCCGTCTTCCCGATGACGCGCAGCCCCTTGGTCAGGCAGAGAAAGGTGAGGGCCGTGGCATCAGCATCCACGGTCGGCGGAATCGTGCCATCTGCCTGGCCGATGCGGATGAGATCGGCCATCAGCATTTCATCAGCGGAAAAGGCGGCGGCGACATGCTCTGCCGCTTCCTCGTCCAGCAGAGAAAGATCGTTCGCGCCGCCGACGACGAGGCAGCCCTTGAGGCCTGCTTCGCCATGGGAAAGTTCGGCGTAATACATGACCATCTGGAAGACCTTTTCGCGCCCGGTCTTTACGGATGCGATCTTCGCCTCCAGCCGGCCGCGTCCGAGCTGACGATAGCGCTTGAAGGCGGCAAGGAAGATGCCGCGCTTGTCCTTGAAAGCCTTGTAGACGCTGCCTGAGGCGAGGCCCATGGCTTCGGTCAGTTCGCTGATGGAGGCGGCGTGGTAGCCGCGCTCGGAGAAGACGCGCAGCGCAGCATCGAGGGCTGAGTCCATATCGAACTCGCGCGGGCGGCCGCGGCTGCGGGTCTTCACATCAGGTGTCAGGGTGTCAACGGTCATGACGCCTAATTAGGGAATGACCGTTTCCAAATCAAGTAAAATTTCTGCGACGCAGCAAAATCAGAGATCGAGCACCCAGGTCTGGCCATTGGCCTCAGGGCCGAACATGCGATGTCTCTCTTCGGAGACAAGCCGGAAGCCGGCCTTCTGATAGATGGCGCGGGCGGTATGGAGGAAGTCGTTGGTCCAGAGCGAGATCTGCCGGTATCCCTTGCGGCGGGAGAAGGCGATGCATTCTTCGACGAGCTGTTTACCAAGGCCGAGACCGCGAGCGGCCTTGTCGACATAGAGCAGGCGAAGTTTGGCGATGCCGTCGCCGCCATTGGTGATCAGCACCGAGCCGAGATTGATGCCGCCACGCTCGGCGATCCAGCAATGCTCCATCTCGGGGTCGAAATTGGCGAGGAACTTTCCGGCGACATCGGCGACCAGCCCTTCGAAGCGCAAATCCCAGCCATATTCCTCGGCATAAAAGCGTCCCTGGCTCTGGACGATCCAGCCGATGTCACCGGTGCGATGCGAACGGATGATAGCGGCTGCCGGTCGTACCTGCGGATCGAGGATGGCGCGGATCGTGCGCATGGCGGCAACGGCCGCTTCCGGCTCGCCATCGGCCAGCGTCTCGAAACGGGCGGCGATTTGCGCATTGGAGCGGCGGCCGAATTCCTCGAACTGCGCTCGTCCCCTGTCGGTGACAGTGAGGATCTGGCTGCGCTGATCGGCTGGATCGGGCGTTGCCTCGATGAGGTCTTCCTCCCGGAAGCGCTTGAGGATGCGGCTGAGATAGGCGGGATCGAGCTGCAGGTCGCGGGCGAGCGCGCCGGCATTGACGCCATCATGGACGCCGATCTCGAAGAGCACACGCGCATCCGTCAGCGTGAAGGGGGTATCGAGATAGGCCTTGTTCAGAAGGCCGAGGAAGTTCGTGTAGAAGCGATTGAATTCGCGGGCGGATTCGATGAGGGCAATATCGGTCATGGCAGGGTCTCCTACAGCATCGGCCCGAGAATCCGTTTTGATTTTGGGTAAGCCTGATGCGCAGATTCAAAGAGTTAGAACGCCGTGCGTCAGAATGGACGCACGGCGTTCTAACGAAACTCTGCTGCTTTTATTTGACTGAGTCAACTAAATTGGTGACTCAGGCCGCGTCTTCTTCTTCGTTTGCGAGTTCTCCCTCGAACGCGAAATCGACAGCGGCGCGGGCATGGATTGTCGTCGTGTCGAAACCGGGCAGGGGAAGCCGATCGGGATCAAGGATCAGGCAGATTTCTGTGCAGCCGAGGATGATGCTATCGGCGCCCTTGGCGTGGGCGCGTTCGATCACGGCCATCAGTTTTTCACGCGAGCTGTCGAGCACCTTGCCGGCGCAGAGTTCGTTGAAGATGATGTCATGGACGGTGGTGCGGTCGGTGGCATCAGGCACGACGATGTCGAGACCGAGGCTCTTCATGCGGTCGGTATAGAAGCCGTGCTCCATCGTGTAGCGCGTGGCGAGCAGCAGCGGGCGCTTGCAGCCTGCTGCGTGGATCGTCTTTGCCGTCTCGTCGATGATGTGGATCAGCGGCACGGAGATATGCGTAGCAACCTCGGGCGCGATCAGATGCATGGTGTTGGTGCAGATCAGTACGCAATCGGCACCGGCAATCTGCAGGCGCAGTGCAACATCGCCGAGGCGTGAGGCAGCCATATCCCAGGCGCCGGCCTTCTGCAGGGCGACGATCTCCTCGAAATTCACCGAATGCAGAATGAGTTCGGCGGAGGCCAGTCCGCCCAGGCGCTCGCGCACCATCTCGTTGATGAGGCGGTAATAGACTGCGGAACTTTCAAAGCTCATGCCGCCGATCAGGCCGATTGTTTTCATGGATGGTCGCTCCCTCTGGTGTTCTAGGATGCGTTGATGATGCGGTAAATCGGGCGCCGATTGTTTGCAAAGTTTGTGCTTTTATGCAGATCTGTGCTAATACTTCGCGTCGTTTTTCGGTATCTCGCAAAATTCAGGCGTGGAAGTGTGATCATGATCGACGATCGCGACAAGCGGATTCTCGATATGCTGCAGGAGAATGCAGGCATCTCCGTGACCGATCTTGCGGAACAGGTGGCGCTTTCGGTTTCGGCCTGCTCGCGGCGTATCCAGCGGCTGGAAGAAACCGGCCATATAGCGCGGCGCATCGTCGTGCTCGACCGGGAGAAGATGGGCGTACCGACGACGGTCTTTGCGCTCATCAAGACGGCACATCATTCCGACGAGTGGACGGAGAGCTTCCGGCGGGCGATCAGCGATATTCCCGAGATTGTCGAGGCGCACCGGCTGACGGGCAACTACGATTACATCCTCAAGATCGTACTGCCGCGCGTGGAGCATTATGATGTCATTTACAAGCGGATCGTGCGCAGGATCGAGCTTTTCGACGTGTCGGCTTCGATCTCCATGGAACTGTTGAAACATGGTACGTCCATACCCGTCTCCTATGCCTGACGTTGTGGGGAGATATGCCGAAACGGCGGTTGAATCCTTCGTTCGAAAGGCGACATTTGTTGCAGCGCAATGACGAAAGGGTAGGATCATGAGCGAACATCATGTCGTCGTTGTCGGCGGTGGCTTCGGCGGACTGCAGCTCGTCAACGGATTGAAGGGTGCGGGTGCGAAGATCACGCTCATCGACCGGCGCAACCACCATCTCTTCCAGCCGCTGCTTTACCAAGTGGCAACGACAATCCTATCCACGTCGGAGATCGCCTGGCCGATCCGCCACCTCTACGCCGACCGGCCCGAGGTGACGACGCTGCTCGGCGAGGTCAATGGCGTCGATGTCAATGCAAAGAGCGTTTCACTGCGCAGCGGCATGGTGCTGAACTACGATACGCTGGTGCTCGCCACCGGCGCCACGCATGCCTATTTCGGTCACGACGAATGGGAGCCGGTGGCACCTGGCCTGAAGACGCTGGAGGATGCGACGACGATCCGCCGCCGCGTGCTGCTCGCCTTCGAGCGAGCGGAAGTGGAAAGCGATCCGGCCGCACGCGACGCGCTTTTGACCTTTTCCATCGTCGGCGCAGGCCCGACGGGTGTCGAGCTTGCCGGTATCATTGCCGAGCTGGCGCATTTCACGCTGCCCAAGGAATTTCGCAAAATCGACACGCGCAAGACCCGCGTCGTGCTGATCGAGGCAGGTCCGCGTGTGCTGCCGGCCTTTGCCGAGGAGCTTTCGGCCTATGCGCAGAAGGCGCTGGAAAAGCTCGGCGTCGAGGTGCTGACGGGAACGCCGGTGACGCAGTGCGCGGCTGAGGGCGTGACTGTTGGCGAAAACTTCATTCCGAGCCGGACGATCGTCTGGGCGGCGGGCGTGCAGGCCTCGCATGCGGCGCGCTGGCTCGGCGTGCCGGCCGACCGGGCAGGGCGTACCATCGTCGAGAAGGATCTGACCGCACCCGGCCTGCCGGATGTCTTCGTGATCGGCGATACGGCCTCCGTCATCAGAGAGAACGGCAAGCCGGTGCCGGGCATTGCGCCGGCGGCCAAGCAGCAGGGCGGCTATGTGGCGAAGGTCATTCGCGCCCGCATATCCGGCAAGCCTGCGCCTGCGCCGTTCAAATACTGGCATCAGGGCAGCCTGGCGACGATCGGCAAGAGTGCGGCCATCATCGATTTCGGCCGGATCAAGCTCAAGGGCTGGATCGCCTGGTGGATCTGGGGCCTTGCCCATATCTACTTCCTGATCGGCACGCGCTCGCGCTTTACCGTCGCCTGGAACTGGCTGTGGATTTATCTTAGCGGCCAGCACAGCGCCCGGCTGATCACCCAGCGCGAGACGATGCGCGACGACGGGTAGGGGCGAACAAACTGTAAAGAAAAAGGGCGGCCCGAGAGCCGCCCTCAGACTGCTGACAAACCCCTGGCCACAGCCAGGGGTTTGTGATTCACTGGGACATGTTGAAGAAACCTGCTCCCGAACAAACGGCTCTCGAGATGGTGACGCTCGACAGCCTGGTGCCGAAGGATCACCTGCTTCGCAAGATCGATGCGGTGATCGACTTTTCCTTCATCCATGATCGTGTTGCCGGGCTCTACTGCGCCGACAACGGGCGTCCGCCGCTCGATCCTACCTTAATGTTCAAGGCTCTGTTCATCGGCTACCTGTTCGGGGTTCGCTCGGAGCGGCAGTTGGTGCGCGAGATCGAGGTCAATGTCGCCTATCGCTGGTTCCTTCGGATGAAGCTGACTGAGCCGGTCTTCGATGCCTCGACGCTGTCGCAAAACCGTCGCCGCCGCTTCAACGATACGTCCGTGGTCCAGGACATCTTCGATGCGATCGTGAAGCAGGCGATCCGGCACGGCCTGGTCGACGGCACGGTACTGTATACGGATTCCACGCATCTGAAGGCCAATGCCAACAAGGGCAAATATGATCTTGAGATGCTCCAGAAATCGCGGGCCGATTACTGGGCCGATCTTGACCGGGCGATCGAGGCCGAACGGGCCGCGCATGGCCAGAAGCCGCTGAAGGAGAAGGCGCGCGAGCCCGAGGTGAAGGAAACCAAGGTCAGCCGCACCGACCCTGAAAGCGGCTACATGGTGCGCGACGGCAAGCCCAAGGGCTTCTTTTATCTCGATCATCGGACCGTCGATGGTCGCCATGCCATCATCACCGACACGCATGTGACGCCGGCCAATGTGCATGACTCGATCGTCTACCTGGAGCGGCTGGACCGGCAGCGCGACCGCTTCGACTTGCATGTCGGCGCGGTCGGGCTCGATGCGGGCTATGCGACATCAGGCATCGCCAAGGGACTGGAGGACAGAAAAATCCTCGGCGTCACCGGCTATCGCAATCCCACCCCACCCAAGGACGGGATGATGCGCAAATCGAAGTTCGTGTTCGAGCCCGAGACGGACGGCTATCGCTGCCCCGAGGGCCAGTTGCTGACCTATGCCACCACCGACCGCAACGGCTACAAGCACTACCGCTCCGATCCTGCCATCTGCCGAAACTGCCCGCTGCTTGCCTCCTGCACGTCCAATGCCAAGGCTGAGCGCACCATCACCCGCCATGTCTGGCAAGACGCCCGAGAACGAACAGATGCCAACAGAAAGACACCCTGGGGCAAGGCAATCTATAAGCGGCGAAAAGAGACCGTCGAACGTTCCTTTGCCGACGCCAAACAACTTCACGGCCACCGCTACGCCCGCTTCCGAGGCCTCGTCAGAGTCCGCTGCCAATGCCTGCTGGCCGCTGCCGCCCAGAACATCAAGAAGATCACCATAGCGCTGACCAAGACCCCAAAGCCAGCCTGGGGATAAGGCCAGACAGCCGTAATTCTCATCAGACCAACCTCATCGGCAAAACGTCACTTCACCGGGCGTTCCGACAAAAAACCGCCGACAAAATCGACGGGTTTGTCAGCGGTCTGAGGGCGGCCCGAGAGCCGCCCTTTCTGTTTCATCACTCGGCCAGCGAGGCGATATCGATGACGAAGCGGTAGCGCACGTCGCTCTTCAGCACGCGTTCATAGGCTTCGTTGACCTGCTGGATGTTGATCTTCTCGATTTCGGAAACGATGTTGTGCTCGCCGCAGAAGTCGAGCATTTCCTGGGTTTCCTTGATCGAGCCGATCATCGAGCCGGAAATGCTCTTGCGGCCTGGAACCAGCGAGAAAGCGTGGACCGGGATCGCATTCTCGGGAATGCCGACCACGACGAGGGCGCCATCCACCTTCAGGAGACGGAGATAGGCGTTCCAGTCGATCTCGGCGCTGACTGTGCAGATGATGAGGTCGAACGTGCCGGCGAGCTTCGTGAAGGTTTCCGCATCGTTGGTGGCGTAATATTCCTTGGCGCCGAGCTTCAGGCCGTCTTCCTTCTTGGAGAGGGTCTGGGAGAGGACGGTGATATCAGCGCCCATGGCGGCACCGAGCTTGACGCCCATATGGCCGAGGCCGCCCATGCCGACGATCGCGACCTTCTTGCCGGGGCCGGCATTCCAGTGGCGCAGTGGCGAATAGAGCGTGATGCCGGCACAGAGCAGCGGCGCGGATGCATCCAGCGGAAGGTTGTCCGGGATGGACATGACATAACCTTCCTTGACGACGATGCTATCGGAATAGCCGCCCTGGGTGCGGGTCTTGCCGTCGGCTTCGAACTCGTTGTAGGTGCCGACGAGGCCCGGCATGTACTGTTCGCGGTCGAGGTCTCGTTCGGCGCAGCCGACGCAGGAATCGACGAAGCAGCCGACGCCGACGCGGTCGCCGACCTTGAACTTCGTCACTTTGGAACCGACGGCCCTGACGATGCCGGCGATCTCATGACCCGGCACGATCGGGTAGACGGCGTTCTTCCATTCGTTGCGGACAGTGTGGATGTCCGAATGGCAGATGCCGGCAAACTTGATGTCGATGACGACATCATCCTCGTTCGGATCGCGGCGTTCGAAGGTAAAAGGGGTCAGCGGCTTGGAAGCGTCAGTCGCGGCGTAACCTCTGGCAATAGGCATGGGTGCCTTCCTTTCCGATGTGGAGGGTGGGGTGAGAGGGGTGGCTGAACTATTGCGCGGAACCTTGCCGCAGCGTTAGAGCGATACTCTCAGCTTTTTGCACGATCCTGCAAAAGTGAGCCGGCCACCTGTTTGCGAAATGGAAAAGCAGTCTTAAATTGGGATCAGATCGCAGGCGCGAGACAGAAAGAGTTGCCGCATGACATTGCCCTTCAATCCCTATCGGGAAATCGTCGATATCGCGATGCGGTTTGCACCTGATGATGGTGAGTTTCGCACATCGATCGGCAATCTTCACATCAGCCGCCGCTCGAACCCGAGCGATCCGCTGCACAGCAGCTACAAACCCTGTTTTGCCTTTGTGCTGCAGGGCGCCAAGAGCCTGCGCCTCGGCGATGAATTCATCAGTTACGGAACCGGGGATTATTTGCTGACCTCACTCGATCTGCCGGTTGCCTGGCGCATCGCCGAGGCCAGCCCCGAGGTGCCGCATCTCTGTCTCGGGCTGGCGATCGATTCCGAAAAGCTGCTGGAACTCTTGAGCCGCATCGATATTCCGCGCCCGGCCTCCCATACGGACGGGCAGCGTGGCATGACGGTCAACGTCGCGCCGCCGGAGCTTCTGGATGCTGCCGTGCGCCTGCTGCGCTTGCTCGATCGTCCAGACGACATTCCGGCCATGGCGCCGCTGATCGAGCAGGAAATCCTTTACCGGATCCTGACCGGCCCCGATGGTGAACGGCTGATCAATATCGCGACGGCTGACAGCCACAGCAACCGGATCGCACGCGCCGTTGCCTGGTTGAAGGAGAATTTCGCCCGGCCGCTGCGCATCGAGGATCTCGCCGATCACGTCAACATGAGCGCGTCATCCTTCCATCATCACTTCAAATCGGTGACGGCGATGACGCCGATGCAGTATCAGAAGCAGCTTCGCCTGCACGAGGCGCGCCGGCTGATGCTGGTGGAGCGGCTCGATGCCGGCACTGCCGGCCACCGGGTCGGCTACCAGAGCCCGTCACAGTTCAGCCGCGAGTACAGCCGCCTCTATGGCGCATCGCCCGCACGCGATGTCGATGGCGCGCGGGATGCTGTGGCAGCGGAATAAGGGGTAGCCGAGCAAGGCTTAGCCCG